>NZ_JAQZAA010000076.1:0-98730 GCF_028640875.1 Pseudomonas sp. SBT1-2 | reverse complement strand
AACGAATGGCGTACGGTTACCGGGATAGCGAATTCTTTTTCATGAAGATCAAGAGCGTCTTTCCCGGTATTCCGTGAAGAACCTTTTTTTTGCCTGTTGCCAGGCGCTGGCGGAACAGTCCGGCGTGCCGCCGCAAGCCGCCTGAGGGGGTATTTTCAGCCTTTGGGAGGGGCTATTTAAGTGCAATTTAATACACTTATTTCATCCTGAAATTAATCTATCTGCATTAGAATGCACGCAATTGCCATACGGCTCATTGAAAGTGCATCAAATTGCAGGTGATACAGTGCTTCGGCTGACGTTGCAGCTCTACCGCGCAGGGGCGTGGAGCGACGCCATGACCCTGACCTTCGACAGGCCTGAACAGGGCTTCGCCAGCCCCTGCAGTTTTGGTTATGTGCAGCAGTACCTGGTGGATAACCTGGAGGCTGTTGGCAGTCCGCTGGCCAGGTCGGTCAGTGCGCAGATTCCCCTGGGCTGGGAGCCTTGGCGCGAAGATCGGGCCCCGGCCTTTCTCTATGACCTTGCCCCGACAGCGGCGGCCGGGCGCTTCCTGCTGCGCCAGATTGGCCACGAGCGGCCGGACGGCATGGGCGTCGAATTGTTCCTGTTGGCCCGCTCCACGGCGGCGCCCCTCGGCAACCTGCGGATCAAGGAGTCGCTGACGGGGTTGCGCCGGCGTCCGGCGCTGGGGTTTTCCCAGGACCAGGTGATCGCCCTCGATAACCGCTTTCTCGAGTACGCCCATGAGCAGGGCGTGGCTTTCGGCGGTACCGCGAGCATCGGTGACCAGGCCCCCAGGCTGTTGCTGACACAGAACCCTGAGGGCCTGCTGTACCCCGACGCACTGCTCGACGATGTCTCGGCGGCGCGCCACTGGTGGGTGAAGTTCCCGCGTAACCCGGCCACGCAGAATGCCGGCGACATCCTCAGGAGCGAGTTCCACTATTACCGGGCGCTGCAGCAACTGGGCATCGATACGCTGCCGGCCGAGGGCCTGGCCCTGGAAGAGGGGCCCAGGCCCAGCCTCTGGATGCAGCGCTTTGACCGCCGGGTGACGCAGGCGGGTGTCGAGCGCCTGGCGGTGGAGTCGATCTATTCCCTGGCGGGGCTGGTGGGCCATGGACAGGGAATGCGGCACACCGAGGTGTTGGGGATTCTTGCCGAGTTGTGGCGGTCCACGGGCCAGGAGTCGTCGATCCCCGAGCTGGTGGCGGATTACCTGCGCCGGGATCTGCTCAACAAGATCCTCGGCAACTCGTCCAACCATGGACACAACATCTCGATCATCCGCACCGAAGCTGCGGTGCAACTGGCGCCAATCTACGATCTGGCGCCCATGGTCATGGACGACGAGGGCATTACCCGGACCATCAAATGGCCCGGGCGCATGGAGGTGGCGGGTGACGTGGACTGGCGCCTGGTGTGCGCGAGCCTGAAGCCGCTGATCGACCCTGAAGCCGCCCTGGCGCGCCTGCGGGAGGATGCCGAACGGCTGCGGGCCCTGCCGGACCTGTTGAGCGCCAGTGGCTTGCCCGATGCCACCCTGAATCACCCGCGCATTCACTTGCGCCACTTGGACCGGCGCCTGCAGGAGTGGGGACTGCGATGACTACAACCCTGGAAGAGCGCGGCGCGCTGATCGACAACATCCAGCAGGAGCTGGCTGCCGGCCGTTTGCCGCTGGGCGATGCGGTCAGGCGCCTGCGCACCGAAGTCACGGGGCTGCACCAGAGCCAGTTCGCCAGGATGTGCCGGATTTCCCTGCGCACCCTGATCCACATCGAACACGGTGACGGCAATCCGACCCTCAAGTCGCTGAACGCGGTGTTCAAGCCCTTCGGTTTGCAGATGGGGGTGGTGAATGTGCAGAAAGCCAGTCGCGCCCGCTCGCTGCTCAATGATCTGGAGCGCCTGGAAAAGGGCCCGGGCATACCCGGGCCCTCGGCGCTCAACTGAGCTTCAACCGCGCTGGGCGTAAGCCTTGCCGTAATGCCTTTCCATCCGCGCCTGGATCAGTTCCAGGCCGATCGACAGCAGCCAGTAGATGATCGCCGCGGTGCTGAGCATTTCGATGTAGCGGTAGCTGGAGCGGCCATAGGACTGGGCCAGGAACATCACTTCCCAGACGCCCATCACCGAGATCAGCGACGAATCCTTGAGCATCGAGATGAACTGGTTGGTGGCCGGCGGAATGATGGTGCGCATGGCTTGCGGCAGGGTCACGCGCCAGAAGATCACGCTGTCGCGCATGCCCAGCGCCAGGGAGGCTTCGCGCTGGCCGTGGGGCACGCCGAGGATGCCGGCGCGGAAGATCTCGCTGAGGTAGGCGCCGTAGTTCAGCGACAGGGCGATGATCCCCGCGGCGATGGCGCCCGGCACCACGCCCAGCTGCGGCAGGCCGAGGTAGATCAGCAGGATCTGGATCAACAGCGGCGTGCCGCGAAAGAACGAGGCGTAGAAGCTGGCGATGCCAAAGGCCACGGCGCTTTTCGACAGCCGGGCGAGGGCGGTGACGAAGCCCAGCAGCGACGACAGCGCGATCGAGCAGAGGCAGAGGAACAGGGTCAGCGCCGCGCCTTGCAGAAAGCCGTTGGGGGCCAGGGTCACCCCGAGCAGGTTGGGCAGCTTGTCGAGGATGATCGAGAACTTCAGGTCGAAGCTCAGGAAGAAACTGGCGAACAGGCCGAATAGCACCGCCCAGGTCAGGTACAGGCGGGTGCGGAAACCGAAGAGGCGTTTGAGCGGCGGCTCGGCCAGCGTTTGTGGTGGCCGAGGTGGTTGGGAAAAAGAAGTCATTGGCTGATGTCGGCGCCGATCCATTTCTGCGAGAGCTTGCTCAGGGTGCCGTCCTGCTTCAGCTGGGCGAACACTTCACGGACCTTGGCATGCCACTGGGCGTCGCCTTTCTCGATGGCCACCGAGTTGGGCTCGGCGTACAGTGGCTCGCCGGCGAGCTTGAAGCGCGGGTCCTGGGCCAGGCGCGGCTGGGCGGTCACCAGGTTGGTGAGGATCGCGTCCAGGCGCACGCCAGCGCCCAGGCCGAGGTCCTGGAAGGCCACGTTGTCGGTGTCGTACGGGGCGATCTGCACGTTGTCGAACGGGTACTGCAGCTGGGTGTCCTCGGCGCCCTCGATCACCAGGTTCTTGTTCAGGTAACTCTCGTAGCTGGAAGCGCTGGTCAGGCCGACCTTCTTGTCGCTCAGGTCCTTGGCGCCGTGGATGCGCTGGTCCTTGGCGTTGACCACGATCACCGCCGGCGAGGCGTAGTACTGCACCGGAAAGTCGAAGACCTCGGCGCGGGCCTTGCTCGGGGTCATGGAGCAGATGCAGATGTCGTAGCGACCGCTCCAGCGGCCGGCGGCGATCACGTCCCAGGACGGCGTTTCCAGGCGCAGCTTCACCCCCAGTCTGTCAGCCACGGCCTTGGCCACGTCGACGTCGAAGCCGTCGAGCTGGTTCTGATCGTTGAGGAAGGAGAAGGGCGGGTAGCTTTCCATCAGTACGCCCACCAACTCTTTTTTCTGTTCGATACGGTCCAGGGTAGCGCCGGCAAAGGCCTGGCTGGAGGCAGCGAGAATCGTCAGGCCGAGGGCCAGCAGCGGTTTAAAATTCATGGAAGTCCCGAGCAGAAAAAAGGTTGTTATTAACCGAATGGTGCGTATTAAATAGTTATAAGAACGACTCAGATAGTGAGTTATTTTCATAAGCATATGAGTAAAGAGCATATGGGCGCAGACAGCAGGGTAATTCTGGATGGCGGCATGGGTCGTGAACTGCAACGCCGCGGGGCGCCATTCAGGCAGCCCGAGTGGTCGGCGCTGGCCCTGAGTGAAGCGCCGCAGGCGGTGGAAGCGGTGCATGCGGCTTATATCGAAAGCGGTGCCAATGTCATCACCAGCAACAGCTACGCGGTGGTGCCGTTCCACATCGGCGAAGCGCGGTTTGCCGCAGAAGGGCAGGCGCTGGCGGCCTTGGCCGGTGAGCTGGCGCGGCGAGCGGTCCAGGCTTCCGGCAAGCCGGTGCGGGTCGCCGGTTCGCTGCCGCCGCTGTTCGGCTCCTACCGCCCGGACTTGTTCGAGGCCGACCGCGCCGCGGAGTTGCTGGCCCCGCTGGTCAACGGCCTGTCCCCCCATGTCGACCTGTGGCTGGCGGAAACCCAGAGCTCCACGGTCGAGGCGCGGGCGATCCATGCCGGCCTGCCCAAGGACGGCAAGGCCTTCTGGCTATCGTTCACCTTGCACGATGAGAACCCTGACGAGGTGCCGCGCTTGCGCTCCGGCGAGCCGGTGGCGGACGCGGCGGCGGTGGCCGCCGAACTGGGGGTGGAAACCCTGCTGTTCAACTGCAGCCAGCCGGAAGTGATAGGCGCGGCGATCGACGCGGCGCGGGCAACCTTCGAGCGGCTGGGGGTGAAGATCCATATCGGCGCCTACGCCAACGCCTTCCCGCCGCAACCGAAGGAAGCCACGGCCAACGATGGCCTCGATCCGTTGCGTGAAGACCTCGACCCGCCGGGTTACCTGCAGTGGGCGGCCGACTGGCGGCAACGCGGCGCCAGCCACCTGGGCGGTTGCTGCGGTATCGGGCCGGAGCACATCGCCGTGCTGGCGCAGAAGCTGGCTTAAAAGCATCGCGGGCAATCGAGCGTCGACCGGCCGCTCCTACAGGTTCAGCACCCGGCCTTGTAGGAGCGAGGCTTGCCCGCGATGACGTCAGATCAAACACCACGGGACAAGGGCGTTACCCCCGGCACTCCACCAACCCCTTCACCTGCCCCGAACCGCTCTGGTTGTCCTCGCTCAACCAGCGCTCGAACCCCGCGCCGACCTTCGGCCACTCGGAATCGAGGATCGAATACCAGGCGGTATCGCGGTTCTGGCCCTTGACCACCATGTGCTGGCGGAACACCCCCTCGAAGCTGAAGCCCAGGCGCTCGGCCGCATAACGCGAGCGGGCGTTGGCGTTGTTGCACTTCCATTCCAGGCGGCGATAACCCAGGGCGAAGGCTTCCTTGGCCAGCAGGTACACCGCTTCGGTGCTCTTGGGCGAACGCTGCATGGGCGCGCCGAAGGTGACGTGGCCGATCTCGATGCGGCCCTGGGCCGGGACGATCGACATCAGGCTGAGCAAGCCCTGCACCTGGCCGCTGGCCCGGTCGATCACGCTGAAGAAATACGGGTCGCTGTTGGTCGCGTGGTTGTTCAGCCAGTCATTGAAGGCGCTGCGTTCGGTAAAGGGGCCGTAGGGCAGGTAGTCCCACAGCTTGGGGTCGGCGCCCGGGCCCTGGAAGGCTTGCCACAGGTCGTCGGCGTGGCGCGCCGGGTCGAGTTTTTCCAGGCGGATGAAGCGCCCTTCGAGCAGGGTGGTCGACGGCGGCGGCACGCCTTGCCAGTCGGCGAGTGAGGTCGGCATGGGAATCTCCTTGAACGCTTAAAGGGCTTTGCGAAATTGAATGAAACCCGGGCGTTCGGCAATCCGTTCGTAGAGCTGGATGGCGGTGGCATTGGTTTCGTGGGTCAGCCAGTGGACCTTGCAGCAGCCGTCGGCCTTGGCGGTGGCGTAGACGAATTCGATCAGTTGGCGACCGACGCCGGTGCCGCGTTGCTCCGGGATCACCAGTAGATCCTGCAGGTAGCAGGAATTCTCGATGCTCCAGTTGGAGCGGTGGTAGATGAAATGCACCATGCCCACCGCCTGCTCGCCGTCCCAGGCCAGGGCGGCGTGGGTCGGCTCGGCGGCATCGAGGAAGCGCTGCCAGGTGCTGCGGGTGACCGCATCGGCCAGCTCGGTGTCGTAGAACCGCAGGTAGGCCTGCCACAGCGGCAGCCAGGTTGCGTGATCATTGGCGGTGACGGGACGGATCTGGATCTGGCTCATGGCTGCTCCTGGCGCATCAGTTGGGAAATGCTCTGGTCATGGGGATCGGCGCTGGTGGCCAATCCGTCGCGCACGCCGTCGATGTCGGCGGCGGTGCGGTTCTGGCTGAGTTTGCGTTTGCCCTCCAGGCGCTGGATCGGCAGGGCGAAACCGACGATGGCGCGCAGCATGCTGTCCATGAACTCGGCGGGGGCGTCCTCGAATTTCCAGGGGCTGGCGCGGCCGGCTTCATGCTGGTTGGTCAGGGCGCTGACCACTTCGCGGATGCGCTGCGGCTCATGGAACACCTCGGCCACGCCATAGGCATGCACGCTCACGTAGTTCCAGGTCGGCACCACTTTGCCGTGCTCGGCCTTGCTCGGGTACAGCGACGGGCTGACGTAGGCCTCGGCGCCCTGGAAGATCAGCAGCGCCTCGGCGCCGTTGGCCAGTTCCTGCCATTGCGGGTTGGCCCTGGCCAGATGGCCGTAGAGGGTGCCGTACGGGCCCTGGTCCGGGGCGAACAACAGCGGCAGGTGATTGGCCTGCAGGCCGCGTTCCCCGTAGGTCACCAGGGTGGCCAGGCGGGTTTCCCCGATCAGCTGGTGCAGGGTGGGCAGGTCTTCTTCGGCGAAAGCGCGGGGTAGGTACATGGAAAAATATCCTTGGCGAATGGCTGCATCCTAGGCAGGCTATTGGTCTGTTGTAAGAGCCATCTTTGGTCATTTTCATAGGTCCATTTGATCGCTCTTTCCCGTCGCTCAGAGGGGCAAGCCCATGAACAGCCCGACATTGCCGCTTTCCTTCAACCCCGCCGGTATCGAGCTGGACCGCGGTCAGGGCCTCAGCCGCCAGCTGTACCAGGCGTTGCGCCAGCGGGTGCTGGACGGCCGGCTGGCCAGCGGCACGCGGCTGCCGGCCAGCCGCGACCTGGCGGCGGCCCTGGAGATTTCCCGCAACAGCGTGGTGCGTGCCTACGACCAGCTGTACGCCGAAGGTTTTATCGAAGGCCGGGTCGGCGACGGCACCTATGTGGCGCAATTGCCCGAGAGCCGGTTGCCAATCAAAAAGGCGGTGAAAAATTTATCCACAAAAGTATCCACAGGGTTATCACCAGGCTTACCCACAGGGTTATCCACAAAAAGCGCGAATTTACCTGGGATTACATCCAGTAAAGTTATCCACAGCGAGGCGTTGGAGCGGGTCGAACAGCATCATTTGTCGACCCCGCAAAGCGGTCCGCCACGGGCTTTTCGGGTGGGGATTCCGGCCTTCGATCTGTTTCCGTTCGAGGTCTGGGCCAAGCTGAATGCGGCTTTCTGGCGCAAGCCGGATCTGGGCCAGCTGTGTTATGGCGATTCGGCCGGCGAAGAACGTCTGCGCGGATTGATCGCGGCCTACCTGCGCAGTTCACGCGGCATGCAGTGCAGCGCTGAACAAATTGTGATCACCAGTGGTGCACAACAGGGCATAAGCCTTTGTGCACAGTTGCTGGTGAACCCCGGCGACGGCGTGGCTGTGGAAAACCCCGGCTATCGGGCGGCGGGGCATGCCTTCGCGATTGCCGGCGCACGCCTGCACGGGGTGGCGGTGGATAACGAGGGCTTCGACTGTGCAGCCCTGGCGGGCCTGAGCGATTGCCGCCTGGCCTATGTCACGCCGTCCCACCAGTACCCCACCGGGGTGACCCTGAGCCTGGCCCGGCGCCTGGAACTGCTGGCCTGGGCCGAGCGCAGCAACGGCTGGATAGTCGAGGACGACTATGACGGCGAGTACCGCTACAGCGGGGCACCGCTGGCACCCTTGGCGGCCCTCGACCGGCAGGGTCGGGTGCTGTACGTCGGTACCTTCGGCAAGGTCGCGTTCCCGGCCTTGCGCCTGGGTTACCTGGTGTTGCCGCCGGCGCTGGTGCAGCCCTTCGCCCAGCGCCGGGCGGTGGATGTGCGCCACTCCGAGGTCAGCACCCAGGCGGTGATGGCCGAATTCATGGCCGCCGGGCATTTCCAGCGGCATATCCGGCGCATGCGCCGCGCCGCCTTGAGCCGGCGCGATGCCTTATTGGCCGGCTGGCCTGTGGATATCCCCGGAGTAGGCAAGTTGCCGAACGTGGCGGCGGGCCTGCACCTGACGATCCCGGTGGACAGCCTGGCCCGGGAGCAGGAACTGGTGGCGCAGGCCGCGGCGGTGGATGTCGAGATCAATGGCCTGAGCAACTACTGGCTGCCGGATTCACCGCTGCCGCAGGACCAGCGCGCGGGGCTGGTGCTGGGCTTCGCCGCGGTGCCCGAGGCCGCTATCGCCTGTGCCCTGGAGCGTCTGCGTCGGGCCTGGGGCGTGTGACGGCTATACTCGCGGCCATTGTCTTTGCCGAGAACCCTTATGAGCCTGACTCTTTCCGCGGTGCCCGAACGCAAGTTCGGTGCGCCCTTGTTCGCTTTGATCGCGCTGCTGGCCGGCGCTGTATTCCTGCAGGCCCAGGTCGGCTCGCGCCAGGTGTGGCTGTTGCTGCTGGGCGCGGCCCTGGGCCTGACCCTGTATCACGCGGCCTTTGGTTTCACTTCGGCCTGGCGGGTGTTCATCCGCGATCGTCGCGGCGCCGGCCTGCGGGCGCAGATGGTCATGCTGGCGCTGGCGGTGCTGCTGTTCTTCCCGGCCCTGGGCGCGGGCAGTCTGTTCGGTTCGCCGGTCACGGGGCTGGTGGCGCCGGCCGGGGTCTCGGTGATTGTCGGTGCGTTCATCTTCGGTATCGGCATGCAGCTGGGCGGCGGTTGCGCGTCCGGCACGCTGTTCACCGTGGGCGGCGGTAACGCACGGATGCTGGTGACCCTGCTGTTTTTCATCTGCGGTTCGCTGATCGCCACCCACCATGTGGACTGGTGGTTTGCCTTGCCGTCGCTGCCGCCGGTTTCCATCGTGCAGCGCTTCGGTGTGGCGCCGGCATTGGGGCTCAGCCTGGGTCTGTTCGCCTTGATTGCCCTGGTCACGGTGCGCCTGGAAAAGAACCGCCACGGCGCGCTGGAAGCACCGCTCGACAGCGCGCACCAAGGCTGGCGCCGTCTGCTGCGCGGGCCCTGGCCGCTGGTGTGGGGCGCGGTCGCCCTGGCCTTGCTGAACTTCGCCACCCTGGCCCTGGCCGGACGGCCCTGGGGCATCACCTCGGCGTTTGCCCTGTGGGGCGCCAAGGTCGCCAGCGGGCTGGGGGTGGATGTCGGCGGCTGGGTGTTCTGGCAGGGCGCGGCGAACGCCAAGGCCCTGGCCGCGCCGGTGTGGCAGGACATCACCAGCGTGATGGATATCGGCATCGTCTTCGGCGCCTTGCTGGCGGCGGGCCTGGCCGGGCGTTTCGCGCCGAGCCTGAAGATTCCTGCGCGTTCGCTGGTGGCGGCGGTGATCGGTGGTTTGCTGCTGGGCTACGGTTCGCGCCTGGCCTACGGTTGCAACATCGGCGCCTACTTCAGCGGCATCGCCTCCGGCAGCCTGCACGGCTGGTTGTGGCTGGTGGCGGCCTTTATCGGCAACGGCGTGGGCGTGCGCCTGCGGCCGTGGTTCTTTGCCGAGGAACGCCAGCCGCAAGGGCTGACGGGGTGTTGAATCGACCTTGAGCTTCTAGCTTCTGTAGGAGCGAGGCTTGCCCGCGATGAACGATAACGCGGTGTAGCCGATACNCGGCGTCCCTATCGCGGGCAAGCCTCGCTCCTACAGACAGGCGCCGGGCGATCAGGTCCCGGCCTTGATCTTGGTCCAGGCCCGGGTCCGTGCCCGTTCTGCGTCGCGGGGTAGCGGCTGCAAGGTGTACAGCGTGCTCATCGCCGTGTCGGTCGGGTACAGGTTGGGGTTGTTGCGGATCGCCGGATCGACCAGTTCGGTGGCGTCCTTGTTCGGGTTCGGGTAGCCGACGAAGTCGCTGACCGGGGCGATCACCTTGGGTTGCAGCAGGTAGTTGATGAAGGTGTAGGCATCGTCCGGGTTCTTCGCGCCTTTGGGGATCGCCAGCATGTCGAACCAGATCGGCGCCCCTTCCTTGGGCAGGCGCATGTCCACCACCACCCCGTTCTTGGCTTCCTTGGCGCGGTTGGCGGCCTGGGAGAAGCTGCCGGAATACCCCACCGCCACGCAGATGTCGCCGTTGGCGATGTCGGCCATGTACTTGGACGAATGGAAGTAGGTGACGTAGGGGCGGATCTTCAGCAGCAGCGCTTCGGCCTTGGCGTAGTCCGCCGGCTGCTTGCTGTTGGGGTCCAGGCCCAGGTGCTGCAGGGCCAGCGGCAGGATCTCCGACGGCGAGTCGAGCAGGGCCACGCCGCACTGCTTGAGCTTGCTGATGTTCTCTTCCTTGAAGATCAGGTCCCAGCTGTCCACCGGCGCGTTCTCGCCGAGGGCGGCCTTGACCTTGGCCGGGTTGAAGCCGATCAGGATGGTGCCGTACATGTAGGGCACGGCGAACTTATTGCCCGGGTCGTTGGCTTCGATCAGCTTCATCAGCTTGGGATCGAGGTGGTTCCAGTTCGGCAGCTTGCTGCGGTCCAGCGGCTGGAACACCCCGGCCTCGATCTGCTTGGCGAGGAACACGTTGGACGGTACCACCACGTCGTAGCCGGAGTTGCCGGTCAGCAGCTTGGCCTCCAGCGCCTCGTTGGTGTCGAAGATGTCGTAGATCAGCTTGACCTGGCTGTTCTCGGCCTTGAAGTCTTCCAGGGCCTTGGGGGTGATGTAGTCGAACCAGTTGTAGACACGCAGGGTACGTTCTTCAGCCTGTGCGGCACCGCCCAGCAGCGCCGCGCAGAGCGCGGGCGCGATGTAGCTTTTGAGCCTGTTCATGTTGCGGGTTTCCTTCACTGGGCGCTTTGAAAGCCTTCGAGAACGTTCACGGCGTTGATGCCGATTTCTTCCACCGCGTAGCCGCCTTCCATGACGAACAGCGTCGGCGTGCCCAGGGCGGCGATGCGTTGCCCCATGGCCAGGTAGTCCGGGCTGTCGAGCTTGAACTGCGAGATCGGGTCGTCCTTGAAGGTGTCCACGCCCAGCGACACCACCACGATGTCGGCGCCATAACGGCGGATTTCCTCGCAGGCCTGTTCCAGCACCGCGCTCCAGCTGTCCCAGCCGCTGCCGGCGGGCAGCGGGTAGTTGAAGTTGAAGCCAACCCCTGCGCCTTCGCCGAGCTCGTCCGCATAACCCAGGAAGAACGGGAATTCGGCTTCCGGGTGGCCGTGGATCGAGGTGAACAGCACGTCGTTGCGCGCGTAGAAAATCGACTGGGTGCCGTTGCCGTGGTGGTAGTCGACGTCGAGGATCGCGACCTTCTTGTGGCCCTGGTCGAGGAAGGCCTGGGCGGCGATGGCCGCGTTGTTCAGGTAGCAGTAGCCGCCCATCAGGTCGCCGGCGGCGTGGTGTCCCGGTGGCCGGCACAGGGCGAAGGCACTGCGCGCGCCGCGCTGGATCACCGCCTGGGCGGTCAGGGCGACTTGCGCGGCGCTGTAGGCCGCCTGCCAGGTGCCGGCGGTGATCGGCGCGCCGCCGTCGAAGCTGTAGTAGCCGAGCTGGCCATGCAGGCTGGTGGGGATCACGCTGCGCAGGGTGCGCGCCGGCCAGGTGTAGGGCAGCAGGTCGCCGTCGATGCCCTGGGCCGCCCAGCGGTCCCAGGCGCCCTTGAAAAAGTCCAGGTAGGCGCGGCTGTGGATGCGTTCGATCGGCCCCAGGCCGAAGTCCCTGGGCGCCTCGACCGGGCCCAGGTTGCGATATTTCACGCGGTCCAGCACGTGGTCGGCGCGCGACGGCATTTCGAAGCAGGGCATCAGTTGCCCGTCGATCAGTTCGCAGCGGCCGTGGTGCAGGTGGTGATCGTCCGAGTAGATCGTCAGCATTTCTTGTTCTCCGCAGGCTGGTTCGGTGCTCACAGTCTTGCGGCGCCAGGCTTTTTGGAGAACGGCAGGAGCGGCCAAAAGGGGATCGATATGGCCAAAACGTTTGACCGAAATTCGCCCCCCCCTGACGCAGCACGGCACCCCATTGCGGGGCGCCAGCGGGTTCAGCTTGCGGACGGTACTTGAATGAAGCGCTGCAGCACCTGGAGCATGTCCTCGCGTTTTTTCCGGGCAATGATATCCAACAGCAGGACGCGACCCTTTTTCTCGCAACGCTGGCCGACATCGGGATCGGCGCCTTTTTCCAGCAGCAGGGTGAACATGTCCAGGGTCTCCTGCTGGCTGACAGTGGGCGACTTGTCGTCGGCGGAGGTCTTGTCGGCGACGAACATCAGCAGGCTCTGGCCCATGGGCTGGTCATGGCAGGTGCCACGACCGTAGCTCAGGTTGAGGTTGGCGCCGGCATCTATCAGCAGCCTCATGGCCGCGTAATTGTTGCCCCAGAAGGCCCGGTACAGTGCGGTTTCGTTGTCATCCACGGTCCGCAGTTCGAGGTTCTGCGGGTGTTGCAGCAGCCAGGTGAAGCCTTCGAGGTTGCGCTTCTGCTCGGCCAGTTGCAGCAGCGGGGTGTAGCCCCGGCTGTTTTGCTCGTCGATGGCGACGCCGGCCTCCAGCAGGAACTTCAGGCGCCCGCCCTGGCTCAGGTCGGGGCTGTCCTTGAGGTCACGCTCCATGGCCAGCAGGGCCAGGGTGCTCCAGTTGTACTGGCCGCTGGTATGGGCGCCGTGGGCCAGCAGCAGTCGGGCGATCTCCAGGTTTGGCGCGTCCAGGGCGTGCAGCAGCGCGCTGCGCCCGTCATCAGCCATGACTTCGCCGCTGACGCCACCGGCCAGCAAGCGCCGGACTTCGGCGTCGTCGCCCGCGTCCACGGCGGCCACCAGCGGCCAGAAGCCCTGGCACGCCTGTGGGTTGGCGGACTTCAGGCCCAAACGCTGCAATACCCGCGGCGGCACGCTCAATTGGCGTTGCAGGCGCATGCCGCAATACAGCCGATAGCGCTCGATGGCACGGCCCTGGTGGATGTTGTCCAGCGGCCGTTGTTCGAACTGGGCCCAGTCCAGGTCGGCCAGGTTGAGGTAGGTCGGCATGCGCCCGGGTTCCCGGCGCAGCACCTCCAGCAGCCAGGGGCGGGCGGTTTTCAACTGGCCGGCCTCGCTGCTCCAGTAGGCGACGTCGTTGAGCAGGCCCGGGTACTCGCTGCGGTCCTGGGCGATGGTGCGAAAGTCATGGGCGGCGAAGAAACCTTCCACCTGGCGGATGCCCGGCGCCTTGTCCTTGGCTTTGCGCAGTTGCTCGTGGAGCTCACGGAACTGGGTCCAGACGTCGTCCGCCGTGGCCGGTGGCGAATAGGCATTGAAGGTGATCGGCCCCGTGCCGCTGCTGAAGGGGCGGAACCACTGGGGAAAGCGCTGCAGGGCATACAGCCACTGTTGCTCGATCTCGCTACCGATCGGTTGCAATGGGGTGAAGTCCATCTGGGTCAGGTCGCGGCGGTGACTGATGGCCAGCATCGGCTGTTGTGGATAACGCTGGTCGATCAACAGATAACGCTGGCTGAGCTGCCAGTCCGGGCTGATGCAGTTGAAGCTCAAGGGCGTCAGGCTCAGCCCGACTTCGAGTTGATTGCTGGGCGGCCAGTTGTCCGAGACCTGGATCGGGTCGTCCGGCGAGACGCAGGCCCGCAGTTCCTCGGGGCTGAACAGCGGCAAGGGCGGCGACTTGTAGATGCGCTGCTGGTACTGCGCGTCCTGATAGGCGTTGAGATAGAACAACCCGCGGTACTGGCTGAGCACGATCCGCGCCGGAAGCTGCGCAAGGCCGGGCAGGGGGAACGGCTTGATCTGCAGGGTGGCGGTTTCCGGTTCGTCCAGGACAATGCCGCGGGAGACTTGCCACCATTTGATCTTGGCCAGGTCCAGGTCGAATGCCTGGGCGGCGGGTGCGACAGTGAGCATCAGCAGCGTCAGGCAGATCCCGTAAAAGCGGTTGTGCCTGGCAACAGTGCCTGTGAAGAGTTTCAAGATTGCAGTCCCTTGCCGGTATGAAAGGCCGGCAATGTAATGCAATCGGCGGTTTTATGCCGGGGTTTGTGTCAGGGCCGGAACTGGCTGGGAGCGACGCCGCTCCAGCGCACGAAGGCATGGCGGAAGCTCGCGGTTTCGCTGAAGCCCAGGGCCTCGGCGATGCGGTAGATCGGCAGGTCGTCCTCGCAGAGCATCTGCTTGGCCCGCTCGAAACGCAGCTCGTCGAGCAACTCCTGATAGCTGCAACCCAGGTCCTTGAGGTGCCGGCGCAGGGTGCGGGCCGAGCAGTTCATCTGTTCAGCCAGGCCTTCCAGGCCCGGCGCGGCGTCCAGTTGCGCCGCCAGCAGCTGGCGGATGCGCCCCAGCCAGGCCTGGCGCCCGGTGAATTCGGTGTTCTGTTTGCGGCAGCGTTCGGCCATGGCCTGGTGGGTGATGGCGTCCGCCAGGGGCAGCGGCTGCTCGAGCCAGCGCCGGTCGAAGGCGAAGGCGTTGGACTTTGCATCGAATTGCAGCGGGCAGTCGAAACGCTCGGCGTAGCGACCCTGGTAGTCGGGGGCGGGGTAGTCGAAGCGGGCGCCGCGCAAGGGCAGCGGATGGCCCAGCAGGTCGTCGCAGATGACCTTCAACGACACCAGGCAGAACTCGATATTGAAGGTCGCCAGCGCCGGGTTCTCGCGGTAATCCGCGGCGGTCAGCCAGATCAGCTCGCCGTCCGCTTCCAGGCTCAGCTCGAAAAGTGTTCCCAACAGCGCCGGATAACGCAGCGCCAGGCGCAAAGCGTCACCTAAGGTGGCACTGGTGAGCAGGGCATAACCGAGCATGCCGTAGCTGGAAACGTGCATGCGCCGGCCCAGCTCCAGGCCGATATCCCGTTGCAGGGCCACGGCGTTGGCGCACACCAGCATTTCCTGGTTGGTGGTGATGCGGGTGTCGGCGCGGCTCAGGTCGGCGGCGTTGATGCCGCTGCCAGCCAGCAGCGCTTCGCTGTCCTGGCCCTGGTCCTTGAAGGTATTGAGCACCAGCGAGACGGCGTTGAGGGTGGTGAGGTGGGAATGCAGCATGTCCGTTTCCAGCCCGGGGGATGCTGAAAACGGAGCAATTTGTATGCCGCGCCTGCGGCGAACGCCAATGATGGTGTGGGGCGGTTGTTGGATCGCCGCGTTGCGGCTATCGCGAGCAAGCTCGCTCCTACAAAGGGCTGTGGAGCTTCTGTAGGAGCGAGCTTGCTCGCGATTACGGTGAACGATGACGCGTTGTCAGCTCAGCTCACCGCACAGGTCCAGCTCCACCAGGCGCCGCACTTCGGCGGTGTCCAGGCCGGCGCCGAGCAGGGCGTTGAGCTTGCCGAACGCCGCTTCGCGGGTCATGCCGCCGCCGGACAGCACGCCGACGCTGCGCAGGCGGCTGCCGGCTTCGTAGATGTCCAGCTCCACGCCGCCTTCATGGCATTGGGTGATGGCCACCACCACGATGCCCTGTTCCCGGGCGCGTTGCAGGCTGGCCAGGAACTGCGGGTTGTCGCTCGGCCCGGTGCCGCTGCCGAAGCACTCCAGTACCAGCGCCTGGAGGCCGCTGCCCAGCAGGGCGTCGAGCTGTTCGGCGGCGATGCCGGGCACTAGCGGCAATACGCCGACCCTGGCCAGTTGCTTGCTCTGGCGGTAATCCAGCTGCGGCGGAATCGACGTCGCCTTGGCTGCGCCGCCCTGGCGCTGCAAGGCCGCGAACGGATGACGGCCGAAGCTGCGGATTTTCGCGCAACGGGTCGGCGCCAGCAGTTCGCCGTGGAAGTACAGGTGCACGCCCGGGGCCAGGCCCTGGCCGAGGGCGACCAGCGCGCCGCCGAGGTTTTCCCAGGCATCGCTGTCGGTCACGCCGGCCGGCAGCATCGAGCCGGTGAACACCACGCGGGCATGTAGGCCCAGCAGCTGGAAGCTCATGGCCGCGGCGCTGTAGGCCAGGGTGTCGGTGCCGTGCAGGATCAGCACGCTGTCGCAGCCCTGCACGTCGACCGCATCGACCACGGCTTCGCGCAGGCGCTGCCAGTAGGCGGGGGTCATGTTGGCGCTGTCGATCAGCGGCGCCATCTCGCGAAAGCGCCAGTTGGGCACCACCAGCTCGGGCTGGCTGTGCAGGTAGTCGCGCATCCGCGCCTCGAAACCCGAGGCCGGGGCCAGGCCATGGGCGCTGGCCTGCATGCCGATGGTGCCGCCGGTGTAGAGCACCATGACGTTCTGCGCGGCAGGATAGGTGTTGGCATTCATTGGGGAGTCTCCGGAACGATGACAGCGTGCGGTCGAGCATGACGCCGACCGCAGGGAGTGTCACGTCGGGCGCAAGACATGCGCCCGGTTTTTACCCGATCAGCGTTGCGCTGCGGGAATGCCTTGCGGCTGAGCGTCAGCCTTGACAGCAACCGACGGGCTGGTCGGCCAGGCCTTCAGGTCCAGGTCCAGATCGGGAAATTTGCTGGAGTCGAACACAGGCTGGTCGACGCCGGCGCGGCGCTGCTCGTCGTAGTCGCGCATTACGCGCAGGCCGACCTTGAACAGCATGGCCAGCGCTACCAGGTTGACGAAGGCCAGGCAGGTCATGGTGATGTCGGCGAAGGCGAACACGGTCGAAAGGTCCTGCATCGAACCCCAGACCACCAGCGCCAGCACCAGGCCGCGGAAAGTCATCAGCGCAGCGCGGTTGCGGGTGAGGAACTGCAGGCTGTTCTCGCCCAGGTAGTAGTTGTAGAGGATGCAAGTGAAGACGAACAGCGACAGCGCGACGCTGACGAACATGCGGCCCCAGTCACCGACCACGGCGGCCAGCGAGTTCTGGGTCAGGACGATGCCGTCACCTTCGAAGCCCGGGGTGTAGAAGCCCGACAGCAGGATCAGCAGCGCGGTGCAGGTGCAGATCACGAAGGTGTCGAGGAACACGCTGAAGGCCTGGACCACACCTTGGGCGCCGGGGTGCTTCACGGCGGCCACGGCGGCGACGTTCGGCGCACTGCCCAGGCCCGCTTCGTTGGCGAACACACCACGCTTCACGCCCATGATGATGGCGCTGCCGAGCAGGCCGCCGAAGGCCGGGTCGAGACCGAAGGCGCTCTTGAAGATGGTTTCCAGCATGGCTGGCACGTGTTCGATCTGGGTGCCGATCACGTACAGGGTCACGCCGATATAGGCCAGGGTCTTGATCGGTACCAACAGGTCGGACACCGAGGCGATGCGCTTGATGCCGCCGATGAAGGTGATGGCCAGCAGCACTGCCAGGACGATACCGGTGTGTTGCGGGTCAAAAGCAAAGGCGTTCTGCAGCGAGTGGGTCACGGTGTAGGACTGCAGGCCAATGAAGGCGAAGCCGTAGGTGACCAGCAGCAGGATCGAGAACACCACCGCCATGCCTTTGAGCTTGAGGCCGTGCTGGATGTAGTAAGCCGGGCCGCCACGGTACAGGCCGTCGCCATCGGCGCGCTTGTAGACCTGGGCCAGGGTGCATTCGAAGAAGCTGCTGGACATGCCGACCAGTGCGGTCACCCACATCCAGAACACCGCACCCGGACCACCGAGGGTCACGGCGATGCCGACACCGGCGATGTTGCCTGCACCGACGCGGCCGGCAAGGCTGAGCATCAGGGCCTGGAACGAGCTGAGTTGTCCGGCGCTGCCTTTGAGGCTGTCGCGGAACACCGCGAACATGTGGAAGAAGTGGCGCAATTGAACGAAACGCGAGCGGATCGTGAAGTAGCTACCGAGCCCGACAATGAGCACGATCAGTACTTTCCCTGAGAGGAAGTCGTTGATGACTTCGAGCATGGAGTATTCCTCGCTGTTTTTTGTAAAGGCAGAAGCTGGGCGGTCCGAAACATCGCGTTACACACCGTCGCGCAGGCAGCACGACAGGTGGGGCGAGTGTTCGTCCCGGTTCCAATTCGCGGGTTGTTATTAGTTCGGGTTCCCCGTGAGGTTGAGCCTCGTTACCGACGGCTGCCCACGTGAAGAGGGGGCGCACTATACCGGTGCGCGCGCCCGCCGTCTGCATGTTGCGTGTCGAGCCGAGGAACGGCAGGCGGGGAAAGGGGCTGAATCGGTTCTTGTGGGAGCGCGTTGGCGCGCTTTGCGCAGGCGCGGCCGGTGGGCTGGGATGGGCGTCAATGATGACGCGGTGGGGCTGGTGAAGCGCCGCTTTGCGGCTGTCGCGAGCCTGCGAAACGGTTGCAAAACCTGCCAGTGCGATTCGGCCGATGTGCTGCAGCGCCTGGATTACGGTCCCTGCGGTACCGATCGCAGCCTCGCAAGCTCGGCAACGGCTACGCAGCGGTTACATACCGTTCATACAGCCTGTGCCTGGCAACGATTACGTAGCGATTACGTAACGGTTACATAGCTATTACGTAGCGGGCTAAGGTCCAGCAGATGGGGCTGAACCCGATGTCCCTGTTCGGATGAGGGCGGTAATCCAGCGGTTTGGGCAAAGCCCGGCCGCTCGCCGCTCAGGCTGGAAACTGCGGTACATGCTGTTCCACCCACTCGAACAGGCGCTCATCGAGCTGCGGCCGGTAACGGTTGTAGGCGTCCTGGTGGTTGTTGAAGAGCGGGTCCTGATTGACTCGTATGGCCAGCGCGCTAGGGCTGTCGCTCGCGGCATGGCTCGCCCTCAGGTGTTTCTGTCGCTGGTCGGCCTGTTCCAGGGTGTCCGCCAGGGCATCCAGTTGCAGGTGCCGGAATTGGGTGATGACCTGGGGCAGGTGAAAGTGCAGGGCACTGTCAAAGCCTTCCCAGCCCTCAAAGGCCAGCCACTCGTGGAGCACCATGAAGCAGCGCGGCGCCGGTGCCAGTCGTTCCAGCTGTTCGAAGGCCAGCCAGTACTGTCGTTGTAGCTGCTCGGCGACTTCTATGGCCTGGGCGATCAGGTCCAGGGCCCGGCCCTTGTCTCGGTGATGTTTACGCAGGATGCGCTGGGTCAGGGTGAAGCGCGCTTCTTCAATAGCGCTCAAGGCGCGGCCCAGGTCATAACCGGCGTTGTGCAGCGGCTCCCGGACTTGCTCCAGGGGCAGCCCGGACTTACTCGCCAGCACCTGCAGCAGCTCGTTCTTGTAGTGCTCGGCAGCCTGCTGGGGGTTGCCTGCGCAGCGTTCGAGCAAGGCCTGGGCATGGCGCAGGCCCACGGGGATCAAGCTGCGCAGTTGCTGTATGGCCTGGAATTGCGTCGGGTCCATCGACGGCGGTGCCTCGGTGTCTGATTGGGCGGGAGGCCGATTATCCTCCGCGTTGGGGGAGTGTGCTTGTTTGAAACGAGTGGTTTGCCAGGCAGATTGTACTGTCAGGTTTTGCGGCCCCTGCGGTGCCGATCGCAGCCTCGCAGGCTCGGCAGCGGCTACGGGCCAATGTCGATCCGGGATCGATGGTGTCGCGGGTTGTGATCGGTCGGAGGGATGCGGCGATCTTAATGCTGATGACGCTCGTTGGTGTAGCCGCTGCCGCAGGCTGCGATCGGCTTGGGCGGCACTCCGACGAAGCGGGCGTGGCGATTTCAAGGGCAAAGAGCATCGATGGGAAAACGGCAGGCCGTTTCCAGCAGGCAAAAAAAAGGGCTTGGAGAAGAATCTCCAAGCCCTCAAAAGGTGAGAGGTGTCTAGTCCCTCGACCTGGTGAGCGGTGCCCTGTGGCCAGGGCGGGCGTTGGTCAGGCTTTGAGCGGGACCAGACGCGGGGCAATCATGTTTTCCGGGCGCAGGATGTCGGCGAGCATGGCGTCGTCGAGCAAGCCTTCTTCACGCACCAGTTCCAGTACGCCGCGGCCGCTTTCCAGGGCGATGCGGGCGATACGGGTGGCGTTTTCATAGCCGATGTACGGGTTCAGCGCGGTGACCAGGCCGATCGAGTGCTCGACCAGTTCGCGGCAGCGCTGCTCGTTGGCGGTGATGCCGGTGATGCAGTGCTCGCGCAGCATGTCCATGGCACGTTGCAGCAGGCGGATCGAGTCGAAGATCTTGAAGGCGATCAGCGGCTCCATCACGTTCAGTTGCAGCTGGCCGCCTTCGGCCGCGATGGTCAGGGCCAGGTCGTTGCCGATGATCTGGAACGCCACCTGGTTGACCGCTTCCGGGATCACCGGGTTGACCTTGCCGGGCATGATCGAGCTGCCTGGCTGACGCGCTGGCAGGTTGATCTCGTTGATCCCGGTGCGTGGGCCGCTGGACAGCAGGCGCAGGTCGTTGCAGATCTTCGACAGCTTGACCGCGGTGCGCTTGAGCATGCCGGAGAACAGCACGAAGGCGCCCATGTCGGAGGTGGCTTCGATCAGGTCGGCGGCCGGTACCAGCGGCTGGCCGCTGATGGTGGCCAGGCGCTGAACGGCCAGGGCCTGGTAACGCGGGTCGGCGTTGATGCCGGTACCGATGGCGGTACCGCCCAGGTTCACTTCGGTCAGCACTTCAGGCGCCAGGGTCTTCAGGCGGGCCAGGTCTTCGCTCAGGGTGGTGGCGAAGGCACGGAACTCTTGACCCAGGGTCATTGGCACGGCGTCTTGCAGCTGGGTACGACCCATCTTCAGGACGTGGCTGAATTCTTCACCCTTGGCGGCGAACGACTGGATCAGGCTGTCGAGGCTGGCCAGCAGCGCGTCGTGGCCCAGCAGCAGACCCAGGCGGATCGCGGTCGGGTAGGCGTCGTTGGTCGACTGCGCCATGTTCACGTCGTTGTTCGGGTGCAGGTACTGGTATTCGCCCTTGCTGTGGCCCATGGCCTCCAGCGCGATGTTGGCGATGACTTCGTTGGCATTCATGTTGGTCGAAGTGCCAGCGCCGCCCTGAATCATGTCCACCACGAATTCTTCGTGGAAATCGCCGCGGATCAGACGAGCACAGGCTTCGCTGATGGCAGCGTGCTTGGCTTCGCTCAGGTGACCCAGCTCGCGGTTGGCGTCAGCAGCTGCCTGCTTGACCATTGCCAGGGCCACGACCAGTTTTGGGTAGTGCGAAATCGGAACGCCGGAGAGGCGGAAGTTGTTCACCGCTCGCAGGGTCTGGATGCCGTAATACGCTTGAGCAGGTACTTCGAGTACGCCAAGCAGGTCTTTTTCTGTGCGGAAAGATGCAGCGGAGGACATGATAGAAATCATCTCGATATGGACCCGGTCTGTGCCGGAACGCTGCGAATCCTAGGCCTGTGGGAAAATTTGGGCCAATGCTGTTAAACACTGGCCTATGCATAAACGGCATAATGCCCATGTGACGCCGCTTGCATGGCAAGCGTGCGACCTAAAATGGTGCGCTCCCCGGGAGGACGTGATGAATCTGGAAAGCAAATGGCTCGAGGACTTCAGTGCCCTGGCTGCCACCCGCAGTTTCTCGCAGGCCGCCGAACGGCGCTTCGTGACCCAGCCGGCCTTCAGCCGGCGGATCCGCAGCCTGGAAGCGGCGCTGGGGCTGACCCTGGTCAACCGCTCGCGCACGCCGATCGAACTGACGGCGGCGGGGCAGCTGTTCCTGGTGACCGCGCGCACGGTGGTCGAGCAACTGGGTGAAGTGCTGCGGCACTTGCATCACCTCGAAGGCGGGCAGGGCGAAGTGATGCAGGTCGCCGCGGCGCACTCCCTGGCCCTGGGCTTCTTCCCGCGCTGGATCGCACAGTTGCGTAACGAAGGCTTGAACATCGCCACGCGGCTGGTGGCGACCAACGTCGGCGACGCCGTGCATGCCCTGCGCGAAGGCGGCTGCGACCTGATGCTGGCCTTCTACGACCCGGATTCGGCGATGCAGATGGACCCGGAAATTTTTCCTTCGCTGCACCTGGGGCAGACCGAGATGCTGCCGGTGTGCGCGGCGGATGCCGCCGGCAAGCCGTTGTTCGACCTGGAAGGCGAGGCCAGCGTGCCGCTGCTGGCGTACAGCGCCGGGGCGTTTCTCGGGCGTTCGGTGAACCAGCTGCTGCGCCAGCGCAACCTGCGGTTCACCACGGTGTATGAAACCGCCATGGCCGACAGCCTCAAGAGCATGGCCCTGGAAGGCCTGGGGATTGCCTGGGTGCCGCACCTGAGCGTACGCGCCGAACTGGCCCGCGGCGAACTGGTGGTCTGCGGCGGCGCGCAATGGCATGTGCCGCTGGAGATCCGCCTGTACCGCTGCGCCCTGGTGCGCAAGGCCAACGTCCGGTTGCTGTGGCGCAAGCTGGAAGGTGGCGCGGCGCAGGGCACAGGCAACACCTGACCTGTAGCCGCTGCCGAAGGCTGCGCTCGCTCTGGGCGGCACTCCGTCGCAGGGGGCGCAAAACCTGGCGACGCGGTCTGTCTGAAGGATTGGGAATACCGCCTTTGCGCCGGCTTCGCCGTCGATCGCAGCCTGCGGCGGCGGCTACAGGAATCTGGCAACGATCCTGGCCCATGCTGACTGACCCCGAAGTCAATAAAACCGCCGCTTTGCGCCTGAAACATGATGTATGACAGATGGTCGGCAAAAGTGCGTTTAACTCGCCTTTTTCGGTATACTGCGCGGCCTTCGGCCGGTTTGCCCGGCCATAATTCGTACAATCAAGCCACGCACTCTGCGTGGCTTGTTGTTTTTTGACGCGCCTGCGGGCGCCCAGAGAGAAGAGGCACGACGATGAGTGCACTGGTTGGCGTGATCATGGGCTCCAAGTCCGATTGGTCCACCCTTAGCCACACCGCCGATATGCTGGAAAAGCTCGGCATCCCTTACGAGGTGAAAGTGGTCTCTGCCCACCGCACCCCGGACTTGCTGTTCCAGTACGCCGAAGAGGCCGAATCGCGTGGCATCGAGGTGATCATCGCCGGTGCCGGTGGCGCGGCCCACCTGCCAGGCATGTGTGCGGCCAAGACCCACCTGCCGGTGCTGGGCGTTCCGGTGCAGTCGTCGATGCTCTCGGGCGTGGACTCGCTGCTCTCCATCGTGCAGATGCCCGCGGGCATTCCGGTCGCCACCCTGGCCATCGGCAAGGCCGGCGCGATCAACGCCGCGCTGCTGTCGGCGAGCATCCTCGGCGCCAAGCATCCGCAATTTCATACCGTGCTGAAAAAATTCCGCGCTGAGCAGACAGACAGCGTCCTGGACAATCCAGACCCACGCGTCGCCTGAGGTTTTTGACGATGAAGATCGGTGTAATCGGTGGCGGCCAGCTGGGTCGCATGTTGGCTCTGGCGGGCACTCCGCTGGGGATGAACTTCGCTTTCCTCGACCCGGCGCCAGATGCCTGTGCCGCTGCCCTGGGCGAACACCTGCGAGCCGATTACGGCGATCAGGATCACCTGCGCCAGCTGGCTGACGAAGTGGACCTGGTGACCTTCGAGTTCGAAAGCGTGCCGGCGGAAACCGTGGCCTTCCTGTCGCAGTTCGTCCCGGTCTACCCGAGCGCCGAAGCCCTGCGCATCGCTCGCGATCGCTGGTTCGAGAAGAGCATGTTCAAGGACCTGGGGATTCCCACCCCGGCGTTCGCCGACATCCAGTCGCAAGCCGACCTGGAAGCCGCCGTGGCCAGCATCGGCCTGCCGGCCGTGCTGAAAACCCGCACCCTGGGTTACGACGGCAAGGGCCAGAAAGTCCTGCGCGGCCCTGAAGACGTGGCCGGCACCTTTGCCGAGCTGGGCAGCGTGGCCTGCCTGCTGGAGGGCTTCGTGCCGTTCACCGGCGAAGTCTCGCTGATTGCCGTGCGCGCCCGCGATGGCGAAACCCGCTTCTACCCGCTGGTGCACAACACCCACCACAGCGGCATCCTCAAGCTGTCCGTGGCCAGCAGCGATCACCCGCTGCAGGCCCTGGCCGAAGATTATTCCAGCCGCGTGCTCAAGCAGCTGGACTATGTCGGTGTGATGGCGTTCGAGTTCTTTGAAGTCGACGGTGGCCTCAAGGCCAACGAGATCGCACCGCGGGTGCACAACTCCGGGCACTGGACCACCGAAGGCGCCGAGTGCAGCCAGTTCGAAAACCACCTGCGGGCCGTCGCCGGCCTGCCGCTGGGTTCGACCGCCAAGGTCGGCGAGAGCGCGATGATCAACTTCATCGGCGAAGTGCCGGCGGTGGAGAAGGTCATCGCCATCGACGATTGCCACCTGCATCACTACGGCAAGGCCTTCAAGGTCGGGCGCAAGGTCGGTCACGCCAACTTGCGCTGCAAGGACAAGGCAACCCTCGAGGCGCAGATCCTCAAGGTCGAAGCGTTGATCGCCGAATAACTTCCTGGGGCTGCGGTGGAACCAATCGGGGCCGCCGTTCTCTGATGGCAGGATGCCAATGCGCTAACTAGGCTTTGGCATACCTAACTCATACAGAGGGAAATGCCATGGGAATTATTGGAACCATCTTTATCGGCTTGATCGTTGGCCTGCTGGCTCGCTTCCTGAAACCGGGCGATGACAGCATGGGCTGGATCATGACCATCCTGCTCGGTATCGGCGGTTCGCTGGCGGCCACCTACGGCGGCCAGGCCCTGGGCATCTACCAGGCGGGCCAGGGCGCGGGCTTCATCGGCGCGCTGGTTGGCGCGGTCGTGCTGCTGGTGATCTACGGCCTGGTCAAAAAGAACTGATTTAGCGACAAAGCCCTCTCTGCTGCGCAGGTAGAGAGGGCTAGAATGCCCGGCGTTGTCTTGTCCCTTTCTTGCCGAGCTCCTCCATGCGCCGTCTTCTGTTGACTCTTGTTCTGCTGGGTTCAGGCCTGGTCCATGCCGGCGAACTGCCGGAAACCGACTGGCTCGAACTGATGCCCAAGTCGGACCAGAAAGCCCTCGAGCAAATGCCGGAAATCGATCACAACTCCCCCGAAGCCAATGGCACCTTTACCGAAAAGGGCGGCCTGAAGCAGAGCAAGGGGTTGCCGGCGGTGATGTATTCGACCAAGACCGTGCCGGCCATGAACGGCAAGGACATCCGCATCGGGGGGTATCCGGTGCCGCTGGAGTCCGACGCCAAGGGGCGCAGCACCCTGTTTTTCCTCGTGCCTTATCCGGGCGCCTGCATCCATGTGCCGCCACCGCCGCCCAACCAGCTGGTGCTGGTGCGTTTCCCCAAGGGCGTGAAGCTGGACGATATCTACACGCCGCTGTGGGTGACCGGCCACCTGAAGATCGAGACGGTCAGCAACGACCTGGCCGACGCGGCCTATGCGCTGGATGCACAGAAAGTGCGGGTGGTGCAGGAGTCGGATCTGTAAGGCGCAATACTTGCTTCTGTAGGAGCGAAGCTTGCTCGCGATGGACGTCAACGATTACGCGGTTTCACTGAATCAATGTGGGTCATTCATCGCGAGCAATCGAGCCTCGACCCGACTGCTCGCGCAGAAAGAACCCGGCGTTACAGCGGCACGCTGGTAACGCTCACACCCAGGGTATGACTGGCGCCCGGCGCCAGGGTCACCACGTCATCCATCACGTTGGCGGTCTCGATGCACAGCATGCGTTGCCAGCCATCGTTGGCCATGTCGCTGAACTGCTCGGCGCGGGCGATCCACGGGTTCCAGATCACCGCCGAGCGCGAGCCGTTGCTGGTCAGCTGGATGCGTCGCTCCCAGGCCGGGTCGACGATGCTCAGCTGTGGTGGTGGATCGAGGTAGATGCGGTCGGTCTCGCCGGTGAAATGCAGGTCGCCGGACTGCTGCCGGGTCTTCCAGTCATCCAGGGTCTCGATGTAGTTCAGGCCATCCAGCCCTTCGACATGCACCTTGCGCACATCGCTGACCGCGAAGTAGCTGTGCAGCGCCTGGCTGATGGTGACGCTGTCGTCGCCCAGGTTGTGGCTGGTGAGGTTGATGTGCAGCTGGTCGTCGAGACGGATGCTCAGCTTCAGCTCGACCTGATGCGGCCAGCCTGGCAGCCCACCTTCGGGGATCGGCAGTTGCAGTTCCACCAGCAGGCTTTCGCCTTCGCTCTGGATGCCCAGCAGTTCCCAGTCGGTGGCGCGGACCAGGCCGTGGGCTCCGGCTGGCTCGCTGCTCTGGCGCATGGCCTGGACGCTTTGCGGGTTGCGCGCGAAATTGCCAAACCACGGCCAGCACACCGGAACGCCGGCGCGAATGCTTTTGCCGGTCTTGAACACGGCCTCGTCGTTGAGCCAGATCAGCGGCGGTTGCCCGGCCAATTGATAGCTGAGGATGTGCGCGCCTTGCTGGGCCACCAGCAGTTCGGCCTGACCGTGGCGGATGCGCCAGCAGTTCAGTTCATCCAGTTTCACCGTTTCAACGTGAGGGGTAGGCATGGTGCTGTTCTCGTTCAAAAGCAGGGCTGCTATGGACCACGTAACAGCCGCCGGGTTTAACCCTCGCCGAATTTAGCGGGCTCTGGGCGGAACCGAGCGGGTGCGGCCGCTGCCGTCGATGGCAACGAACACGAACACCGCCTCGGTGACCTTGCGCCATTCGCTGGACAACGGATCGTCGCTCCAGACCTCGACCATCATCTGGATCGAGCTGCGTCCGATTTCCAGGGTCTGGGTATAAAAGGAAAGCTGCGCGCCGACCGCTACCGGCACCAGGAATGCCATGCGGTCGATGGCGACGGTGGCGACACGTCCGCCGGCCACGCGACTGGCCATTGCGGTGCCCGCCAGATCCATCTGGGCCACCAGCCAGCCGCCGAAAATATCGCCAAAGCCGTTGGTTTCGCGGGGAAGCGCGGTGATTTGCAGGGCCAGGTCGCCTTGCGGGATCGGATCTTCTTGTTCGAGCTCTATCATGCCGGGGGTGCCTCTGACCCGTGACTCTTCATTGGTACTTCAGGTGAATAGCCGTCTTGAGGAAAAACGATTCAGCCCGAACATACTACGTTCGTCACGTTCTTCGTAAGGCGTACTAAAGGGAAACTCTGCGAAACCGGCTGGCCGAGTCGGCGCCTGGGGCGCCCAGCGGCGTTTTCGCACAGCAACCCTTGCCGGGGCGGCTTTGCTCCAATGCCTGCGAGTATATCGATCGACAGGCTCCACGACGACCATCCGGTTCTGATTTTGACTGTCAATTGTGCACATCTATGTGCTTTTTCGAACAATTTGCTATCGTGCCGAACCTGCCAGGCCACAACCAGCGCTGTTGCGGCTTCCAGAACCGACTATAAGAGAAGCCCTTGCCATGACCACTGTGCCTTCGAGCGTCGCGCAGCCCGCGCAACCGGCTCGTCCGTTGACCCGCAATGACTACAAGACCCTGTCGCTGTCCGCTTTGGGCGGCGCGCTGGAGTTCTACGATTTCATCATTTTCGTGTTCTTCGCCACGGTGGTCGGCAAGCTGTTCTTCCCGGCGGACATGCCCGAGTGGCTGCGCCTGATGCAGACCTTCGGGATCTTCGCCGCCGGCTACCTGGCCCGGCCCCTGGGCGGGATCGTCATGGCGCACTTCGGCGACCTGCTCGGGCGCAAGAAGATGTTCACCCTGAGTATTTTCATGATGGCGGTGCCGACCCTGATCATGGGCCTGCTGCCGACCTACGCGCAGATCGGCATGTGGGCGCCGATCCTGTTGCTGCTGATGCGGGTGATCCAGGGCGCGGCCATCGGCGGTGAAGTGCCGGGCGCCTGGGTGTTCGTTTCCGAGCATGTACCGCAGCGGCATATCGGCTACGCCTGCGGCACCCTGACCTCGGGCCTGACCGCCGGCATCCTCCTGGGTTCGCTGGTGGCCACCGCGATCAACAGCATCTACACCCCGGGCGAAGTCGCCGATTACGCCTGGCGGATTCCTTTCCTGTTGGGCGGCGTGTTCGGTCTGTTCTCGGTGTACCTGCGCCGCTGGCTGCACGAAACCCCGGTGTTCGCCGAGCTGCAACTGCGCAAGGCCCTGGCCGAGGAAGTGCCGCTGCGCGCAGTGCTGCGCGACCACCGCAGCGCGATCATTCTCTCGATGCTGCTGACCTGGCTGCTGTCCGCCGGGATCATCGTGGTGATCCTGATGACCCCGACCGTGCTGCAGACGGTCTATCACTTCAGCCCGACCACCGCGTTGCAGGCCAACAGCCTGGCGATCGTGTTCCTCAGCCTGGGGTGCGTGGCGTCCGGCGCGCTGGCCGACCGTTTTGGCGCGGGCCGGGTGTTCGTGTTCGGCAGTGCGCTGCTGCTGGCGACTTCCTGGACCTTCTACCACAGCCTGCTGGATCACCCGGACTGGCTGTTCCCGCTGTACGCGCTGACCGGCCTGCTGGTGGGCACCATCGGCGCGGTGCCTTATGTGATGGTCAAGGCGTTCCCGGCGGTGGTGCGCTTCAGCGGCCTGTCGTTCTCCTACAACCTGGCCTACGCGATCTTCGGCGGCCTGACGCCGATGGTGGTGACCGCGCTGCTCAAGGAGAGCCCGATGGGCCCGGCCTATTATGTTGCAATTATTTGCAGCATCGGGATCCTGGTCGGCCTGTACCTGTGGAAAAAGGATCGCTGATCCGGGCCTTCCTGTAGCCGCTGCCGCAAGGCCGCAGGCCCTTCTGCGCGCTGACGATCGTCGCGACCCTTCGGGTCGATCGCAGCCTTCGGCAGCGGCTACAAAACCCTCTATAAAAAAAGGCCAGCCTTCCATCGCGAATGCTGGCCTTTCATCTAATTGTCATATTTCAGCCATAGAGTGTTCACACGGCCTACAGATACTTGGCCCGACTTAACACACCCTATCTGCTAGGAGTAAGGCATGAAACTGAAGCGTTTGATGGCGGCAATGACTTTTGTCGCTGCTGGCGTTGCGACTGCCCACGCGGTTGCCGCTGTTGACCCTGCTATCCCGAGCTACACCAAGACCACTGGTGTGTCGGGCAACCTGTCCAGCGTCGGCTCCGATACCCTGGCCAACCTCATGACCCTGTGGGCTGAGCACTACAAGAAAGAATACCCGAACGTAAACATCCAGATTCAGGCCGCTGGCTCCGCCACCGCGCCACCTGCGCTGACCGAAGGCACCTCCAACCTGGGCCCGATGAGCCGCAAGATGAAGGACACCGAACTGGCGGCCTTCGAGCAGAAGTACGGCTACAAGCCAACCGCCATCCCGGTTGCCGTGGACGCCCTGGCGGTGTTCGTGCACAAGGACAACCCGATCCAGCACCTGACCATGGAACAGGTTGACGCGATCTTCTCCTCGACCCGCCTGTGCGGCGCCAAAGCCGACGTCAAGACCTGGGGCGACCTGGGCGTGACCGGCGACCTGGCCAACAAGCCGGTCCAGCTGTTCGGTCGTAACTCGGTATCCGGCACCTACGGCTACTTCAAGGAAGAAGCCCTGTGCAAAGGCGACTACAAGCCTAACGTCAACGAACAGCCAGGTTCGGCTTCGGTGGTCCAGTCCATCAGCTCCTCGCTGAACGGCATCGGCTACTCGGGCATCGGCTACAAGACCGCCAGCGTGAAGACCGTGGCCCTGGCCAAGAAAGGCAGCAGCGACTTCATCGAAGACACCGAAGAAAACGCCCTGAACGGCAAGTACCCGCTGTCCCGCTTCCTGTACGTGTACATCAACAAGGCCCCGAACAAGCCTCTGGCCCCGCTGGAAGCCGAGTTCGTGAAACTGGTTCTGTCGAAACAGGGCCAGGAAGTCGTGGTGAAAGACGGCTACATCCCACTGCCAGCCAAAGTCGCCGCCAAGGCACTGGCTGACCTGGGCCTGCAGGAAGGCTCTGCTGTCGTAAAGAAGTAACACCCTAGGTCCGGGCCAGTCCCGGACCTTGTAGGAGCGAGCGGGCTCGCTCCTACACCCCCCAATTTTCGATCCGCTGCCAGCTCTGCTACGCGGCGGATTTGTTGCGTCACTGCATTGTCATCTTTCTGTCATACAGGATCGCTAGGGTGTGCGCATGAATGATCTGGCCAACTCCACCATGACTCCGACTTCTCCCCCCAAGCGCATTGACTTCAATACGCCTGAGCTGCAACGCAAGCGCCGCATCCGCGCGCTGAAAGATCGCCTGACCCGTTGGTACGTCCTCGTCGGCGGTCTGGCCGTGCTGGCCGCGATCACCTTGATCTTCTTCTTCCTCGCCTATGTCGTGCTGCCCCTGTTCCAGGGCGCCGACCTGACCGCCAAGGACCCGCTGACCCCGGCCTGGATGCAGGACGCCGGCAAGCCGCTGATGTTCTCCCTGGAAGAGCAGAACCAGGTCGGCATGCGGGTTTCCGACAAGGGCCAGGCGCTGTTCTTCGACATCGACAACGGTGCCGAGCTGCGTCGCGTCGACCTGCCGATCCCGGCTGGCGCCACCGTGACCGCCATCGGCAAGGATCAGCCGGGCAGCCCGCTGGTGGTGGTTGGCCTGTCCAACGGCCAGGCGCTGGTGTTCCGTCACACCTATAAGGTCAGCTACCCGGACGGCAAGAAGACCATCTCGCCGGCCATCGAATACCCCTACGGTGAAACCCCGATCGTGCTGAACGAGCAGGGCGGTGCCCTGGAGCACGTCAACCTCAACGCCACCGATTCGGCGCTGGTGGTGGCCGGTTCCAGCGGCGCGCAACTGCACGTGCTGCAGCTGACCCGCGAAGAAAACATGATGACCGGCGAGGTCACCAGCGAGCAGAACCGCATCGAGCTGCCGCAGATGACCGAACCGGTCAAGGCCATGTACATCGACCCGCGCCAACAGTGGCTGTACGTGATCAACGGGCGTGCCCAGGCCGACGTGTTCAGCCTGCGCGACAAGAGCCTCAACGGTCGCTACAAGCTGCTGGAGGATGCCAATGCCGAAGTGACGGCCAGCACCCAGCTGGTGGGCGGCATCTCGCTGATCATCGGTACCTCCAAGGGCGGCCTGGCCCAGTGGTTCATGGCCCGCGATCCGGACGGCGAACTGCGCCTGAAGCAGATCCGCACCTTCCAGATGGGCACCACGCCGATCATCGAAATCACCGCTGAAGAGCGCCGCAAAGGCTTCGTCGCGCTGGACGCCTCGGGCAAGCTCGGCGTGTTCCACAGCACCGCGCACCGCACCCTGCTGGTGGACCAGGTGGTCGAGGGCGAAGGCCTGTTCGGCCTGTCGCCACGGGCCAACCGGGTGATCGTCGAAGCCGGCGGCAAGCTGCAACCGCTGGTGCTCGACAACCCGCACCCGGAAGTGTCCTGGAGCGCGCTGTGGAGCAAGGTCTGGTACGAGAACTACGACGAGCCTAAATACGTCTGGCAATCGACCGCGGCCAACACCGACTTCGAACCCAAGCTGAGCCTCTCGCCCCTGACCTTCGGTACCCTCAAGGCAGCGTTCTACGCAATGCTGCTGGCGGCGCCGCTGGCGGTTGCCGCGGCGATCTACACCGCTTACTTCATGGCCCCGGGCATGCGCCGCAAGGTCAAGCCGGTGATCGAACTGATGGAAGCGATGCCGACGGTGATCCTCGGCTTCTTCGCCGGCCTGTTCCTCGCGCCTTATGTCGAAGGCCATCTGCCGGGCATCTTCAGCCTGCTGATGCTGCTGCCGATCGGCATCCTGGTGGCCGGTTTCGTCTTCAGCCGCCTGCCCGAGTCGGTGCGCCTCAAGGTGCCGGACGGCTGGGAAAGCGCGATCCTGATCCCGGTGATCATCCTGGTGGGCTGGTTCTCGCTGTACATGAGCCCGTTCATGGAGAACTGGTTCTTCGGCGGCGACATGCGCATGTGGATCTCCCACGACCTGGGCATCACCTACGACCAGCGCAACGCCCTGGTGGTCGGCCTGGCCATGGGTTTCGCGGTGATCCCGAACATCTACTCGATCGCCGAAGACGCCGTGTTCAGCGTGCCGCGCGGCCTGACCCTGGGCTCCCTGGCCCTGGGCGCGACCCCGTGGCAGACCATGACCCGCGTGGTGATCCTCACTGCCAGCCCGGGCATTTTCTCGGCGCTGATGATCGGCATGGGCCGCGCGGTCGGCGAAACCATGATCGTGCTGATGGCCACCGGCAACACCCCGGTCATGGAAATGAACCTGTTCGAAGGCCTGCGCACCCTGGCGGCCAACGTCGCGGTGGAAATGCCGGAGTCGGAAGTCGGCGGCAGCCACTACCGCGTGCTGTTCCTCTCGGCGCTGGTGCTGCTGCTGTTCACCTTCGTCATGAACACCCTCGCCGAGCTGATCCGTCAGCGTCTGCGCAAGAAATACTCGTCGCTTTAAGAAAGGTAGAAGTCTGTGAAACAGAACTCCCTAAAAGACTGGTTCAAGAGCGGCGCCCCGGGCGTCTGGATCAGCGGTGGCGCGGTGTCCATCGCGGTCATCATGACCATCGGCCTGCTGGCGGTGATCGCCGTGCGCGGCCTGGGCCACTTCTGGCCGGCGGACCTGGTGCATGCCCACTACGACGTACCGGGCCAGGCCAACCACCTGGTCATCGGCGAAGTGGTACAGAAAGAAGAAGTGCCGCGGGCACGCCTGAAGAGCGCCGGCCTGCCGGTGCCGGACGAAGGCCCCGAGTTCATGACCCGCGAGCTGATCAAGGTCGGCAACCGTGACCTGAACGGCAACGACTTCACCTGGATCGTCGGCGACTGGCTGACCAACCAGACCACGCCGCCGGAGCTGATGGCCATCGAGCGGCGCGAGTGGGGCAACTTCTACGGCTACCTGGTCAACGTCAAGCAGGATGGCAAGGTCATCGCCGAAGGCGAAGCGGCCTGGCCGGAACTGCAGGCGCGGATCGAGCGGGTGAACAAGCTGGCTGCCCAGCTCAAGACCCTGGAGAAAGTCGACATCGGCGCGATCAACGCCGGCCTCGAGCGTATCCGCCTGCACGGTCGCAAACTGGAACTGGACGGCAAGCTCGATGCCGCCGCCCAGGCCGACATGGAAAGCGAACGCGCCGAGCTGAACGCCCGTTACCAGGACGTCGAGACCCGCCTCAGCGACCTGCACGCGCAGTTCAACCGCGACAGCCTCACTGCCCGGGACGCCAACGGCAAGGAAGTGGAAATCAGCCTGGGCAAGGTGGTGCACGCCTACCAGCCGAACGGCATGGGCACCCTGACCAAAATGGGTTTCTACTTCAGCAAGGTCTGGGAATTCCTCAGCGACGACCCGCGTGAAGCCAACACTGAAGGCGGCATCTTCCCTGCGATTTTCGGTACGGTGATGATGACCCTGATCATGGCGATGATCGTGACCCCGTTCGGCGTACTGGCCGCGGTGTACCTGCGCGAATACGCCAAGCAGAACACCCTGACCCGGGTGATCCGCATCGCGGTGAACAACCTGGCGGGTGTTCCGGCCATCGTCTACGGCGTGTTCGGCCTGGGCTTCTTCGTCTATGTGCTGGGCGGCTCCCTCGACCGCTTGTTCTTCCCGGAAGCCTTGCCGGCGCCGACCTTCGGTACTCCGGGCCTGCTCTGGGCCTCCCTGACCCTGGCGCTGCTGGCGGTGCCGGTGGTGATCGTGGCCACCGAGGAAGGCCTGGCGCGGATTCCCCGCACCGTGCGTGAAGGTTCCCTGGCCCTTGGCGCGACCAAGGCGGAAACCCTGTGGAAGATCGTGCTGCCGATGGCCAGCCCGGCGATGATGACCGGCATGATCCTCGCCGTGGCCCGCGCCGCCGGTGAAGTGGCGCCGCTGATGCTGGTGGGTGTGGTGAAACTGGCGCCGTCGCTGCCGGTGGACGGCAACTACCCGTACCTGCACCTGGATCAGAAGATCATGCACCTGGGCTTCCACATCTACGACGTCGGCTTCCAGAGCCCGAACGTCGAGGCCGCGCGGCCGCTGGTGTACGCCACGGCGCTGCTGCTGGTGCTGGTGATCGCGACGCTCAACCTGTCGGCAGTGTGGATTCGCAACCACCTGCGCGAGAAATACAAGGCACTGGACAGTTAATCACCGCCACCCCCTGTAGGAGCGAGCTTGCTCGCGATGGGATCTTCCAGGCGCAGACGCTGCGTTGGTCTCACCATCCTTTCGCGAGCAAGCTCGCTCCTACAGAGAACGGCGTTACCGCTGGTGAGGCCAGCGGCTCACTGAAACGAATTTGTTAGCGTAGGGAGTTACCCATGCAGCAAGAAGCACATACCCACGGCATCAACATGTCAGCCCTGGGCCGCGACAAGCAGAGCCTGAGCCTGGAGCAGGAAACCGTGGCCATCGAAGTCCCGGGCCTGAGCCTGTTCTACGGTGAGAAGCAGGCGCTGTTCGACGTCAGCATGAACATTCCGAAGCAGCGCGTGACCGCCTTCATCGGCCCGTCCGGCTGCGGCAAGTCGACCCTGCTGCGCACCTTCAACCGGATGAACGACCTGGTGGACGGCTGCCGCGTGGAAGGCGAGATCAACCTCTACGGCAACAACATCTACCGCAAGGGCGAAGACGTGGCCGAGCTGCGTCGCCGCGTGGGCATGGTGTTCCAGAAGCCCAACCCGTTCCCGAAAACCATCTACGAGAACGTGGTCTACGGCCTGCGTATCCAGGGCATCAACAAGAAACGCATCCTCGACGAGGCCGTCGAGTGGGCCCTCAAGGGCGCGGCGCTGTGGGACGAGGTCAAGGACCGCCTGCACGACTCGGCGCTCGGCCTGTCCGGTGGTCAGCAGCAGCGTCTGGTGATCGCCCGGACCATCGCCGTGGAGCCGGAAGTGCTGCTGCTCGACGAACCCTGCTCGGCACTCGACCCGATTTCCACCCTGAAGGTCGAAGAACTGATCTACGAACTGAAATCGAAGTTCACCATCGTGATCGTGACCCACAACATGCAACAGGCCGCGCGCGTCTCCGACTACACGGCGTTCATGTACATGGGCAAACTGGTGGAATTCGGCGACACCGACACCCTGTTCACCAATCCGGCGAAGAAGCAGACCGAAGACTACATCACCGGTCGTTACGGCTAGGAAGCAGCTGCAAGCCGCAAGCTTCAAGCGGCAAGACAGAAATGGTGCGGTACCGGATCAATATTTAACTGCTTGAAGCTTGCAGCTTGAAGCTTGCAACTTTCGCGGAGTGAACAAGATGATTTCGAAGGAAGGCCTTACTCACCACATCTCCCAGCAGTTCAACGCCGAACTCGAGGAGGTGCGCAGCCACCTCCTGGCGATGGGCGGGCTGGTCGAGAAACAAGTCAACGACGCCGTCACCGCGCTGATCGAAGCCGACTCGGGGCTCGCCCAGCAGGTGCGCGAGATCGACGACCAGATCAACCAGATGGAACGCAACATCGACGAAGAATGCCTGCGCATTCTCGCCCGTCGCCAGCCGGCGGCTTCCGACCTGCGCCTGATCATCAGCATCTCCAAGTCGGTGATCGACCTGGAGCGCATCGGCGACGAATCGACCAAGATCGCCCGCCGCGCCATCCAGCTGTGCGAAGAAGGCGAGGCCCCGCGTGGCTACGTGGAAGTGCGGCATATCGGCGACCAGGTGCGCAACATGGTGCGTGATGCGCTGGACGCCTTTGCCCGTTTCGACGCCGACCTGGCGCTGTCGGTGGCCCAGTACGACAAGATCATCGACCGCGAGTACAAGACCGCGCTGCGCGAGCTGGCCACCTACATGATGGAAGATCCGCGTTCGATCTCGCGCGTTCTGAGCATCATCTGGGTGCTGCGCTCCCTGGAGCGGATCGGCGACCACGCGCGCAACATCTCGGAGCTGGTGATTTACCTGGTGCGCGGCACCGATGTGCGCCATCTGGGGCTCAAGCGGATGAAGGAAGAAGTTGAAGGCACAAGCGCCGAAAGCGCTAATGTTCCGGGTGAAGCTGACGATAAGTAAGGTTGCCCGAGAGAAGCGCCCGGCCCTTTTGGCCGGGCGTTTTCGTTTATGGGATTGAACTTGAAAAGCAGCGCCCGCGAACGAAAAGTCCTGGCGTGACTGAAGAGTTTTGGCAAAGTGCCATCAGTAAAGCGTTATGCTAGCCGGGATTTTTAAAGGGGTGGTCGATGAGTAAGGTAAGTGTGTTGGTGGTGGATGACGCTTCGTTCATTCGTGACCTGGTGAAGAAGTGTCTGCGCAACTACTTCCCTGGCATCAAGATCGAGGACGCCATCAACGGCCGTAAAGCCCAGGCCCTGCTGGCCCGTGAAGCCTTCGACCTGGTCCTGTGCGACTGGGAAATGCCGGAAATGTCCGGCCTGGAGCTGCTGACCTGGTGCCGCGGCCAGGAAGCGATGAAGGCCATGCCGTTCATCATGGTCACCAGTCGTGGCGACAAGGAGAACGTGGTGCAGGCGATCCAGGCCGGCGTCTCCGGCTACGTCAGCAAACCGTTCACCAACGAGCAGCTGCTGACCAAGGTCAAGCAGGCGCTGAACAAGGTCGGCAAGCTCGACACCCTGATGAACAGCGCGCCGACCAAGATGAACTCGGCGTTCGGCAACGACTCCCTGAGTGCCCTGACCGGCGGCAAGGCCGAAGTCATCGGCGCCGCGCCGGCGGCTGCGGCGGTCAATCCGTTTGCCAAGCCTGCTGTCGTCTCTGCTCCTGCTCCCGCTGCTGCGCCGTCCCGTGGCCTGCTCAACAGCCCGCCGGTGAAGGCGCCGGCTCCTGCCGCCGCTGCGCCTGCCAGTGGTCGCGGCCAGGGCCAGTTGCGCCTGCCCAGCGGTACCCAGCAGTGCGTGATCAAGGCGCTGAGCATCAAGGAGGCGCTGTTGGTGGTGAAGCGTACCGATACGCTGCCGCAGGTGCTCGACAGCGCGGTGCTGGACCTGGAGCAGGGTGACAATGCCGAAGTGGCGCGCCTGAACGGCTACCTGCATGCAGTGGTGGCGTATGAGCCGAAGCCGGACAGCGAGTGGCTGCAGCTGACCTTCCGCTTCGTCGACCAGGATGCGCAGAAGCTCGATTACATCTCCCGCCTGATCGCCCGCGGCACGGCGCAGAAACACTTCGTCCCCGGCGCCTGACGGTTTCCTGCCCCCAGTTTCGCGGGCAACCACGCCTCTGTAGGAGCGAGGCTTGCCCGCGATGACGTCCGTTCTGGCGCCACATGTTCTGGACGGCTGCCCCCGACCCTGTAGCCGCTGCCGCAGGCTGCGATAAGGCCGAAGGCCTTCAGCGATCTCAAAAAACTGTACCCGCTTCGTCGGAGCGCCACGCGAAACCTGCTGCAAACACTTTCCTGTACCACGCTTCTGCACGCTGACGAAGGTGATCTGGGGCGTGTCACCCAGGCCTTGCATCCGTTGCTGGAGGATGGCTGTGATGTCTTGCAGGCCGTACAGTACAAGGCGTTGGGGGAGGGGGCGGTGGTTTGCTGCCGTGTGTCCGATTCTCGGTTTTTCAGGTTGATTTATATCTGTACTGATATAGGTTGTGGTCTGTGCTTTCGGCTTTTCTTGTGCCTGGCCACGCTTTGAAACAACCCGGCCGCGCGCTGTGGCGGTCGGGTTGTTTAACCTCTCCGGGGTCAGTCACGGGAGAGGTTCGATGCCTAGGCACAAGGATGTGGTGTTTGTCGGGAGCGCGCTCCGGGACCTCCGGGCTTTTCCGCTGGATGCGCGAAGGGCCGCGGGTTTTCAACTGGATCTGTTGCAGCAGGGCGAGCAGCCCTATGACTGCCGGTCGATGAAAACCGTGGGGCCGGGAGTGTTCGAGATCAGGATCAGTGAGGATTCAGGGGCGTTTCGGGTGTTTTACGTGGCCAACCGGCCCGCGGCCATTTATGTGCTGCACGCCATGCGCAAGACCACCCGCAAGACCGAAGCGCGGGACATCGAGCTGGCTCGGGCCAGACTTCAGGAGATAAGTGCACGCCATGACCGATCACATGCATACCGAGCGTTTCGCCAGTGTCTGGGACGCGCTCGAAGGTTCGCCGCAGGAAGCCGCCAATATGCGCCTGCGCTCCAAGCTCATGCTGGAACTGGGCAAGACCATCAAGGCCTGGGGCGTTTCGCAGAAGGAGGCCGCCCGGCGGCTCAATATCACCCAGCCGCGACTCAACGACGTGCTCAGCGGCAAGATCAACAAGTTTTCCCTGGATGCGCTGGTCAATCTCTCCGACGCCGCGCAACTGGGTGTCGATATCAGTTTCAGTTCGTCGGCAGCGGAACCTCTGGTGCAGGGTTGATTCATACAAAGTCCACGTCGGGCTGCTAGCCTGACTTCAGGCTTTCTTCAGAATCTTGCCCATGTTCACGCACTTGCTGATTTCCTGTGGTCTGTTGCTGGCTGCCACCTCGGCCATGGCCATGACCATCTACAAGTCCACCGACGCCAACGGCGTGGTGTCCTACAGCGACCGTCCGTCGCCGGGCGCCCAGGTGTTCGTGTTTCGCGATCGCATGGTCGAGCACCTGGAGCGCCAGGTGCGTCTGGACGTCGAGAAGAGCTGGGGGGTGGACAGCGTCTTTGTGCGTAACGACCTGTATGCGCCGGTGGAGATCGAGCTGGGGTTTACCGGCCTGAAGAACATCCGCAGCGCCCCCAGGCAGCCGATTCGCCGGGTACTGCCGGCCCGCAGCCGACAGCGCCTGGCGCAGCTCACGGCGATGCAGGCGGGCAAGCCGCTGATCTATGTCCCGCAGTTCCGTTATTCCCTGGGCGACCCTGCAGGCGCCGCCCAGGCCTATCGTTACCCGCTGCCCTGGCGTGGCGGCCCCTTTCGCCTGACCCAGGGCGCCAACGGCCGGTACAGCCATTTCGGCCCCAAGAGCCGGTATGCCATGGACATCGCCATGCCCGAGGGCACGCCGATCATCGCGGCGCGGGGCGGGGTGGTGGTGAAGACCGAGAACCGCCAGAGCGGGCGCGGCACCGACCCTTCCGGCAATTTCGTGCGGGTGCTGCACAACGACGGCACCATGGGGGTGTACCTGCACCTCAAGCGCGGCTCGGTATGCGTGCGTGAAGGCCAGCGGGTCGTGGTGGGCAGCCCGCTGGCGCTGTCGGGCAACACCGGCAACAGCAGCGGCCCGCACCTGCACTTCGTGGTGCAGCGCAATACGGGGCTGGGGCTGGTGTCGATTCCCTATCAGTTCAACCAGCCCATCGGCAGCCTGCCGAATTTCGCGCTAGGCAAAAAGTAGCCGTGTAGCCGCTGCCGAAGGCTGCGATCGACCTGGGTGGCACTCCGACGAAGCGGGCGCAGGATCTTGAGATCGCTGAAGGCCTTCGGCCTTATCGCAGCCTTCGGCAGCGGCTACAGGGTGATCTGCGGGGCGGGTGTCATCAGGGGAGGGGGGCGCGAGCAATCGAGCGTCGATTACTCGCGATAGGGGGCTCAGGCCTTGCTCAATCGAGCATCAACACCTTGGCCAGGACGATTTTCGGGCCTTTCATCTTCTTGATGATGATGCGCAGGCCTTCGACTTCCATGACCTCTTCTTCTTCCGGTACCCGTTTCAGGGTCTCGTAGACCAGGCCGGCGAGGGTTTCGGCCTCGATATGGTCCAGGTCGATGCCCAGCAGGCGTTCCACCTTGAACAGCGGGGTATCGCCGCGCACCAGCAACTTTCCGGGCTGGTAGGCGAGGATGCCGCGCTCGGCCTTGCGGTGTTCGTCCTGGATGTCGCCGACCAGCACTTCCAGCACGTCTTCCATGGTCAGGTAGCCGATGATCTTGCCGTCGGCTTCCTCCACCAGGGCGAAGTGGGAACCGCCTTTACGGAATTGTTCCAGCAGCTGCGACAGCGGCATGTGCCGGGAAACGCGTTCCAGCGGGCGGGTCAGCTCGGCCAGGTTGAACGATTCGGGGATATGGTCCAGCGCCGCCAGTTCCAGCAGCAGGTCCTTGATGTGCAGCAGGCCGACGAACTCGTTGCGCTCGCTGTCGTAGACCGGGTAGCGGCTGAACTTGTGGCGGCGGAACAGGGCGAGAATCTGCTTCAGCGGCGCGTTGAACTCCACGCTGATCAGGTCTTCCCGGGAATTGGCCCAGTCCACCACTTCCAGCTCGCCCATTTCCACGGCCGAGGCCAGCACGCGCATGCCCTGGTCGCTGGGGTCCTGGCCCCGGCTGGAGTGCAGGATCAGCTTCAGTTCTTCGCGGCTGTAGTGGTGTTCGTGATGCGGGCCGGGCTCGCCCTGGCCAGCGATGCGCAGGATGGTGTTGGCGCTGGCGTTGAGCAGGTAGATCGCCGGGTACATCAGCCAGTAGAACAGGTACAGCGGCACCGCCGTCCACAGCGACAGCAGCTCGGGCTTGCGGATCGCCCAGGACTTGGGCGCCAGCTCGCCGACCACGATGTGCAGGTAGGAAATGATGAAGAAGGCGGTAAAGAACGACACGCCCTTGACCACTTCCGGCGAGTCCACGCCCACGGCGCTGAGCAGCGGCGCCAGCAGGTGCGCGAAGGCCGGTTCACCGACCCAGCCGAGGCCGAGGGAGGCCAGGGTGATACCCAGCTGGCACGCGGAAAGGTAGGCATCCAGCTGGCTGTGTACGGTGCGCAGGATCTGTCCGCGCCAGCCGTTCTTGTGGGCGATGGCCTCGACCCGGGTCGAGCGCAATTTGACCATGGCGAACTCGGCGGCTACGAAAAAGCCGTTGAGCAGAACCAGGAGCAGTGCAAAAAGAATCATGCCGAAGTCGGCGAAAAGAGACGCGAGGGTAAAACCAGGGGAAGGGTCCATGATGGAGTTTTGCGGGTTCCGTGTATTCGAAAAAGAGAGAAATGCGCGGCGCAATGGCAGGCGCAAGCCAGCCAATGTAGCGGCTGGCAGGGCGATTGCCTAGTGGCGCGTAGCTGTCACCGCTGGTCGGTCAGGGTGCCGGCGCGGAATCTTTTCACCTGGGCCGGGGCGAAATGGCAGGTAAAAGTGCTGCCGTGGCCGGGTACGCTGCTGATCTCCAGGCGCGCCCGGTGGCGCAGCAGCACATGCTTGACGATGGCCAGGCCCAGGCCGGTGCCGCCGGTGTTGGAGTTGCGGCTGGAGTCGACCCGGTAGAAGCGTTCGGTCAGGCGCGGCAAGTGCTTGCTGTCGATGCCGATCCCCGAGTCCTGCACGCTCAGGTGCGCGCCTTGCTCGTCGCCCCACCAGCGGATGCGGATGTTGCCCTCGGCCGGGGTGTATTTCACGGCGTTGAACACCAGGTTGGAAAAGGCGCTGCGCAGTTCCGCCTCGCTGCCCTTGAGCTGGATCTGCGCGTCGGCTTCCAGGGTGATGCGCTGGTTGCGCTCCCCGGACAGCGCCTGGGCATCGCTCTTGATCGATTGCAGCAGCGCATCGATCGGCACCGGCTGGTTGTCCGACGGGTAGTCGGTGGCTTCCAGCTTGGCCAACAGCAGCAGGTCGTTGAGCAGGGTCTGCATGCGCCCGCCTTGCTGCTGCATCTGCTGCAGGGCGCGGCTCCAGCGTGGGTTCACTTCCTCGACGTTGTCGAGCAGGGTTTCCAGGTAGCCGCAGATCACCGTCAGCGGCGTGCGCAACTCGTGGGAGACGTTGGCGATGAAGTCCTTGCGCATCTGTTCCAGCTGGTGGATGCGGGTCACGTCGCGCACCAGCATCAGGTGTTCGTTGTTGCCGTAGCGGGTGATGTACAGCTGGATGCGTACGCGGTCGTTGGTCGGCGAGGGGATTTCCAGCGGCTCGTTGTAATTGTCCTGCTCGAAATATTCCTTGAAGCGCGGATGGCGCACCAGGTTGGTCACCGGCTGGCCGCTGTCCTGCGGGGTCTTCAGGCCCAGCAGGGTTTCCGCGGCGCGGTTCCACCATTCCAGGTTGCCGTCGCTGTCGAGCATGATCACCGCGTCTTTCAGCGCCGCGGTGGACTCCTGGACCCGGTCGATCACCGCTTGCAGGCGCCCGCGCACCCGTTGGTCGCGGCGTTGCAGGTGGTAGATGCTGTCGAACACCTCGCCCCACAGGCCGTAGCCATCGGGCGGTGCTTCATCAGGTTGGTGCAGGCGCAGCCATTCGTGCAGGCGCAGCAGTTGCTTGAGGGTCCAGGCCAGATAGATCCCCAGGCCGAGGGCCAGGCTCCAGCCGTAGTAACCGCTGATCAGGCCGACCAGCAGGCAGCCGGTGACCAACAGCAGCATGTGGCGAATCAGGGTGCCATGCCAGTTCTGGTTCACTTGGGATCCTTAGCGGATCAGCTGCAAGTTGCAAGCTACAAGCTGCAAGGTTGAAGCGGATCTGCGTTTGCTTTTGCTCTTTCTTGCAGCTTGAGGCTTGCAGCTTTCTCAACTTTTAGTTGAGAACCGGTAGCCGGTGCCGCGCACGGTTTGTACCAGATTCTCGTAGGCATCGCCCAAGGCTTTGCGCAGGCGGCGGATATGCACGTCGACGGTACGCTCTTCGACGTAGACGTTGCCGCCCCAGACCTGGTCCAGCAACTGGCCGCGGGTGTAGGCGCGCTCCTGGTGGGTCATGAAGAATTGCAGCAGGCGGTATTCGGTCGGGCCCATCTCGGCCGGTTTGCCGTCGATGGTCACGCGGTGGCTGATCGGGTCCAGCAGCAGGCCGCCGACTTCAATCGGTGCCTCGCCGTCGGTCGGGCCGGCGCGGCGCAGTACGGCCTTGAGGCGCGCGACCAGCTCGCGAGGGGAGAACGGCTTGGTGATGTAGTCGTCGGCGCCGACTTCCAGGCCCTGGATCTTGTTGTCCTCTTCGCCCTTGGCGGTGAGCATGATGATCGGGATGTCACCGGTCAGCTCATCGCGTTTCAGGCGCCGGGCCAGCTCGATGCCGGAGGTGCCGGGCAGCATCCAGTCGAGCAGGATCAGGTCGGGCTTGCGGTCGACGATGATGGCATGGGCCTGCTGGGAGTTCTCCGCCTCCAGGCAGTCGTAGCCGGCCATTTCCAACGCAACGGCGATCATTTCGCGAATGGGCGCTTCGTCGTCAACGATCAGAATGCTCCTGCCAACCATGCTTAATCCTCTTGTCATTTAACTGTCTTGCGCCGCATTAGATAACGGAATTATTGCAGTCGTGTGACAGTATTTTAGGTGCTGGGGCGAGGGCTGCATTCGTGGACTAAGCTTTGGGTCCGAATCCTGACAACCACCAAAGAAGGTTTCTATGACTCAACTCACGCAATCCTGGAAAACCCTGTTGCTGAGCGCTGCGCTGGCCCTGCCGGGGCTGGCGTTCGCCGCGGAACCGGCGATGGTCAAAGACGGTATGTACGTCGACCACAAGGGCATGACCCTGTACACCTTTGCCAAGGATGCCGATGGCAAGTCCATGTGTAACGACAAGTGCGCCGCCAACTGGCCGCCGCTGATGGCCGCCAGCGGCGACAAGGCTATGGGCGAGTGGACCGTCATCAAGCGTGACGACGGCTCCATGCAGTGGGCCTACGACGGCAAGCCGCTGTACACCTTCGTGATGGACAAGAAAGCCGGTGACATGACCGGCGACGGCAAGATGGACGGCGCCTGGAAAGTAGCCAAGCCTGATTGATGGCAGTGCGATTATCGCGGGCCAGCCTCTTTCCTGCGCAGGAGCGAGGCTGGCCCGCGATCACGATCCTCAGCGCACCGCGTAATCCACGACTATCCCCAGGAAAATTGCCAACCCCGCCCAGTGGTTATGCAGGAAGGCCTTGAAGCACTTCATCCGGTCGCGATCGCGGGTGTACCAGAACTCCCAGGCAAAACACCCGGCCGCCACCAGCAAACCCAGGTGGAACCAGATACCCAACTCGAAACGCGCGCCCGCCAGCAGCAGGCACCCCAGCGCCAGGCCCTGCAGGGTCAGGATGATCACCCGGTCGGCTTCGCCGAACAGGATCGCGGTGGATTTCACCCCGATCTTCAGGTCGTCGTCGCGGTCGGTCATCGCGTAATAGGTGTCATAACCCACGGTCCACAGCAGGTTGGCGATGTACAACAGCCAGGCGGTGGCCGGCAGTTCGCCGGTCTCGGCGGTGAAGGCCATCGGGATGCCCCAGGAGAACGCCGCGCCCAGCACCACTTGCGGGTAATAGGTGTAGCGCTTCATGAAGGGGTAGGTGGCCGCCAGGGCCAGGCCGCCCAGCGACAGCCAGATGGTCGCCGCGTTGGTGCACAGCACCAGCAGGAAGCTGATGAACATCAGCACGGCGAAGAACACCAGGGCTTCCTTGGAACTGATCTTGCCGCTGACCAGCGGACGCTGTTCGGTGCGCTTCACGTGGCCGTCGACCTTACGGTCGGCCCAGTCGTTGATCACGCAACCGCCGGCCCGGGTGAGGGTCACGCCGAGGACGAAAATCACGATATTGGCCAGCGATGGCGAGCCTTCGCCGGCAATCCATAGGGCCCAGAGGGTCGGCCAGAGCAGCAGGTAGATGCCGATCGGCTTGTCCATGCGGGTCAGCTGGATAAAGTCCCAGGCGCGCGGATTCAGGCGGTTGAGGGATTTGAGCAGGCTCTGATACATCAGCGGTTCTCCGGCTGGGCGCCGACGGCGCTCCACAGGGACGGCAGGAAGATTTCGGCGACCAGCACGCTCAGGGTTGCGCGATCGAAGCGTGAACGGCGGGCCCAGAGGTCATCGGCTTGCACCTCGTCGGGCAGCCACGGGCGTGGGTAATGGCAGACCTCGATGGGGCGGCGCGCAAAGGCCTGGTCGCAGAACAGCAGTTCGCCCAGGGAGCGGCTGCCCAGTTCGTCCATGTTCAGCCCGCCATCCTGCAGGGCGCTACGGGCCGCCACGCTGCGGGCGAATACCCAGGCCTGGCCGTGACCGCGCAGATACACCTCGCGTACCCAGCCCTGGCTACCTAGCGGCAGGTCCAGCGCGGCGCATTCGTCGACACGCAGGGTCTGCCAGCCCTCGACCAGCGGCGTCACGCTGAAACCGTCATTGGAGAGACGGGTCAGGCGCCGGGTCAGCGAACCTTCATCGAACAGCCAATCGAGGGTCTGTGCGTCGGGGAGGGGCGTCAGCCGGCTTTGCGAGAGCCAGTCCGGGGTGGAAAATGGAGAGATTGAGTGCGGCACAGTGGGTCATTATTGGCAGCAAATGAGGCCGCGAGCTTAGCATGGCGACAGGCGATTTTGCCGCAATGGAGCGGCCGTCCGCAGCGAACGTGCTTGCATCCGTCGGTGCTCATCAGTACAAAACGCGCTGGGCCGGACGCGCCCCCTGGCGTCATCCAGAGTCGATTCATCGACCATCCCGCCGGCAACAGCCTGAGAACCTGAGGAAACGCGTAAATGAAAAAGTGGCAATGTGTGGTCTGCGGCCTGATCTACAACGAAGCCGACGGCTGGCCGGACGACGGAATCGTGCCCGGTACCCGCTGGGAAGACGTGCCTGAAGACTGGCTCTGCCCGGATTGCGGAGTCGGCAAAATGGATTTCGAAATGATCGAGATCGGCTGATCACAACCTGATGATCCCCTGAACCTGAAGGAGTAAGGAATGAACGCACCTGTCGTCATCGTGGGCACCGGGCTGGCCGGCTACAACCTGGCCCGAGAGTTTCGCAAGCTCGATAGCGAAACGCCGCTGCTGCTGATTACCGCCGATGACGGACGTTCCTATTCCAAGCCGATGCTTTCCACCGGCTTCGGCAAGAACAAGGAAGCCGACGGCCTGAGCATGGCCGAGCCCGGCGCCATGGCCGAGCAGTTGAAGGCCGAGGTGCGCACCCATACCCGCATCAGCGGCATCGACCCTGGCCACAAGCGCCTGTGGATTGGTGAAGAAGCGGTGAACTACCGCGACCTGATCCTCGCCTGGGGCGCGGAAACCGTGCGCGTACCGGTGGAGGGCGATGCCGGCGACCTGATCTTCCCGATCAACGACCTGGAAGACTACGCGCGCTTTCGCGCGGCCGCGGCCGGCAAGCGCCGGGTGTTGCTGCTGGGCGCCGGCCTGATCGGCTGCGAGTTCGCCAACGACCTGATCCTCGGCGGTTATGAAGTGGACCTGGTAGCGCCTTGCGAGCAGGTCATGCCGACGCTGTTGCATCCTGCGGCAGCTGCCGCGGTACAGGCCGGGCTGGAAAGCCTGGGCGCGCGCTTCCACCTGGGGCCGGTGCTCAATCGCTTGCAGCGCACAGCGGATGGCCTCGAAGCGCATCTGTCCGACGGCGAGGTGATCGCCTGCGATCTGGTGGTGTCGGCGATCGGCCTGCGCCCACGCATCGACCTGGCCGCCGCCGCGGGGTTGATGGTCAACCGCGGGGTGGTGGTGGACCGGCATCTCAAGACGTCCCACGCCAACATCTATGCCTTGGGCGACTGCGCCGAGGTCGATGGGCTGAATTTGCTGTACGTCATGCCCCTCATGAGTTGTGCGCGAGCGCTGGCACAAACCCTGGCGGGTAACCCGACGGCAGTCAGTTACGGGCCGATGCCGATCACCGTGAAAACCCCGGTCTGTCCATTGGTGGTTTCGCCACCGCCACGCGGCCTGGAAGGCGTGTGGGCGGTCGAGGGGCAGGGCGCCGACATCAAGGCGCTGTGCCGCGATGCCAGCGGCAAGCTGCTGGGTTATGCCCTGACCGGGGCCGCGGTCATGGAGAAATTGGCCCTGAACAAGGAGCTTCCCGGCTTATTGGCCTAAATACCGGTCGTTCTGTCGGAATAATCATGTGTTTGCCGCTACAAAGGTCGCGCAGAGACTGGCGCCACTCCTAACCGCGTGCCATCCTCACACCCGTCTGCCGCAGAGTAGAGCCTGCGGCGCCTTGGGCGCTGTTCCGGAAGAACAGCACGGACATAACAACAAAAAACCGTCAAAGAGGCTTCACTATGCGTAAACCAGAACTCGCCGCTGCAATTGCTGAAAAAGCGGATCTGACCAAAGAACAAGCCAACCGCGTTCTCAACGCCGTTCTCGAAGAAATCACCGGCGCCCTGCATCGTAAAGACAGCGTCACCCTGGTAGGTTTCGGAACCTTCCTGCAGCGTCACCGTGGCGCCCGTACCGGCAAGAACCCGCAAACCGGTGAGCCGGTGAAGATCAAGGCCAGCAACACCGTAGCCTTCAAGCCAGGCAAATCGCTGAAAGACAGCGTCAATCCATAACTGTTGCGAACTCCCTCGATAGCAGGGAGAACCGTATTGAAAAATGGGCAAGCCGATACTTCGGATGCCCATTTTTTATGGGTGGCTGTTCCGTATATAAAGAACAGGAATGCATGAAGCAAGTTTTGTTAGAACTCCATCTGTACTGTTCAAAAAACATACAGATTGTTGCGATAGCAAACTACCGTCTCGAGTGCCATCATATTGGTGGCACTTTTCAAAGTTAGGTGTTGTACGCGGACTGCACTTTTTTATAAAAGTTCAAAATTAAGATTGTTCCCGTATCCGGCACTTTTCGACTCTGTCTGGCATTGTCCCTTAATCATTGAATCGTTCTCTGGTTTATATCGCGCAAGGCTCTGGCCGGCGGCTCCCAGCGTTTCTGGTTGAAATAGGGATTCAACTGACTGCCTAAGGGGAACCCCTGTCATATATAAGGCAATCTCTTACGAGCAGCCGATGACAGTTCGTCTTGTCGTTTGAAGGGATGCTTGCTAGTGGCCATCATACTGATTACGATGCGCGCTCTTGAAAGAGCAGGCTCAATTGGATGAGTACGCTCTTCGATACTGTCCAGCACGTGAAAAAAGTCTCGCGTGCGTATAGACCGTAATCTCAAAAAAGGCCATGGATGTCCTACTCAAGTAAACTTTCTGCCCATTACCTCGACCTCGCCAAGGCCTCTGTTTCCAAAGAGAGTTTTGCGGGCGAGGACGTTCGCTTCTCCAGCGAATACGAGGCACTGGAAAGTGAGCTGGGCAAAGCCCAATCCATGCACGAAAGCGGCCAGATCGACTGGCTGAAAATCCTCGAAAACAGTGAAGCGCTGCTGCGTACCCAGTCCAAGGATCTGCGGGTGGCCGCCTGGCTCACCTGGGCCTTGTATCAGCGTGAATCCTTCCCCGGCCTGCTGGCCGGCCTTGGTCTTCTGCAGCACCTGTGCGAACAGCATTGGGCGCAGATCCACCCCGCCAAACTGCGTACCCGGGCTGCCGCCATCGGCTGGCTGGTGCCGCGTCTCGAGCAGGTGCTGGGCGAAAACATCGCGATCAAGGAGCAACTGCCGCTGTTCCGCCGCCTGGTGGAACACCTGGAAGGGCTCGATACCGTGCTCACCGAGCATCTGGGCGACAACGCGCCCTTGCTGCTGCCGATCTGCCGGCGGCTGTCGACCATGGTCCAGCGCGCCGCCGACAACCAGCCGGAACCCGGCGCCGTGGGCGCGGTGGTGGCGCAGGTCAAGCAGGCCGCGACCCAGCTGTTCACGCCCGGCGCGCCGATCGACAACGAGAAGGAAGCGCAGAAGGCCCTGCGCGCGTTGCAGGAAAACGCCCGGCCGCTGAGCGCCTGGTGGCTCAAGCAGAAGGCCACCGATGTGCGCGCCCTGCGCCTGAACCGCACCATGCTGTGGTTGCCCATCGATGCCGTCCCGGAGCGCAATGCCGAGCAGATCACCGCGTTGCGCGGGTTGCCGGCCGACAAGCTGAAGACCTATCAGGAACGTTTTACCAACGGGCAGTACGCCGACCTGCTGGTGGAGCTCGAAGCCAGCCTGGCCAGGGCGCCATTCTGGTTCGACGGCCAGCGCATGGTCTGGGAATGCCTGCAGGGGCTGAACGCCGACCAGGCGATGCGCGAAGTGGAGTTTCACTTCGCACTCCTGTTGCAGCGTCTGCCGGGGGTGGTCGAACTACGTTTCCACGACGGCGCGCCTTTTGCCGATCCGGCCACCCGCAGCTGGATCAGCGCCCACGTCATGCCCCATCTGCAAAGCGCCAGCGCGCCGCGCAAGGTCGAAGCGACCACCAGCCAGCCGGCCTGGGAAGAAGCCCTCGAAGAGGTCTTGCCGATCCTGCGCAAGGACGGCCTCAAGGCCGCCGTGCAGGTCCTCAAGCAAGGCCTGCAGAACGCCCACGGCGGACGGGTGCGGTTCTTCTGGCAGTTCAGCCTGGCGCGGCTGTGCTTCATGGCCAAGAAATACGAGCTGGCCAAGACCCAACTCGAAACCCTCGATCAAGAATTACTGAGCTCGGGCCTGCATGCCTGGGAGCCGGATCTTGCGTTGGAAGTGCTGCACCTCCTGCATAGCTGCTGTGAGTTGTTGCCGCAGAACCACGCAGTGCGAGAACGCAAGGAAGAGATTTATCGCAGGCTGTGCCACCTCGACCTCGAAGTGGTACTCGAATAGGCCCCAGGGCCAACAACCGCAAGGAGAAAAGCCATGGCCAAAGAAGGCTCGGTAGCCCCCAAGGAACGCATCAACGTCACCTTCAAACCCGCCACCGGCGGTGCTCAGGAAGAGATTGAACTGCCGTTGAAGCTACTGGCAATCGGTGATTACACCCAGCGCGTGGACGAGCGCAAAGTGGAAGACCGCAAGCCGATCAGCATCGACAAAATGACGTTCGACGAAGTGCTGGCCAAGCAGGAGCTGAGCCTGACGCTGAGCGTGCCTAACCGTCTTCAGGAAGAGGGCGACACCGAAGAGCTGGCGGTCAAGCTGCGCGTCAACTCGATGAAGGACTTCAACCCGGCCAGCCTGGTCGAGCAAGTGCCTGAGCTGAAAAAACTGATGGAACTGCGCGACGCGCTGGTGGCCCTCAAGGGTCCGCTGGGTAACGCCCCTGCATTCCGTAAAGCCATCGAAGGCGTACTCGCCGACGACGAATCGCGCGGTCGTGTACTCGGTGAGCTGGGCCTGAACGCCGCAGCCACCGAAGCCTGAGTCTCTATCAGTCAAGGAAGCCAAACACTATGAGCACTAGTGCAGCACAACAGAAAAGCAACGAGAACGGCGAGTACAGCATTCTCGACAGCATCATCGCCGAAACCCGCCTGACTCCGGACGACGAAGCCTACGACATCGCCAAGCGCGGCGTGTCGGCCTTCATCGAAGAGCTGCTCAAGCCTCAGAACGACGGTGAGCCGGTCAAGAAGGCCATGGTTGACCGCATGATCGCCGAGATCGATGCCAAGCTCAGCCGCCAGATGGACGAAATCCTTCACCACGAAGACTTCCAGTCCCTGGAATCGGCCTGGCGTGGCCTGCAGTTGCTGGTCGACCGCACCAACTTCCGCGAAAACATCAAGATCGAAATCCTCAACGTCTCCAAGCAGGACCTGCTGGACGACTTCGAAGATTCGCCGGAAGTGATGCAGTCTGGCCTGTACAAGCACATCTACACCGCTGAATACGGCCAGTTCGGTGGCCAGCCGGTGGGCGCGATCATCGCCAACTACTTCATGTCGCCAAGCTCGCCAGACGTGAAGCTGATGCAGTACGTGTCCAGCGTTGCCTGCATGTCCCACGCGCCGTTCATCGCCGCGGCCGGTCCGAAATTCTTCGGCCTGGAAAGCTTCACCGGCCTGCCGGACCTGAAGGATTTGAAAGACCACTTCGAAGGCCCGCAATTCGCCAAATGGCAGAGCTTCCGCCAGTCGGAAGACTCGCGCTACATCGGCCTGACCGTACCGCGCTTCCTGCTGCGCAACCCGTACGATCCGGAAGAGAACCCGGTCAAATCCTTCGTCTACAAGGAAACCGTTGCCAACAGCCACGAGCACTACCTGTGGGGCAACACCGCGTACGCCTTCGGTACCAAGCTGACCGACAGCTTCGCCAAGTTCCGCTGGTGCCCGAACATCATCGGCCCGCAGAGCGGTGGCGCGGTAGAAGACCTGCCGCTGCACCACTTCGAAAGCATGGGCGAAATCGAAACCAAGATTCCTACAGAGGTCCTGGTTTCCGACCGTCGTGAATACGAACTGGCCGAGGAAGGCTTCATCTCCCTGACCATGCGCAAAGGCAGCGATAACGCGGCGTTCTTCTCCGCCAGCTCGGTGCAGAAGCCGAAGTTCTTCGGCATCAGCGCCGAAGGCAAGGCTGCGGAGCTGAACTACAAGCTCGGCACCCAGCTGCCGTACATGATGATCGTCAACCGCCTGGCTCACTACCTGAAAGTGCTGCAGCGCGAGCAACTCGGTTCGTGGAAAGAACGTACCGACCTCGAGCTGGAACTCAACAAGTGGATCCGCCAGTACGTCGCCGACCAGGAAAACCCGAGCGCCGAAGTCCGTGGCCGCCGTCCGCTGCGTGCCGCGCAGATCATCGTCAGCGATGTGGAAGGTGAGCCGGGCTGGTACCGCGTCAGCCTGAACGTGCGCCCGCACTTCAAGTACATGGGTGCCGATTTCACCCTGTCGCTGGTTGGCAAGCTGGACAAAGAGTAACCAGGAGCTAGGTCATGACCGGATACGGCAGCCTTTTCGAACGCCTGAGTGGCGAGGCCGACAAGCGTGTCGGCTGGAGCCGCGAGGTTTCCGCCATGGCGTCGGTGGCTGCCCATCTGGGCAAGATGCTCAGCACCCGTGCGGGCAGCGTGCAGACGCTGTCCGATTACGGGTTGCCCGATCTCAACGACATGCGCCTGAGCCTGCACGACGCCCTGAGCCAGGCTCGCCTGGCCATCGAAAGCTTCATCGAAGCCTACGAACCGCGTCTGAGCAATGTGCGTGTCGTTTCCCTGCCGCGCGATCACGACCAGCTCAAGCTGGCTTTCAATATCGAAGGCCTGCTTGAGGTGGACGGGTTCAAGCGCCAGGTCAGTTTTTCCGCGCGCCTGGATGGCAGCGGACAGGTCAAGGTCAGTTAAGCAAGGAAACGACGATGTCAGGTAAACCCGCAGCACGCGTCAGCGACCCCACCGCCTGCCCGCTCCCCGGCCATGCAACCAACCCGATCGCCGCCGGTTCCGGCGATGTGTTCTTTGACGGCCTGCCCGCCGCCCGCCAGGGCGATGCCTCGGCCTGTGGCGGCGCGATGTCCGGCGCCCTGGCGACCACCGTGCTGATCAATGGCAAGCCGGCGGCCACGGTTGATTCGGTCGGGACTCATGGAAATATCGTTATCGGTGGGTCGGGGACGGTGATTATCGGGAATTCCCACTCGGCGGCGCCGTTTGTGGCGCCGGAGCCTGTAGTCATTCCTGGAGTCTTCAATCGTATTTTTTCGTTCCAGACTGCAGATGGGCAGCCAGCCGCCAACTTGAATTACAGGATGGTTTCTGAAAGTGGAATAGAAAAAGCTGGATGTTCATCGGCAGCTGGAGGAACTGGATGTTTTTCAACCGGTAAGCAAAGCGAAATGGTCACCATTTACGTGTCGTCGGAGTAACTGCGTGGAAACCACAATTGTTATCGACGGCGTTTCCCATGTTTTCGAGACTTCCGATAGAAAGACGGAGCTGAAAATTAAGGCGGAAACAACGCCCAGTGAGGACAAGAAGCCGAAACAGCTTCCATTGCCCAATGTCTGGTTGGTAACCAGGAATAATGGGGTGCCGCTTTTTGCTCTAAAACCAGCAGCCTCAGACATTCAATTCCGAATTCTGACGGCCGAGAAGCTGTACGAGGCAAAACGTCAGTGGTTTGAACCGTTGGCGGATAATTACCGGAAAATGATATGGGTTAATCCGGAGTCTCAAACAGCTGGTTCGGAGTCTTATAGTGCGTACAAGCACTTTACATGGGCGCAAATCATCAAGTTCGCAGTCGTGGATCGTATGTCGATCAGCTTTGCACCAAAAATGCCTGGCGACTGGAAAAACAGCGCAGAAGGCGGAGCCAAGTTTCTGATAGTAATGATTGAGGGCAAGCCTTATTGGTCCGATGCTGTAGGGCAGATACCATTCGCTACTGATACATACCGTCTTTATTTTGAAGAAACCAAGCAACTTGAAGCCTCTATCCTGAGGACGGTCGAGACGGGCATGAAGTATGGAGACGGTCTTCCTGTATTTCCAAAGGAAGACTTTTCCAATGAGTATGACAACTACATGGTCTTACGTGGCGCGCTATGGGCTTCTGAAAACTTTGAGCTACGTGTGGAAAAGGTAAGGGTGTTTGCCGGTCGCATGGGCTATCGCGAAAAGATCGTAACCAGCACTGTGTACCGCGGTGCATCGGACCAGAAACTGAGAAGCTCCATTACACAAGATTCGGTACAAAAGTACGGGGTTTGGCAGAAGTGATAGCGAGGATCGCTGTAGGCTTGTTTGTCCACTTCTGTGCCTGTGTGGCATATGTGGTGCTCAACTATTACGGGGTTTCTTTATATAAACACCTGTTTGGTGGGCTGACTTCCCGAGGCGCATCCATCGGGATCGCCATGTACATGGTTTTTTATCTTTTTGTTGCGGTGAACCTTGTTGTTTCTCTAGTTCCAAAGTTCGCAGTTAAATGGGGGGCGCTAATGGTTATGGTCGCCCTGATATCGATTTACCTGCTTCCTGAATACCCTGTTCGAGCATTTGCATACAGTGCGTTGAGCGGCAGCTTGACTGCAGTGGCGATACTTGTTGCGAATAAAGTGAATAAATATTTATCGCAGCGAATCGCAAAGCAAGGGGCAAAGGGTGAACTCAATGACTAAGTTCGCCGGCTTCCTCCTGTTTCCTGTGACCTTGAGACGCGGCGCAACAGGTCTACAACAAACCATTTGTCTGTCGCGAACCGGGGTTCAATAAGTGATGGATCTTAAAGGTTATTTGGCGGTATTGGCGGATAGCGACCTGTTTGGCGTTTTGGCAATCGTCTGTTTTTTTGTGGCGATTGGTGGCCTGTTTGCCGGTATCAGGAATTCCAAGGGGCATAGGGCTCTGGTCTTTCTATGTCTGATGTCTGTTCCGTTGCTTGAGGCAGTTGGTAGCTACTTCGCTAATTTGCCTCCAGCCTGAATGCCGGTTTTGGGTTGGGCTGAATGAACTTCCTGAATCAACTGCCCGAATGAATATGAAGACTACGTCGACGCACATACCGAGTTCACCCGAATTCAACACCAAGCAGGTAACCCGTGTCCTTTAACCACTACTACCAAAGCGAACTCACCGCGCTGCGCCAGTTGGGTCGCCGTTTCGCCGAGCGTAGTCCGGCCCTGGCGCCGTTTCTCGGGCAGGCCGGGCGGGACCCGGATGTGGAGCGCCTGCTCGAAGGTTTCGCGTTCCTCACCGGTCGCCTGCGGCAGAAGCTCGATGACGAGCTGCCGGAGTTGAGCCACTCGCTGATGCACCTGCTGTGGCCGAACTACATGCGGCCGTTGCCGGCGTTCAGCATTTTGCAGTTCGACCCGCTGAAGCAGTCCGGGCCGGCCCTGCGTGTGGAGCGTGATACGCCGGTGGAGAGCAAGCCCATCGATGATGTGCGCTGCCGCTTCCGTACCTGCTACCCGACCGAGGTCCTGCCGTTGGACCTGACGGCGCTGAACTACTCGGTGAAAGGCGACGGCGCGCTGCTCAGCCTGCGCCTGGAGATGAGCTGCGACGGCCATCTCGGCGAGCTGAACCTGAGCCGCCTGCGCCTGCACCTGGCGGGCGAGCGCTACATCAGCCAGATGCTCTACCTGAGCCTGCTGCGCAACCTCGAAGGCATCGAGCTGGTGCCGCTGGGCATGGATGGCAAGCCGTTCCCGGGTGTCAGTGGCAATGCCATGTCGTTCAAGATGCCCGGCAACCGCGTGCAGCCGGTGGGCTTTGCCGAAGAAGAGGCGTTGATCCCGTACCCGCTCAACACCTTCCGCGGTTATCGCTACCTGCAGGAGTATTTCGCCTTCCAGGACAAGTTCCTGTTCGTCGACCTGAACGGCCTGGACCTGCTCAAGTCGCTGCCGGAGGACACCCTCAAGCAGTTGCACGGCCTTGAGGTGCGCTTCGACATTCGCAAGAGCGGCATCCAGCGCCTGCGGCCGACCCTGGACAACGTGAAGCTGTATTGCACGCCGATCGCCAACCTGTTCAAGCACGACGCGCTGCCGATCCGTCTCGATGGCAAGCAGGACGAGTACCTGCTGTTGCCGGCCGAGTACGACCTGGAAAACTGCGGCGTGTTCTCGGTGGAAACCGTGACCGGCTGGAAGCCCGGCGGCCTGGGTTACCAGGAATATGTGCCGTTCGAATCCTTCGAGCACGACCCGAGTTTCGACGTCCCGCAAAGCCGCCCGCACTACAGCATCCGCCAGCGCTCCTCGTTGCTGCACGACGGCCTGGACACCTACCTGAGCTTCGGCATCCGCCACACCGAGGCCCACGAAACCCTGTCCATCGAGCTGACCTGCACCAACCAGAACCTGCCGCGCCGGCTCAAGCTCGGCGAGATCAACCAGGCGTGCGAGGAAACCCCGGAATTCCTCAGTTTCCGCAACATCACCCCGGCCACTTCGAGCTACGCGCCACCGCTGAATCGTGACTTCCTGTGGAAGCTGATCAGCAACATGTCGCTCAACTACCTGTCGCTGGCCAACGTCGACGCGCTCAAGGTGATTCTCGAAACCTACGACTTGCCGCGCTACTACGACCAGCACCTGGAAAAGGTCAGCAAGCGCCTGCTGGGCGGGCTCAAGTCGATCCGCCACGAGCATGTCGACCGGCTGCACCGGGGCCTGCCGCTGCGCGGTCTGCGCACCGAGCTGACCATCGATCCGGAAGGTTATATCGGTGAAGGCGACATGTTCGTCTTCGCTTCGGTTCTCAACGAGTTTTTCGCTCTTTACGCCAGTCTCAACTCGTACCACGAGCTGCGGGTAAAAAGTACACAGGGAGAGGTGTACCAATGGACACCACGTATGGGTCTACAGCCCCTGCTTTAAGCGGGCTGACCCGGGTCATCCGCGAGTACTCGCTGTTCCAGGCCGTGCTGCTGGTAGTGGACCGGCTGCGCGATTCCCATCCGGGCCTGAGCGAAGAGGATCTCTACGACCAGCTGGAATTCCAGGCCAATCCGAGCCTGGGTTTCCCTGGCAGCGACGTCGATCGCGTGGAGTTTTTCGAAGAGCACGGGCAGATGCGCGCGCGCCTGCGGTTCAACCTGATCGGGCTGTTCGGCTCCGGCTCGCCGCTGCCGGCGTTCTACGGTGAGCAGGCCCTGGGCGACAGCGAGGACGGCAACCCGACCCGCAATTTCCTCGACCTGTTCCACCATCGCCTGCAGCGGCTGATGCTGCCGATCTGGCGCAAGTATCGCTACCGCGCCAGCTTCAAGAGCGGCGCGCTCGACCCGTTTTCCGCCCAGCTGTTCGCCCTGATCGGCCTCGGCGGCGAAGACATCCGCAAGGCCAAGGAACTGAACTGGAAGCGCCTGCTGCCGTACCTCGGCCTGCTCAGCCTGCGGGCCCACTCGGCGGCGCTGATCGAGGCCGTGCTGCGCTACTACTTCAAGCATGCGGACCTGGTAATCGAGCAGTGCATCGAGCGTCGGGTGGAGATTCTTGAGGAGCAACGCAACCGCCTGGGTCGCGCCAACAGCCAGCTCGGCGAAGACCTGGTGCTGGGCGAGCGGGTGCGCGACCGCAGCGGCAAGTTCCGCATCCATATCCGCCAGCTCGACTGGCAGCGCTTCCACGAATTCCTGCCGATCGGTTTCGGCTACCAGCCGTTGTGCGCGCTGGTGCGGTTCACCCTGCGTGACCCGCTGGACTACGACATTCGCCTGGTCCTGCGCCAGGAAGAAATCCGCGAACTGCGCATCGGTGAGCAGAACGCCTGTCGCCTGGGGTGGACCAGTTGGCTCGGCCGCGAACGCGCGGACGGCGTGGTGACCCTGGGCAGCAAAATTCATTAAGGACAGATGACATGATCAACGTAGACCTGCAGCAACTGATCCAGGCGCTGGACGCCGAAACCCGCCGCGACCTGGAAAGCTCCGCCGAACGCTGCGTCGCCCGTGGCGGCAGCAAGATCCTGGTCGAAGACCTGTTGCTGGGCCTGCTGGAGCGTCCGCAAGGCCTGCTCGCCCGCGCGTTGCAGGACGCCGAAGTGGATGCCGGCGAGCTGAGCGCGGCCCTGCAATCGCGGGTCGAGCACAGTGCCTCGCGCAACCCGGTGTTCGCCCCGGAGCTGGTGCAGTGGCTGCAGGATGCCTTGCTGGTGGCCAACCTCGAACTGGGCCAGAGCCAGGTCGAGCAGGCGGCGCTGATCCTCGCCCTGCTGCGCAACCCGATGCGCTACGCCGGTAGCCGCTACCAGCCGCTGCTGGCCAAGCTGAACATCGAACGGCTGAAGGATTTCGCCCTGTCGCAGAAGGAAGAACCGGCCAGCGGCAAGCCGGCGGCGCCGGGCGAATCGCTGTTGCAGCGCTTCACCCACAACCTGACCCAGCAGGCGCGCGAGGGCAAGCTCGACCCGGTGCTGTGCCGCGATGGCGCGATCCGCCAGATGGTCGACATCCTCGCCCGGCGCCGCAAGAACAACCCGATCGTGGTCGGCGAAGCCGGCGTCGGTAAAACCGCGGTGGTCGAAGGCCTGGCCTCGCGCATCGCCGCCGGTGAAGTGCCACAGGTGCTCAAGGGCGTCGAGCTGCTGTCGCTGGACATGGGCCTGCTGCAGGCCGGCGCCAGCGTGAAGGGCGAGTTCGAGCGCCGCCTCAAGGGCGTGATCGACGAGGTCAAGGCTTCGCCTAAGCCGATCATTCTGTTTATCGACGAAGCCCACACCCTGATCGGCGCCGGCGGCAACGCGGGCGGTTCCGATGCGGCCAACCTGCTCAAGCCGGCGCTGGCTCGTGGCGAGCTGCGGACCATCGCCGCCACCACCTGGGCCGAGTACAAGAAGTACTTCGAGAAAGACCCGGCACTGGCCCGTCGCTTCCAGCCGGTGCAGCTGCACGAACCGACCGTCAGCGAGGCGGTGACCATCCTGCGTGGCCTGGCCCAGGTCTACGAAAAGAGTCACGGCATCTACCTGCGCGACGACGCGGTGGTGGCCGCGGCCGAACTGTCGGCCCGCTACCTGGCTGGCCGCCAGCTGCCGGACAAGGCGGTGGACGTGCTCGATACCGCCTGTGCCCGGGTGCGCATCAGCCTGGCGGCGGCGCCGGAGAGCCTGGAACGCCTGCGTGGCGAGCTGGCCGAAGGCGGCCGTCAGCGCCAGGCACTGCGCCGCGATGCCGAGGCCGGCCTGGTGATCGACCAGGAAGCGCTGGACGCGTTGGAAGCCCGTCTGGCCGACGCCGAGGCCGAGCAACAAGCCCTGGAAACCCTGTGGAGCGAACAGCGCACCCTGGCCGAGCGTCTGCTCGAACTGCGCCAGCAACTGGCCAAGGCTCGCGACGCGGCCAACCAGCCACCGCGGGTATCGGTGGAAGAAGACGCCGAAGGCACGGTGATCGAAACCCTCGCCGCCGAAGTGGAAGAAGGGCAGAGCGTCGAGGCGCTGGAGGCTGCCCTCAACGAAACCCATCGCGCCCTGAGCGATGCCCAGAGCCAGGAACGCCTGGTCAGCTTCGAAGTCTGCCCGCGCCTGGTGGCCGAAGTGATCAGCGCCTGGACCGGTGTGCCACTGACGCAACTGGCCCGTGAACACAACGCCAAGGTGGCGAGCTTCGCCACCGACCTGCGCGCCCGCATTCGTGGCCAGGAGCAGGCGGTGCATGCGCTGGATCGCTCGATGCGCGCCACCGCCGCTGGCCTGAACAAGCCGGATGCCCCGGTCGGTGTGTTTCTGTTGGTGGGCCCGAGCGGCGTCGGCAAGACCGAAACCGCCCTGGCCCTGGCCGACCTGCTGTACGGCGGCGATCGCTTCATCACCACCATCAACATGTCCGAGTTCCAGGAGAAGCACACCGTGTCGCGCCTGATCGGCGCGCCGCCAGGCTACGTTGGCTACGGCGAAGGCGGCATGCTCACCGAGGCGGTGCGGCAGAAGCCGTATTCGGTGGTGCTGCTCGACGAGGTCGAGAAAGCCGACCCGGACGTGCTCAACCTGTTCTATCAGATCTTCGACAAGGGCGTGGCCAACGACGGCGAAGGGCGCGAGATCGACTTCCGCAACACGCTGATCCTGATGACCTCGAATCTGGCCAGCGACCGCATCAGCGCGCTGTGCGAGAACGGTGAGCGACCGAGCGCCGAGATCCTGGAAGAGACCATCCGCCCGGTGCTCAGCAAGCACTTCAAGCCGGCGCTGCTGGCGCGCATGCGCGTGGTGCCGTACTACCCGGTGGGCGGCCCGGTGCTGCGCGAGCTGATCGAAATCAAGCTGGGCCGTCTGGGCGAGCGCCTGAGTCGTCGCCAGCTGGATTTCACTTACTGCCAGAACCTGGTCGACCACCTGGCCGAGCGCTGCACCCAGAGCGAAAGCGGCGCGCGCCTGATCGATCATCTGCTCGACCTGCACGTACTGCCGCTGGTGGCCGACCGCCTGCTGGACGCCATGGCCACCGGCGAGAACCTCAAGCGCGTACACGCGACGCTCGACAGCAGCGGCGGCGTGACCTGCGAGTTCGCCTGAGGTGGGTGTGATGTTCACTCGTGTACCGCAACCGCTGATCTACGCCGAGGCGCTGCTGGCGCAGTTCGCCAGCCTGTCGCGGGCGGCCGACGGTGGCGCGCTGCTGGGCGATTTCGTGCGCGGCGTGGCCGGGCTCAGCGGTTGCGAGCTGAGCCAGTTGTACCTGCTGGACGCGACTCATACCCGGCTGGGCCTGAGCGCCGAATGCCTGGGCGGCATCCTGCAGCCGCGGGAAGCGGCGAGCCTGCCGGCGGACTACAACGGTGAGCAGTTGCTGCAGTTCGCCCTGTGCCAGAACCGAGTGGTGAGCCTGGTGGGCCTGAGCGGCAGCCTGCACGAAACCAGCTTCCTGCCGGCCCGGGACACGCCCTGGCAGTCGCTGCTGTGCGTGCCGCTGGTGAACACGCAAAAGGCCGTCGAAGGCCTGCTGCTGTGCGCCAGTCGCGAGCATATCGACCTGCAGGGTTTCGCCGATTCCATGGGCCAGCTGGGCTCGTTCGTGCTCGGGCAATTGCACCTGCTGCAACGCCTGCGCCGTCCGGTGGGCGACACCGCGCCCGTGGCCAGCACCCCGGTCAGCGCCAGCGGCTACGGGCTGATCGGCAACAGCACGGCCATGCGCCAGACCTACCAGTTGATCAGCAAGGTGCTGCACAGCCCCTACACCGTGTTGCTGCGCGGCGAGACCGGCACCGGCAAGGAAGTGGTGGCGCGGGCCATCCACGACTACGGCCCGCGGCGCTCCCAGGCGTTCATCGTGCAGAACTGCGCGGCCTTCCCGGAGAACCTGCTGGAGAGCGAGCTGTTCGGCTACCGCAAGGGTGCCTTCACTGGCGCCGATCGCGACCGTCCGGGGCTGTTCGACGCGGCCAATGGCGGCACCCTGTTGCTGGACGAGATCGGCGACATGCCGCTGTCCCTGCAAGCCAAGCTGCTGCGCGTGTTGCAGGAGGGCGAGATCCGTCCGCTGGGTTCCAACGACACCCACAAGATCGACGTGCGCATCATCGCCGCGACCCACCGCGACCTGGCGGTGCTGGTCAGCGAGGGCAAGTTCCGCGAGGACCTGTACTACCGTCTGGCGCAGTTCCCGATCGAGTTGCCGGCCCTGCGTCAGCGCGAAGGCGACATCCTCGACCTGGCCCGGCACTTCGCCGACAAGGCCTGCGCTTTCTTGCAGCGCGACCCGGTGAGCTGGTCGGAAACCGCCCTCAATCACCTGTCGGGCTACACCTTCCCGGGCAACGTACGCGAGCTCAAGGGCCTGGTGGAACGGGCGGTGCTGCTGTGCGAAGGCGGTGAGCTGTTGGCCGAGCATTTCTCCCTGAGCAGCGAAGCGCTGCCGGAAGAACCCGGCCTGAACCTGCGCGAACGCCTGGAGAAGGTCGAGCGCCACCTGCTGCTCGATTGCCTGCGCAAGAACGACGGCAACCAGACCCTGGCGGCCCGCGAGCTGGGGCTGCCCAGGCGCACGCTGCTGTACCGCCTCGGGCGGTTGAACATCAATCTTGGCGACTTCGAGGGTTAGCGCGACATGACTTTCCCCAGCGCCTTTTTCGTTTCGCCAAGCGTCGCCCGCCAGGGTCGGCGCTTTGTGCATTGTCTACCCATGGAGACCCTCTGATGTCTGTTCGTCACTGGCAAGCCGCCCTGCTGGCTCTGATCGTTCTCAGCGGCCTCGGCGGCTGTAGCGGTAATTACAAATTCAACGACAACACCTATCGCCCATTGGGTGATCCGCAGGCGGTCAATCGCGGCAAGTGACCGCAAGGAGCATCATCATGGAACTGGTTTTCGAAATGCTGAACACCAAGCAGTTCGTGCCCACGGAGTTGAGCAGCAAAACCTTCAAGCAGGCCGGTGGGGTGATCGGGCGGGGCGAGGATTGCGACTGGATCATTCCGGACCGCAAGCGTCATCTGTCCAATCACCACGCGATCGTCAGCTACCGCGACGGAATGTTTTTCCTCACCGATACCAGCAGCAACGGTATCCAGGCCAGTGACAGCGGCGCGCGCCTGCGCAAGGGCGAGCCGCAGCGCATCGAGCACGGCAGCGTGTATGTGCTGGGGGACTTCGAGATCCGCGCGCGCCTGGTGCGCGATCCGGCGACCTTCGACGCCGAAGTCGGCCGTCCGCAAGCCGCTGGCAGCATCATTCCCGATGACGCATTCCTCGACCTCGACCCGCTCAACGCGCTGGACCAGCAGGAGCGGGTGTATTCGGAAATCGACGAGCTGACCGCACTCAACACGCCGCGCCAGGAACCACGGCAGCGCGCGGACTATGCGCGGATCGACATGGAAAGCCTGCTGGTGCCGGAACTGGTGGCCCAGCCCGAGGCGCCGGTCGCCGTCGAGCCGGCCCCGGTGGAGCGCCAGAGCGAAGGCTTCTGGGAGCATTTCGGCGCGGCGCTGGGGGTGGACCTCAAAGGCCTCGATCACGACGCCCGCGAAGCCCTGGCGATCGATGCCGCGCGCCTGCTCAAGCAAAGCATCGGCGGCCTGCAGCAGAGCCTGCGCACCCGCAGCGAGCTGAAAAACGAACTGCGCCTGGCCCTGACCACGGCCCAGGGCGGCAGCAAGAACCCGCTCAAGTTTGCCGTGGACGCCAGCGAAGCGCTGGGCATCCTGCTGCAGGGCAACAAGCCCGGCCAGTTGCCGGCCGAGCAGGCGATCTCCCGCGCGTTCCGCGATCTGCAGGCGCACCAGGTGGCGCTGCTGACCGCCAGCCGCGCAGCTGTACGCGGCACCCTCGAGCATTTTTCGCCGCAGCAACTGACCCTGCGTTTCGAGCGCGACAACAAGCCGTTGCTGGCCACCTCCGGCAGCCGCTGGAGAGCCTACAACCGCTACCACCAGGCCCTACGCCAGGACGATGACTGGAGCGAACGCCTGCTGGCCCGCGACTTCGCCCAGGCCTACGAAGAACAGATCCGCCTGATCTCCACCCTTCACACCGAACACCAAGGATGATGCGCATGTCTCGCTGCTCGACCCTGTTACTCAAGACGCTGGCTGCGCTGACCGCCCTGGCGTTGCTCGCTGGCTGCTCGTCGCTGTCGCCGTACTCGACCATGACCAAGCTCAACCTCAAGCTGACCGCCAGCGACCAGCTCAACCCGGACCTCAACGGTCGTCCGTCGCCGATCGTGGTGCGGCTGATCGAGCTCAAGCATCCGGTGGCCTTCGAGAACGCTGATTTCTTCAGCCTCTACGAGCGCGCCAAGGAGTCCCTGGCCCCGGACATGGTGGCCAGCGAAGAACTGGAACTGCGCCCGGGTGAAACCGTGGAACTCAAGCTCAGCGTCGAAGAAGGCAGCCGCTACGTCGGCGTGCTGGCGGCCTACCGCGACCTGTCGGAAACCCAGTGGCGCTATGTGGTGCAGCTCACTCCGGTGGAACTGACCGAAGCCGACCTGACCCTCGACCAGGCCGGTATCCGCACCAGCAATGCAACGCTCGCCAAGGCGGACAAGTAATCATGAACGTGCATAAAGTCATTTGGCAGGAAGGCATGTTGCTACGCCCGCAGCACTTCCAGCACAACGATCGCTACTACGACTACCAGATGAAAACCCGCACCCAGTTGCTGGGCAGTTATTCCTGGGGTTTCCTGAGCCTGGAGATCGACCTGCAGTTCCTCAACATGGGCAAGCTGGTGATCAGCCAGGCCTCCGGCATCCTGCCCGACGGCAGCCTGTTCGAGCTGGGTGGCAACACCGAGCCGCTGGCCCTCGACGTACCGCCGAACACCGGCAACACCCCGGTCTACCTGGCCTTGCCGCTGGTGACCGGCAACCACATCGAGTCGCGCCGTCCGGAGCAGTCCGATGTGCTGGCGCGCTACACCGCCTACGAGGCGGAAGTGGCCGACTCCAACGCCGGCGACGATTCCAGCAGCCAGGTCAGCTGCGCCCGGCCGGACTTCCGCCTGCTGCTCGGCGAGCAACAGAGCGACCAGGCCTATGTGAAGCTCAAGCTCTGCGAAGTCCTCGACACCACGCCCGACGGGGTGATCAGCCTCGACCCGGACTTCGTGCCGACCTTCATCCACGCCCATGCCTCGAGCTACCTGCTGTCGTGCCTGAAGGAAGTGATCAGCATGCTCAGCCACCGCGGCGATACCATTGCCGACCGGATTCGTTCCAACGGCAAGGTCGGCGGTGCCGAAGTCGGCGACTTCATGATGCTGCAACTGATCAACCGCACCGAACTGCTGCTGCGCCACTACCTGGGCCTGGAGCAGGTGCACCCGGAAGAGCTGTACCGCACGCTGCTGACCATGCTTGGCGATCTGGCGACCTTCGCCAGCGACAGCAAGCGGCCGCGCCTGGACAGCCGCTACCAGCACAGCGACCAGGGCGCGAGCTTTCGCAAGTTGATGGACGCGATCCGCCAGGTGCTGTCGATGGTGCTCGAACAGCATGCCATCGAGCTGGTGCTGCAGGCGCGCCAGTACGGGATCATCGTGTCGCCGTTGCACGACCACAAGCTGCTGGGTTCGGCCTCGTTCGTCCTGGCCGCCAGTGCCAACTGCGACTCCGAAGAACTGCGCCACCGCTTGCCGGCGCACCTCAAGGTCGGCCCGGTGGAGCGCATTCGCCAGCTGGTCAACCTGCACCTGCCGGGGATCAAGGTCAAACCCTTGCCGGTGGCGCCACGGCAGATCGCGTTCCACTCCAACAAAACCTATTTCATCCTCGAACTCAGTTCCGAAGACCTGGCGCAACTGGAGCGTTCCGGTGGTTTCGCCTTCCACGTGTCCGGCGAATTCGCCGAGCTTGAACTGAAATTCTGGGCCATCAGGAACTGACCGACATGATCAAGGACATGGAACACAACCAGGACGACAAGACCGTCCTGCTCGATCGCCAGGGCCATGGCCCGGCGCAGAGTCCGCTGACCGATTTCGCCGCGCCGCCACGCTTCGAGCAACTGGAAGAACGGATGATCTACGCCGCGCGCCTGCGCCCGGCCGAGGCCTTCAACATCAGCCTGAACGCGCTGGTGGCGGCGGCCTCCGATCTGTTGTCGGAAGTGGTGCGCCTCAAGCACAGCGACACCCGCGAAGACCTGTACGCGCTCAACGAGCGGCTGACCTCGGCCCTGAAACTGTTCGAGGTGCGCGCCCTGCACAACGGCGCCGAAAGCAGCCAGGTCATGGCCGCCCGCTACGTGCTGTGCACCGTGGTCGACGAGGCGGTGGTCACCACTCCGTGGGGCAATGAAAGCGAGTGGTCGCAGATGAGCCTGCTCAGCAGCTTCCACAACGAGACCTTTGGTGGCGAGAAGTTCTTCCAGCTGCTGGACCGGTTGTCGAAGAACCCGGTCAAGCACCTGCCGATGCTGGAGCTGATGTACCTGTGCCTGTCGCTGGGCTTCGAGGGCAAGTACCGGGTCATGGCCCGCGGCATGCTCGAACTCGAAGGCATCCGCGATGCGCTGTACCGGCAGATCCGCCAGCTGCGTGGCGACGTGCCGCGCGAGCTGTCGCCGCATTGGGAAGGCCTGCACGACAAGCGCCGCAGCCTGGTGCGCATCGTGCCGTGGTGGATGGTCGCGCTGTTCACGGTGGTCTGCCTGGTGGTGATGTATTCGGGGTTCGCCTGGGTTCTGGGCGAGCAGCGCGAGACCGTTCTGCAACCTTATCAGCAGCTTGACCCGGCCGTGGTCCAGCCCCAGCCGTAATACAGGGACGTGTGATGAAAAACTTCTTCAAGAAAGTCGGCGCCTTCCTGCGCAAGACGTGGGTCTGGACGCTGTTGCTGGTGCTGTTCGTGGCGCTGCTGGTGTGGTTCGTCGGGCCGCTGCTGGCGGTCAACGACTACAAGTTCTGGGAAAGCGCGACCTCGCGCCTGCTGACCATCAGCGTGCTGTTCCTGATCTGGGGCCTGACCATGGTCTTCGTCAGCTGGCGCGCCGGGATCCGCAAGAAAGAAATGGAAGACAGCGAAGACGGCCAGGAACGCCTGCGCCGTGAAGAGCTGATCGACGAGGAACAGAAAGAGCTGCGCAGCCGCTTCAAGGAAGCCATGCGCACCCTCAAGACCTCCAGCCTGTACCGCGGGCGCAGCGAGCGCTGGCGCAACGACCTGCCCTGGTACCTGCTGATCGGTCCGCAGAGCAGCGGCAAGACCAGCCTGCTGGACTTCTCGGGCCTTGAGTTCCCGATCAACAAGATCGACCGCAAGCTGACCCGCGACACCATCGGCACCCGGCATTGCGACTGGTACTTCGCCGACCACGGCGTGCTGATCGACACCGCCGGCCGCTACCTGACCCAGCCCGACGCGGAAGTCGACGGCAGCGCCTGGAGCACCTTGCTCAACCTGCTGCGCAAGCGCCGTCGCGGGCGTCCGCTCAACGGTGTGTTGGTGACCATTCCGGTGGAACTGCTGCTGAGCGGCAACGAGCCGGATCTCGACACCCTGGCGCGCCAGGTCCGCGCGCGCCTGCAGGACGTGCACCAGAAGCTGCACGTCGACGTGCCGGTGTACCTGGTGCTGAGCAAGGCCGACCAACTGCTCGGCTTCGACGAGTTCTTCGACCAGCTGAGCCGCGAGGAAAGCGATCAGGTGCTCGGCACCAGCTTCCGCAAAGAACAGAACGGCACCGACGTCGCCGTGCTGCGCCAGGAGTTCGAAGAGCTGCTGCGCCGCCTGAACAGCCAGGTGATCATGCGCATGCACCAGGAGCGCGACACCCAGCGCCGTGGCCGCATCCTCGACTTCCCGCACCAGCTGGGGCAGATCGGCGAGCGCCTGTGCCTGTTCGTCGACATGGCGTTCACCGGCAACCGCTACCAGCGGGCCAGCCAGCTGCGCGGTTTCTACCTGACCAGCGCGCCGCACCTGACGGAAAAACTCGACCCCGACACCGCCAGCATCGGCGCCAGCCTGGGCATGGCGGCCGGTGTGCTGCCGACCCTGCGCAGCGGTCGTTCGCGCTTCATTCACCACCTGCTGAGCCGGGTGATTTTCCCCGAGGCCGACCTGGCTGGCCTGGACAAGCGCGAGCGCAATCGCATCCATTGGGGCCAGCGTGCGCTGTACGTTGGCGCGCTGGTGGCCCTGGCCTTGTTCGGCCTGCTCTGGGCCGGTGGTTTTTCCGCCAACTACGAGCGCCTGGAAAACCTGCGCTCCCTGGCGCAGAACTGGAACCAGCAGCGCACCGCGCTGACCGCCCGCGACGACGCGATGGCGGCGCTCAAGCCCCTCGACACCAGCTTCGAAGCCACCAAGGTATTCCCGGCCAAGGGCGACGTTTCGCTGCACGAGCGGGTCGGCCTGTACCAGGGCGAGGAAAGCAACCCGGTGGTGCTCAGCGCCTACGAGCGTGAGCTGCAAGCGCAGCTGCTGCCACGGGTGGCGCAGATGCTGGAAGGGCAGATCCGCAGCAACATGCGCGACCGCGACCGCCTGCTCAACAGCCTGCGGGCGTACCTGATGCTGAACATGCAGGACCGTCGCGATCCGTCCTGGCTCAAGGACTGGGTAGCCAGCGACTGGTCGACACGCTACGCCGGCAACACCGCGGTGCAGAACGGCCTGAACGCGCACTTCGAACGCCTGCTCAAGCTGCCGTTCAGCTACCCGCTCAACGACACGCTGGTGGCCCAGGCGCGCCAGGTGCTGCGCAGCGAGTCGTTGGCCAACGTGGTCTATCGCGTGCTGCGCGAACAGGCGCGGAGCCTGCCGGAGTACCGCCTGAGCCAGCATCTGGGGCCGCAAGGCAGCCTGTTCGTCGGCACCGACTACGCGATCCCGGGCTTCTACACCCAACAGGGTTACCAGCAGTATTTCTCGGTCCAGGGCACGGCGCTGGTCACCGATATCCTGCGTGACAACTGGGTGCTGGGCGAAGGCAGCGGCATCAGCGGCATGGACCTGCGCCGCCTGATGGTGGAGCTGGAACAGCTGTACTTCCGTGACTACGCCAACTTCTGGAGCGAAGCGGTCGGCCAGGTCGGCCTGCAACCGTTCAACGACGCTGGCGAAGGCGCCGATCAGGTCGCCGGCCTGACCTCGGCCAACTCGCCGGTGCTGCAACTGCTGGTGGAGGTGCGCGAGAACACCCGCTTCCAGGCCATCGCCGAAAGCGCCGAAGACGTGACCGCCGCGGCGGACAAGGCCGCGGAGAAGGGCGGGGCGCTGGGCAAGGTCGCGGCGGCTGCCGCGGGCAAGGCCCAGGAAGCCCTGGCCAAGAACCTGCCGGACACCGCGAAGAAGTCGCTGCAACGTCGCTTCGAACCGCTGCACCGCCTGCTGGACGACAACAACGGCCCGGCCGCTGACCTGACGCCGGCGCTGCAAGCGCTGAACGACCTGCAACTGCAACTGGCCGGCCTGGCCCGTGCCAGCGCGCCCGAGCAGGCGGCGTTCGAGATGGCCAAGACCCGCATGAGCGGTCAGCGCGATGCCCTGAGCAGCCTGCGCAACGCCTCGGTGCGCCTGCCGCGTCCGGTGAGCGTGTGGTTCAACGTGCTGGCGGAAGACACCTGGCGCCTGGTGCTCAACGACTCCTACCAGTACCTCAACCAGCGTTACCAGAGCGAGCTGTACAGCTTCTACGGCAAGGCCATCAGCAAGCGTTATCCGTTCAGCGCCCACAGCACCAGCGATGTCGCCATCAGCGACTTCCGCGAGTTCTTCAAGGCGCAAGGCATCGCCGATCGCTTCTTCGAAACCTACATGCGGCCTTTCGTCAGCGGCGATCCGGGCAACTACCGCCTGCGCAGCATCGACGGCCACAGCCTGCCGATGTCCAAGGTCTACCTCGACCAGATGGCCGCGGCCCAGGTGATCCGCCAGAGCTTCTTCTCGGAGAACCCGGCGGAGCCGCAGGTGCAGTTCAAGCTGGAGCCCTACACCCTGGACCCGGCGGTGAGCCGCTCCGAGTTCCGTTTCGGCGACAAGACCATGGAATACCGCCACGGCCCGATCGTGCCGGTGTCCTTCAAGTGGCCGACCGACGCCGAAGACGGCCGCACCAGCCTGGTGCTGGACAAGATGGCCGGGCGCCCGGTGGGCATTGAAAAGAACACCGGCCCCTGGTCGCTGTTCCGCCTGTTCGACCTGATGCAGACCGAGTACCTGACCGGCCGTGACGTGCTGGTGCTCAAGGCCGACCTGGGCGGCCTGCGCGCCAACTACCTGCTGATGAGCCAACGCACGCCGAACCCGTTCGACATGGGCGTGCTGCGCACCTTCCGCATGCCGGTGCAGCTCTGATGCTGGTTGCCAGTACCTGGCGCAGCGCTGCGCGCACCGACCCGGGCAAGGTTCGGGCGCGCAACGAAGATGCCTTCCTCGACTGTCCGGAGCAGGGGCTCTGGGTGGTCGCGGACGGCATGGGCGGGCATCAGGGTGGCGACATCGCCAGCCAGTTGATCGTCGCCAGCCTGGCCGAGTTGCCGGCGCAGGACAGTTTCGACGAGCGGCTCAAGGGCTTGCGCCAGTGCCTGCACTGGCTCAACCGGCGCCTGGGCCAGGAGTTGACCGTCACCGCCGAGCGCCACGACAGCATCATGGGCAGCACCGTGGTCGCGCTGTTGCTGGAAGGCGACCGCGCGGCGTGCATCTGGGCCGGCGACAGCCGCTGTTACCTGTGGCGCGGGCAGCGTCTGTACCAGCTGTCCAAGGACCATTCGCTGCAGCAACAACTGATCGACGAGCAGCAGATGAGCGTCGAGCAGGCGCGGGCTCATCCGGCGGCCAATGCTCTGACCCGGGCGGTGGGCGCCAGCGAGCAGCTGACCCTGGATGTGCTGGAGCTGCAGGTCTACCCCGGCGATGCCTTCCTGCTGTGCAGCGACGGCCTGTACCAGGGGCTGACCAGCGACGCGCTGGGCAACGCCTTGAGCCTGGCTTCGCCGCAGGTGGCGCTGGAGCGCCTGTTCGACGGCGCCCTGCGCGGCTCGGCCCGGGACAACCTGACAGCCGTGGTGATCCGCCAATGAGTGATCTCAAATCCGGTCTGGATAACATCCTGATGAGCGAGGAAGAGGCCAGCAACCTGACCTATTTCGCCTTCGCCAAGGCCAATGAGGCGCCGCGTCCCGTGGCACCCAAGGCCAAGGGCAAGGGCCGCAATCGCTTCAGGAACCGCTCCCGTTCCAAGGCCAAGGCCGTGGCGCCTGTGGGTGGGCTGCCGGACGTACTGGCCGGACGTTACCGCCTCGAGCGCCTGCTCGGGGCCGGTGGCATGGGCGCGGTCTACCGCGCGCGGGACCTGCTGCATGAGCAGTTCGGCGATCCCGACCCTTACATAGCGCTCAAAGTCATGAGCGAAGAATTCTCCGAGACGCCGGATGCCAGCGCCTTGCTCTACAGCGAGTTCGCCCTGACCCGACGCCTGCGCCACCCGAACATCGTGCGCTTGCACAGCTTCGAGGTGGACACCCAGTGCCAGCGCGCCTTCATCACCATGGAGCTGATGCGCGGCCTGACCCTGGACAAACTGCTCTGCGAGCGGCCGTTGGGCCTGCCATGGAAAGAGCTGCGCGATGTGGTGCGGCCACTGCTCGATGCCCTGGCGTACAGCCACGCGCGCGGTGTGCTGCACGGCGACCTGAAGCCGAGCAACGTGATGCTCTGCGAAGACGGCGTGCGGCTGTTCGACTTCGGCCTGAGCCAGGCCGAGGAGGGCGTGCTGCCTGGCCTACCGCAGCTGAGCCGTAGCCGCTTCAACGCCTGGACGCCCGGCTATGCCGCCCCCGAATTGCTGGAGGGCGGGGCCTTGTCGGCCAGCGCCGATCTGTACGCAGTGGCCTGTGTGATCTTTGAGCTGGCCTGTGGCAAGCACCCGTATCGCCGGTTGCCGTCGACCCAGGCCCGCGACGAACGCCTGGACCGCACGCTGCAGGCACCCAAGAACCTTCCCAGACATTGTTGGCCAGCCCTGCGCGCGGCGCTGGCCTTCGACGCGGCGCAACGCACCATCTGCGCCCAAGCATTGCGCGACGCCATGCGCGCGGATTCGTCCTGGCTGCAACGCTGGTTCCATCGGCGTAACGGATGACCACCGAACAGGGAGCAAGATATGTTCAATCCTTCCAATGAAACCCACTTCAGCCTGACGGTCGACGACTTCCAGGGTGACTTGCAGGTGCTGTCTTTCGAAGGGATCGAAGGCATCAGCCAGCCGTTCCGTTTCGATCTGGAGCTGGTCAGCGAGAACCCCGACCTGGACCTGGAGACGCTGCTGCACAAGCAGGCTTTTCTAGCGTTTGATCCGCAAGGTAGTGGCATCCACGGGCAGATCTACCGCGTGGCCCAGGGCGATGCCGGCAAGCGCCTGACCCGCTACAAGGTGTCGCTGGTGCCGCAACTGGCCTACCTCGAACACCGCACCAACCAGCGCATCTACCAGCAAATGTCGGCGCCGAAGATCATCGCGCTGATCCTCGAAGAGCACGGCATCCAGGGCAACGCCTACCGGTTCCAGCTCGGCACCCCGTGCCCGGACCGCGACTACTGCGTGCAGTACGACGAAACCGACCTGCACTTCATCCAGCGCCTGTGCGAAGAGGAAGGCCTGCATTACCACTTCCAGCACAGCCCGCAAGGCCACCTGCTGGTGTTCGGCGACGACCAGACGGTGTTCCCCAAGCTTGGCCAGCCCACCGCCTATATCCAGGGCAGCGGCATGGTCGCCGACGAGCCGGTGATCAAGGGCTTCAACCTGCGCCTGGAAACCCGCACCAGCCGCACCACCCGCCGCGACTACGACTTCGAGAAACCGCGCCTGCAACTGGAAGCGGCCTATAAACCCGAGGCTGAAAGCGAAGAACCGGACCTGGAAGACTACGACTACCCGGGCCGTTTCACCGACCGTGCGCGCGGCAAGTTCCTCAGCCAGCGCGCCCTCGAACGCCACCGCGCCGACTACCAGCAGGCCGAAGGCTGGGGCGACCAGACACGGCTGGTCAGCGGCCACTTCCTGGAATTGTCCGAGCACCCGCGCAGCGAGTGGAACGACCTGTGGCTGCTGACCCATATCGTCCACGAAGGCAAGCAGCCACAGGTGCTGGAAGAGTCGGTGACCAGCGACACCACCGACAACAAGGATGACTTCCACCAGGGCTATCGCAACCGCTTCCTCGCCACGCCCTGGCAGGTGTTCTACCGCCCGGCCCTGAACCACCCGAAACCGCGGGTGCTGGGCAGCCAGACCGCGGTGGTCACCGGGCCCAAGGGCGAGGAAATCCACTGCGACCAGTACGGCCGGGTCAAGGTGCAGTTCCACTGGGACCGCGAAGGCAAGGCCGACGACAAGACCAGCTGCTGGCTGCGCGTGTCCTCCAGCTGGGCCGGCGATCGCTACGGCGCCATCGTCATCCCGCGCATCGGCATGGAAGTGCTGGTGACCTTCCTCGAAGGCGATCCCGACCAGCCGCTGATCACCGGTTGCCTGTACCACAAGGAACACCCGGTGCCTTACGCCCTGCCGGCGAACAAGACCCGCACGGTGTTCAAGTCCATGAGCTCGCCGGGCGGCGCCGGCTACAACGAACTGCGCATCGAAGACAAAAAAGGCGCCGAACAGATCTTCATCCACGCCCAGCGCGACTGGGATGAAAACATCGAGCACGACCAGAAAATCCGCATCGGCCATGAACGCCACGACACCGTGGTGAAGAACACCTACACCGAACTCAAGGCCGAAGAACACCGCATCACCCACGCCGACCGCAAGACCGAAACCCGCGTCGACGACCACCTGACCGTGGGCGAAAACCAGCACATCAAACTCGGCACCGCGCAACTGACCAAAGCCGGCCAGGAAATCCACCTCAAGGCTGGGGCCAAGATGGTGATCGAAGCCGGCAGCGAACTGACGATCAAGGCCGGGGGGAGTTTTATCAAGCTTGATGCCGGCGGCGTCACGGTGGTGGGGCCGGTGGTGAAGATCAATGCCGGGGGCTCGCCGGGGAGTGGTACCGGGATCGGCATTAAGCCGCCGACGTTGCCGGGGGCGGCGGATAAGGATGTGGCCGGTGATCTGCCGGTGGTTGCGCCGAGCAACATACCGATGCCACCGCCACCGGTGTGCAAGGAATGCCTGGCCCGGGCCAAACGTAACAGCCAAGCCCTGGCGGCACGCTAAAGGACCCTGACATGTACGCAAGCAATCCGCAGTGGCACGAGCTGTTATGGGACGAAGCCCAACGACTGGGCCAGGAGCATATCGACCTGCTGATCGACGCCACCAGCCTCGACTACCCGTTGCTGGCAGAGCTGGCGAACCAGCCGGACGCACCGGCATTGGCCAAGCTGTTCGACAACACCCCGGAAGTGGCGATCGCCGACTTCGGCCCGCTGCTGCTGCGGGTGAACAAGGCGCAGAAACCCTGGTTGAAAACCTTCATCAGTGCCGTCGACTGCAATCAGCATGTGCTGGCGCTGTTCAGCCCCTGGAGCTTCGAAGCCCTGGCCGGGCACCTGCGCAGCTGCACCCAGGCGCGCTGGAACCAGGGCCGCTCCGAAGGCGTGTTGCGCTACTACGACCCGCGCATGTTCGTGCCAGTGTGCGAGACCCTGACCCCGGCTCAAGGCCAGGCCTTCCACACCCCGGTCATCGTCTGGCACTGGCTCGACCGCGACCAGCAAACCCAAAGCCTGCCCGGCAACTACGTGCGCCACGCCCCGCCACCGGTTATCGAACCCTTCATGTTCGACCACCCGCAAGTGGCCAACCTGCTGGCCTGGACCGAGGCCGACAACTACCGCATCGAACGCTGCGCCACTCCGCAGGACTACGGCATGAGCCGTAAGGAAGGCTTGATTCGCCACCTGTTCCACAGCCAACTGGCCGCCAATAAAAAAGGCCTCAAGGAACCGGAAGAACGGCAGCCCTTTATCCAGGAGTGGCTGCTGGATAATTCGCCTTTCGTCATCGACGAGCCGCCGAGGCCGTTGATATGAACCGGTCTTTAAAGGGGAATGCCTGCAGCCTGGTGTTACGGCTGTTGTTGGGCGTAAGCAGCGTATTGATGATCACCGCCTGCCAGAGCCCTTCCAAGATGTTGGGCGCGCCGGTGACTGGCTATAACCATACTTCTGCGGCGATCAACCGTTTTATGGTCAATGGTGCTGGAGGGCCGAATTTGGGGCCTCATCAAGGAGGAGGGAGCGAAGTTTGCTGCGGTCTTGTTCCTCGGGAGTGGGTGCCGGGGCTTAGGGCGATTGTTGAATGGGAGAAGGATCCTGATCCTGGCGGCTACATCAAGCGAGACCAATATGGCCAGCTTGATACTGAGGACTACAAACGGCACGCCGCCAACTACTCACGTCACAAGGTTACGGTTGAAATCCCCCGGTACGCTGTAGCAGGGAGTTTGAAAGTGCATTTTCTTCCGTGCGACCAAGTACGTGTTTCTGCTGACAATATTAAACCCGGCTCTCCGGGTTATCCCTATAACTACCCGATGAACATGGAGGGGCCGAAGGTATGTGTACTTTAATTATAAATAAGATTATGGCGTACTTTTTCTTGCTCAGAAAAAATGGCTTTTTATCGGGGGCATATGTGCATGTCCAAGGTCGATTTTATATTTTTGATTTAGTTCGTTGTTCGTTGTTGGTTTTGGGGGTAGTGACAGTAAGTGCCTGTCAAGCTGAATCAAAAATGTTATCTGCTCCAGTAACTGGTTATAACCATACCTCTGCTGCTATCAATCAGTTCACCATTAACGGAGCAGGTGGACCAAACTTGGGGCCGAATCTGGGGGGCGGTGGTGAGGTTTGCTGCAGTGTAATTCCTCGTAAATGGAACCCGGGATTAAAGGCAATCGTGAAGTGGGAAAAGGATCCTAATGCTGGCGCGTCAGTAAATTGGCCTCCGCTTGGAACAGATGCTTATCGAGAGGCATATCGAAAGCACGCTGCTAAATTTACTCGCCATCAAGTAGTCGTAGATATCCCCCAGTATGGGGAAAAAGTTTGCGCGCTGCAGGTTCATTTCCTTCCTTGCGATCAGGTTAAGGTATCTACAACATGCTTTACGCCGTCCAATCCTAACTATCCTGACAAAGAATATTTCAAAATTAAGGAGCCGGCGGTATGTCCGAGTCATTAAGAAAAGACGTTTCTCCGTCTCCTAGTGCGGCGTTGATTGCACCCAAATTTCCTCAAGATGGCCGGCTTCCCAGCGATGCTAAGGCTCTTTCAGAGAATATTGCCATACAGAGGCGTGGTGAGGTTGCTTTCGGAAATAAACTTCGTAAAAAGCTACAGGCTAAAGGAGAAGCCTATAGCGGGATGCCTTGCTGTAAGACTCTGCACATTACTATCGCATTTGATGGAACTAATAATAACGATAAGGCTGACAGAGCTTCGATTCCGTCGTCCTGTAGTAATATTGCAAGAATCTTTCATGCCAGTATTGGTGGAGTTGCAGCTGAAGAGCAGGGTTTTTTCCGTTATTACAGTCCTGGTGTAGGAACCGTATTCCCAGATGTTGGTGAGTACGCCCCCAGTGATAGTGGGCTGATGTTTGCTAGTGGTGGTGAGAGTCGCATCAACTGGGGGCTCACTCGATTAATCGATGCATTGAAACAGACATTGGAAGGTACTAGGCTCGATCTACCCAAGACGCAAGAACTCGTGGAGTCTATGGCGACTGGTACAATTACTTTTCTGAGTGGTGGATTGCTTCAGAATGGTGAGAAGAAACGCGCTGCAACTATGGGAGATGAAATATCCAAATTAGAAAAAATTCTGGATAAACGTGTTGAGTCAGAAGAAAAGCCACATATTTTAGCAATAAAATTATATGTCTATGGCTTTTCTCGTGGTGCAGCACAAGCGCGTACATTTGCGAACTGGTTACAAGTACTGACTCGTGTGCAAGGAGATTCTGGTAAAACAGAATACCGTTTCGCCGGTCTTCCAATTTCTATAGAGTTTCTTGGTATTTGCGACACAGTGGCTGCTGTAGGCATGGCTGACAGTATGCCGTTCGCTGCTGGTCATATGGGGTGGGCAGACGACACAATGCGTCTGCCTGATGAAGTGTTAGCACAGTGCATGGACACAGCACTTCCAAATGATTGTCACTATTTGAAGCGGTGTGTGCATTTGGTTTCAGCACACGAGCAACGTGCAAGCTTTCCTTTAGATTCTATTCGGCGTAGACCGAAAAATGCTCAAGGTAAACGCGACTCTAAACAGGCATCTGGTTATCGTGATGGTACTGAAGAGTATCTGTACCCTGGTGTGCACTCTGATGTCGGAGGAGGTTATTCGCCAGGGAATCAAGGGAAGGCTATGGGAGGTTCGGCAGAGTTACTTTCGCAGATTGCTTTACATCATTTGTATGCGGAGGCATTCAAGGCTGGAGCACCATTGCAAGTTCCAAAAAGTATTCTTATTACAGATATTCATGAAGCCTACCGCGGGATGGATGACATCACGCAAAACGAATTCGACTTTAGCTCGACATTAGTAACACGTTTCAATGCTTGGCAGTCCCAAGCTAGAGCCGGCACGATGGACGAGATGATGAGGCGCGAGCATGCGTTGATTACCGCTTGGCGTATTGATCGCTATGCAGGCGGTCTGGCTCAACGCGGTTTCTTCGCAAATGTGGAAAAGGACATGCCTAAGGCCGAACAGGAAGCCTGGGAGGCAATCTACAAGCGTCATTCAGCCAAGGATGCCGCTGCTGCTCAAGGGAAACCGCTGCCAACATATACAGAGAAGGAGGAAAAGGAATATCAGGCGAATGTCCAACTTGTAGGCCAAGACAAAGTGGATAGCATTAGTACGGAAAAGGCGTTCGATCCTCCGCTGGATCAGGCTCAGCTACTCGGTGCAGCCGCAGAGTTTCGCCGTGACTATTTTAAGGAGTGGGGAATTGTCGATGATTGGAAGTACGGAAGCTTAATTGTCGATATGTTGGTGGGGGGGACGGTCTATGCAATTAACGAAGAAGATGAGGCCGAGGAATACAATTACCTGCATGACAACGGTACTAAACGTTATCAAGAGATATTCAGTGCTCCAGATAAGCCTCGTAAGGGGCAGGAAGACTTAGTGGCATTGTTCGATGACCAAGTGCATGACTCTCGCGCATGGTTTATGAATACATCGGGGCTTGGTCCCCGTGAGCCGTTCACTGACTATTTCCGTATTCGACTGGTACATTTTGATAACGAATCCAATAAGCAACTTTCACCAATAGTGACAGCAGGACGTGTAATAGGCTTGGGTATTGCCGTGGCCAGTATTGGCTTGAGCATCAAGAAGCGTGACCCTCGAATGCTACTGGCATTACCTTTGATGACTGCGGTCAGCCCAATTCTCACAGGTAAAGTCAGTCTGCCGGAAATCAGTGCTTTCGACCCTGTCACTGGCATAGCCCTACCGATGATGAACAACTTGGATTCGCTACGAGCTTTTACTAAAACACCGGGAGACGTCACGGCCAAGGTCGCGGCATTACCGCCACTGTTGCCATTGAGCGAAGCAACTGCCAACACACCTGCGTTGCAGAAAATCCTGGTGGCGCACCAGGCTCTGGAGGCTGTGGAGGCGGCACGCAACAAGGATGCGGGATCATTGGCTGGAATGCTGGCGAAAGCTGCCAACGACGAGGACAAGCCCGGAAGTTGGAAAGACATGCTGGCGAATCAGGTCGGCAATATGAAGTCGTCCGAGAAGAAGGTGTAGCGGCAAGGAAGTAAAGGGCGGCACTCGTTGAGTCGCCCTTTGCTTGCTGATTTAGGCGTGCTCTTGAGTGGTGGTTACGTCAGAGAGCATTGCAGTAGAAAGGTCATCCACCACCGCTTTGCCCATTTCGCACAGATAATAAGCCGGCCAAGCGTAGCGCTCTCCTTGTTCCTCCATTGCCGCATCGAGCATGAGTTTTTTGGCGTAGTAGAACAGGTTGGAAGCATGCTCCAAGGCTTCTTGAACGGGAATATCCGGATTAACCCGGAACAGGCTTTGTTCTTTTTCGCCGCAGTCGGCGAAGGTAACGATGCCGATGGTTTTGATAGAGGTGGTCATTGCTCACCTCCTACTGCTTGCAGAGGGTGGATCTTGGACTGACGGGTGATGTACATGGCAGTAACTCCGTTTACTGAATTGAGCTGCCGTTTCGTTTACAGTCGAAAGGGTGGCAGCTATGCGCGGGCTGGAAAACCGGAGTAAACGGAACCCGGCAGACCCGAAGGTCTCCCGCGCACAGCCGCCATAGCACGAGAAAGCCAGGCACAAAAAAACGCCAGCAATCGTGATAGTTGGCGCTGCTGCGCCGTTTACTCATCGGGTTTCCAGGCCCGGTCGCTGATTTTGCAGCGACGGCGGAAGGATAGCGGGGAGGCTGGGCAGCTGCAACGACAGGATTACCGCATTTTATGACGATGTGTTTTTTGGGGCTCAGTGGATTTTGATGGCGTCTTCAGGAAAAGCTTTTATTCGTCGCGAACCAAATAGGAATCATCGCGCCGCTAAATTGGCGTCTTCCTACATTCATCCAGTGATCAACTTGGTAGCGTTTCACAAATATTTCGTTTGTATCGCTAGGCAACTTTTCATGATCCTACGGACATAATTGGGCCTGGTCATCCTGAAATGACGGAGCTAGCGGATAGATATAACAAGATAGAGGCGGTATTGAATGTTTAATAAATATTATATAGTTGCGCTGCTGATTCTACTGTTCGCCCGCTTGAGTCATGCAGATACGGAGCCGTTGGAAATCAACGGGGGCAACGATGGTATGCTGCAGTTCAGAAATTTTGATGAGAAATATGGAGGTTGGAGTGACATAAAATATAAAGGTGCCGCAGGTGAATTTAATATATATATGGTTCCTAGCAAGATGGCAGTTTCAGAAGAGGGTATCGTAGTTAGTTCAAACATAGATATGGTTTCCCCCGACAAAAGATATGTGATGGTTCAACGAACAAATGCCGGAGAGGTAACCGACGAGGAAGGTAATAAAATAATTTCTTCGCAGTCATACTGTGACGCAGTATCGTTGGAAACTGGCTGTGTCAAGAATGTTGGTTCAGCACTTCAATGTGATGGAGCATGGCAGGGGCAGAAATGGAAAATTACTACCGGGGAGATTTTTTACTTTTCTAAAGAAGGCATGTCTCCGCAATATTTACTATCTGAAGTAGTTGATGTGCCTTCAAATGAGTCTCGCTCGGATTCGTTGAGAGATTCGCTTTTTATGGGGGTATCTTCTTATATGGCGTGCTATCCACCAGAAAAAAGTATCTCTGAATATAACGACATAGGATTTTATTTTGCGCAGGGCGGCGAGCATTTGCTGGCGATGCAGATTTACAATCGGTTATTAAGCTTGGCTCCTGATCGAGTGTCATTGAAGCTTAATGTTGCGGACTCTCTTTGGGTGTTGGGTAAGCATGATGAAGCGAAGCCGTATTATGTTGCCTATCGGGCGTTAATGTTGAAGAAGGGCGGGGTAAGTGAAATTCCTAAGCGAGTTGAGGAACGCCTAAATTAGCTTATTGGTTTCCGTGCGCAACGACTCTTATTGAGACGATATGATTGGAGGGGAGGGCTTTGGCTTTTGTGAAAGCGTAATAGCCGATAGCGTTCTCCATGCTCCTCCATCGCCGTATCAAGCAGAATCCTCTGGGCGTAGTAGATAAGATTAGAAGTATGCACCAGCGTTGTTAAAAAGGAGTAGTAAGGAGGATATGTATAAAATTATTTTATTAAGTGCTTTGCTGTTGAGCACTTCAGTGTCTGCCGATCCGTTGGACTGTAAAAATATAGTGGCAAGTCAGCAGATTGATATGTGCGCGAAGGCTGCAATGGAGTCGGCGGACTCTCAATTGAATATTAGTTACAAAAAGCTGATGGCTAGGGTTAAATCTCAATACCAAATGGATCCCGCACAGGGTGAAAAATTTATCGCGAAACTGAAAGAGTCTCAGAGATTCTGGATAAAGTTACGGGATACTGACTGTCCGCTTGAAGCATTTGAGATAGAGGTTGGCAAGCCTGCTTATGAGACAACTATAAGTAACTGTATTGCAAGGATGAGCTTGGAGCGTTCGGTTTATCTGGACAAAATCTTGCCTGATGTTTATTGAGCTATTTTCAGTTGGGCGATTTGGAAGTACTTGAGAAGTGCCCACGGCACTCCTTAGCTGGCCATAGATCGTGTTTTGACAGGGAGGGAGCGAAATGCAATCGATAAGAATAGATGGCCGTATGGCGCTTCTGGGATGCCTGATAATATTCGCAAGCATTGCAGTGGCAGGCGCCCATTGTGACGCTAGTACTACATCGAACTCAGATATAGAACTTTGCTCTCAAGCTTCTTTCTCGAAAATCGATAAGGTTCTGAATGAGCAGTACAAAGCTCTTTCTGCTGAGTTGAGCCCTGATCTTAGGGCTGACTTGGTTTCCACGCAAAAGAACTGGATCCGTTTGAGAGACGAACAATGTGCTGATGTAGATGAAGAGTCTTCCGGTCAAGAGGGGCCGATTGAAAGGCTTTCGTGTAGGTGAAATTATATATCTTCGGACTGGTATTGTTGGTGATGGATTCTATAAGGCGGTATCTATTGTGAATAAACAAGCCATGGATTATGCCAAGGCTGTTAAGCATATGGAGGGGGATGTGGATTTTGGCCCGAGCTGGTCTGACTACTCTCAACGCAACTGCGCAATGGCACAGAAAATTTATGGTGAAGTCAGTGACAGGTGCTTATCCAGGATGCGTTTCCAGATGCCAATTTTCTGAGTGGTTATCAGGTGGTTCACTGTTTTTCTAGAAAGTTCTTTGTTTTTAAGAGTCTTTTTGTTTGAGTGAAGGTCGGGGCGGTATGTTATCTGAGTGGGTGTTTTCAAAAGCACTAATGAGAAGCTTGTTTTTGGTTGTGCTTGTTTTAAGTGAGGTATCATGCACTAAGGAAAATGCAGTGGGTGACAGTTTCAAAGCTATTACTTATGAAGAAGCACTGCAGAAATTTAATGAGGCGCACGAGGACGAAAATTACAGGTGCCAATATAGTCTGGTTGGTATGAGTGAAGACGCGCCTTTAGCTGCTGTTGAAATAGAGGATTTTCTCTATTTGAAATTGAGTGGCAGTATCATTGAGCTGATGAGCCGTGGGCGAGGAGAGGACTTTGGAAATTATGGCTCAGAAAGTGAAGGAGTAAAGTTCTCGTACAAGGTGCTTAGAAAATACAATGTTTCAGAGTATCAGGAGTCAGACGATAGGGATGTCGAGGTTGAGTTTTCTTACCGTGGAAAATCTGAAGTTCTAAAAATGTATGGGTTTGGGTGCGGAATATAGTATTGGGTGTGCTTCTTTTGTTCGGTGTTCTTAGGTGTGAAAGTATGGTGAGCCAGAGCTTTTTGGGTAAAAGTTATATTCCAAAGAATGTGGATGTCGTTTTTGGCTCTGTGATGTGGCGTGTGGTGTTTCTTGTCAGAAGAATCTTAACTTCTTTGATAGCGTTAATTTTTTGTCTCCCGGTTATGGCTGCCTCACCATCAGGAAGTGGATACATTCAGCACGACTCTTTGGAGTGTTCCGGTGTGAAAGTCGAGCTTGTATCGAACTGTGAAAATGAAGCCGTTGAAAGTGATCAAGCTCAGGCCGGGTTACCTGTTTGTACTGGTCAGGTGATTAAAATTGGCGGTAAAGAGACCCAGCGAGAAATGCAGAAAGTATCGCAGCTCACCAAAAGCGGTAAACACATAGCTATGTTATCTAATGTTGTAGTCTCGATGGCTTGCATTAACGGTAGCAAGGGCAGTCTGGTTTCCATCGGCGGCTACAGCGGTTGTGGGGCGTGCCCGGAATGGCATGGCTACTACTCCATGGATGGTAAGTTGGTTAACTATGTCTATAGTAATTCCTTTCGTTCCTTTGGATCGTTCGGTTCTCGCGATGAGCTGATAGAAAAATTCGGTGTCAGTAAGCGGGATCTGGTAGATGAGAGTGCTTTTGCACAGAAGGTCAAGTATGAAAGGCCTTGAGTGTGGAGTGGAAGTAGCTCATGGCTTTTCTGATGGGAGAGAGAAATGAGAGTTAAAGATTATTTCGTCGCAGTGGCCTTGCTACTCTGGAGTGCGTTGGCGCTCGCTCAGCCAACGACGTTTAGCCCAGATAAAGAAGTCAATGTAACTCTTGTCCAGGATGGAGCAAACCTAACTGTGACCTCGGAGGGCAAGAGTCGATCGATAACCGAAACGATCTCATTCGAGACTGAAAAAACATTCAATGTCGAAATAAATGACTTCAATTTTGATGGGCTCAAAGATTTTTCTATTTGGTATGTCGATGATGGAATGGGCACCTATACGATACATAGGGTTTTTATTTATCAATCAGCCGATGAGTCCTTTAAAGAGTTGGTTCCAGCCTGTGGCGATGAGTTTTTAAATCTGAAGTTGAATAGCCTGAAGAAGGTTCTGAGTAGTACGTATTATGAAAGCAATGTGCCAAAATTATGCGTCACAAAACCACATGGTAGGTAAGTGGGAAATTTACTAGTCGAAGGTCCTCTTGTTTAAGGTGGAAAAATCCATGAGGTTTGTCATTCAGCACCCTTCCTTTAACGCATTTGAAGGCCTGTTCTCTGTAAAGCGTATGAGCCGACTCGGCGCTGGTGTCTTGCTCGGCGCGCTGCTGCCGATCATGACCTGCTCAGCGCAAGGCCAGGAATCGGGAGAGGGTTGTTACGGTTACCTCACTGAGCTGGTCAGGAGCAGTAACTTTCCCTTTCGGGAGGTGGCCAAAGAGAAGGCCAATCTGCTGATCGACGAGGATGACGGCGAGACGGTTCAGGCCAAGGTGTTTTTCGATACGGATGGGACGGGGACGCTGGGGTGGGTGAAGTATGGGGTGAACGACGGGTCGTTGCTGGATCTCTCGGTGGATCCTGAGGAGCCGGTGGTGCTGAGTTATGACCAGCGTTTTGCGCGGGCGTACAGCAAGTGCCTGGAGCAGCGATAGTGTTGGTTATGTGGTCCGCTGGCGAGTGCTGCGCACTCGATCGCAGCCTTCGGCAGCGGCTACAGAGTGCGTGACTTGGTGGTCATTTTCGCTAAAAAGACATTCATCTTTCTCTAACGCTGCATAACGGTGGCGTTCCCTTCCGAAGCCGCTACACTGCGCCAGCCGTTCATTTTTTCTTTGGGGCTTTGCGCATGAAATTTCGTTTTCTGCTGTGGATGATGGGGCTGTTGATGGGCAAGGCCAGCCGGACCAATCCTGCGTTCCAGCAGCAGTTGGGTGACAAGGAACTGGTGTTCCAGCTGCAGACGCTGGATGGCAAGGTGGCGCGGCATTTCCGGGTGAAGGATCAGCGGATTACTAGCAAGTCCGGTGTCTATCCCGAGCCGGCGTTCGCCATTGCCTTTAAAGACGCGGCCTATGGTTTTGCCACGATGCAGGCGAAGAACAAACAATTGGCCTTTATGACCGGGATCCAGGACAAGTCGATCCAGATCAAGGGCAACCCGGCGCTGGTGATCTGGTTCCAGGGGCTGACCAAGTACCTGAAGCCGAAGAAGGCCAAGCCGAAGGCTTGAGGGCGAGCTGTATACCAGCCGGAAGATGATCGCGGGCAAGCCTCGCTCCTACGGGAGCGGGGCTTTTTTCTGGGTGTCAGTGCTGGCTGAACTGCGAGGCCAGTTCGCGCAGCAGCACTTCGGCTTCCAGGACTTTGCTGACCACGTCTTCGGCTTTATCGCGGGACAGGCCGAGGCGTTCGAGCAGGGCGTCAGGGATGTCTTCGACGGGGCCGGAGCCGATGCCGCGGCTGCGCAGCAGGCGCACGGCCAGGCATACCAGGTTCGGGTATTCGGCGTAGGCGCCGTCATAGCTCGGGTCGTGCTGGAAGCGCAGGGCGGTGGACAACTCGTCCGGCATATCCCAGTAGCGCATCAGCCAGGCGCCGATCTGCTCGCGGCTGATGCCCAGCAGGTGCTGTTCGACGTAGCTGTGGCACAGGTGCGGGTTGACCTCCAGGTGGCGGCAGATCAGCGAGAAGTGCGGCGGGAAGACGTGGGCCAGCAGCAGGTAGCCGAAGTTGTGCAGCAGGCCGGCGAGGTAGGTCAGGCCGGATTCCGGGCGCTGGGCGCGGGGCATGGCGCGGGTCAGGCCTTCGATGACGGCGGCGGTGTAGATCGACTGCTGCCAGTACGGCGTGCTGTGTTGCGGATGGTCCTTGGGCAGGCTCAGGGTCTTGCCCAGGGCCAGGCCCAGCGCCAGGTTGATCACCAGGTCGAAGCCCAGCACGCGGACGATGGCGTCTTCCACCGAGCGGATCTTGCCCGGCGAGGCGTAGTAGGGCGAAGCCGCCCAGCTCACCACTTGCGCGGCCAGGGCCGGGTCGGTTTCCACCACGCCGGTGATGTCGTCGATGGTGGCGTTGGGGTCGACCCGCAGCTTGATGATCTTCTGCGCGGTTTCGGCGAGCGGCGGAATCTCGATGGTCGCTTCCAGGCGTTGCTGGATGCGCCGGGCGGTGAAGGCCTGCATGGCCTGGGTGATTTCCTCGCGGTCGTCGTCCGGGCGGTCGAGGTTCGGGCGGATGCTGCTCAGGGCTTCGCCGAAGTTGCCGGCGCTGGCCTTGCTCAGCATGCTCTTGAAGGCGTCGCTGGTGATTTCCAGCAGCAGGCCCGGCTCGCCGGAGTTGATCAGCAGGTTCGGCTCGCGCAGCAGGCTTTCTTCATACAGGCAGGGCGAGCTGGTGAGCGCCGGCAGGCCGGGCAGCAGGCTCAGGTTGTGTTTGCCGAGCATGCGCTCCAGGCGTTCCGTGGAGACAGCGGTCAGGCGGCGGCCGGTCAGTTCGGCGAGGCGATTGAGGTCCAGCAACTGGCTCTGCGGGAACAGCACCATCAGCGCGCCGACGGCATCATCCAGCAGGACCGCCTGAACCTTGCGCGCGGCTGGCAGGCCCGGGTGGTCGAGGACTTCCGTGAAGCCGATGTCCAGTTTGCCGAGCAGCAGCCGGATTACAGACGGAGCGTGCGGGGCTGCGGTGGCGAGGGCAACTTCTGTCATGGTCTGTATCCGTTTTCAAACAATTTCAGGAGTATAACCAGCTTGATCGGGGCATTCGCCCCTTAACTGAGACGCTGCTCACACTTGGCCGTATTGCTGCCCGTGGCGCAGCCAGCGTTCCAGCAGCGGGCTGACGTGATGCGGCCAGCGCTCCAGCAAGGCCTGGGCGGCATCGCGCACGGCCGGCAGCAGGTCGGCATCGCGCATCAGGTCGGCGACCTTGAATTGCAGCAGGCCGGTCTGGCGGGTGCCGAGCATCTCGCCGGGGCCGCGCAGTTCCAGGTCCTTTTCGGCGATGACAAAACCGTCGTTGGTTTCGCGCATGATGCCCAGGCGCTGGCGGCCGATCTGCGACAAGGGAGGATGGTAGAGCATGACGCAATGGCTGGCGGCGCTGCCCCGACCAACGCGACCGCGCAGCTGGTGCAGCTGGGCCAGGCCCAGGCGCTCGGGGTTCTCGATGATCATCAGGCTGGCGTTGGGCACATCGACGCCGACTTCGATCACCGTGGTGGCTACCAGCAGTTGCAACTCACCGGCCTTGAACTGGCCCATGACCTCGGCCTTTTCCGCCGGCTTCATGCGCCCGTGGATCAGGCCGACCCGCAGTTCGCCTAGGGCGCTGCTCAGGTCTTCGTAAGTGGTTTCCGCGGCCTGGCAGGTCAGCTCTTCGGATTCCTCGATCAGCGTGCACACCCAATAGGCCTGGCGCCCTTCGGCGCAGGCGGCGCGCACCCGCTCGATGACCTCGACGCGGCGCGAGTCGGTCACCAGCACGGTGTTCACCGGCGTGCGGCCTGGGGGCAGTTCGTCGAGGATCGAGGTGTCCAGGTCGGCATAGGCGCTCATGGCCAGGGTCCGTGGAATCGGCGTGGCGGTCATGATCAGCTGGTGCGGGCACAGGCGCCCGCCCACGCCTTTCTGGCGCAGGGCCAGGCGCTGCTGCACGCCGAAGCGGTGTTGTTCGTCGATGATCACCAGCGCCAGGTTCTTGAACTGCACTTCGTCCTGGAACAGCGCGTGGGTGCCGACCACCATCGGCGCGCCGGCGGCGATCTGTTCCAGGGCCGCCGTGCGGTTCTTGCCCTTGAGCTTGCCGGCCAGCCAGGCGACTTCCAGTCCCAGCGGCTCAAGCCAGCGCTTGAAGGTGATGAAGTGCTGCTCGGCGAGGATCTCGGTCGGCGCCATCAGCGCCACCTGGTAGCCAGCCTCCAGCGCCTGCAGGGCGGCGAGGGCGGCGACCACGGTCTTGCCGGCGCCCACGTCGCCCTGGATCAACCGCAGCATCGGTTCGGGCTGGCTGAGGTCGTAGGCGATCTCGTTGCCGACCCGCTGCTGCGCGCCGGTGGGCGGAAAGCCGAGGTTCTTCAGGTACTGCGCCGGCAGCCGGGTAGCCTTGGGCAGCGCCGGGGCGAGTTGCGAGCGCAGGCTTTCGCGCAGGCGCTGCTGGGACAGCTGATGGGTCAGCAGTTCCTCGAACGCCAGGCGATGCTGTGCCCAATGGTGACCCAGGGCCAGCTCGTCGACATCGGCGTCGGCCGGCGGGTGGTGCAGGTAGCGAATCGCATCGTCCAGCGGCGCCAGCTGGTAATCCCGCGCCAGCTCTTGCGGCAGCCAGTCCGGCAGGCTGCGCGGGCCGAGCAGGGCCAGGCTCTGCTGGCACAGCATGCGCAGGCGCTGCTGGGTCAGGCCTTCGGTGAGCGGGTAGATAGGGGTCAGGGTCTGGTCCACGGGCGGCGGTTCATCGCCGCTGATGGCGCGGTATTCCGGGTGGTAGATTTCCAGCCCCGAGGCACCGGGACGGGCTTCGCCATAGCAGCGCACGCGGGTGCCGCGCTTGAGGCCTTCCTTCTGCGCGTTGCTGAAATGGTAGAAGCGCAGGCTGAGCCCGCCGGTGCCGTCCTGCAGGCGCACCAGCAGGCTGCGGCGCTTGCCCATCACCACGTCGGCGCCGCTGACGGTGCCTTCGATCACCGCGTCCTGGCCGGGGCGCAGCGCGCCGATCGGCACCACGCGGGTACGGTCCTGATAACGCAGGGGCAGGTGGAACAGCACGTCCTGCAGGTTTTCCAGGCCGACCTTGGCCAGCTTTTCGGCCATGGCTTCGCCGACGCCCTTGAGTGCCGTGACCGGCACATTCGACAGCTCAGTCATCGCGACGGTTTAACTCGCGGCAGGCGGCTTGGCCACCGAACACAGGCGGATCGAGTCGGCGAGGATCTCGATGGCTTTCGGCCGGGGGAAGCTGGCGCGCCAGGCAATCGCCACGGTGCGGAACGGCACGGGCGCGCTCAGCGGCCGTACTTCGATCACGCCGGGGGCGTAGTGATGGCTGTCCACCGCCGAGAGCGGCAGGATCGAGACGCCAAGGCCGGAAGCGACCATGTGGCGGATGGTTTCCAGGGAGCTGGATTCCACCGTGGTGTGCTTGGCGCCGTCGTTGCCTTTGGCCAGGGTCGGGCAAGCCTCGAGTACCTGGTCGCGGAAACAGTGGCCTTCGCCCAGCAGCAACAGGCTCTTGTCGTTGAGCAGGTTGGCGTCGATGCTCTCTTTCTGGGTCCAGGGGTGGGTGCTTGGCATCAGCACGTAGAAGGGTTCGTCGTACAGCGGCAGGGTCAGCACGTCGGCTTCGTTGAACGGCAGGGCGATGATGATCGCGTCCAGTTCGCCGTTGCGCAGCTTGTCGCGCAGTACGTGGGTGAAGTTCTCTTCGATGTACAACGGCATCTGCGGAGCGACCCGGTGCAGTTGCGGGATCAGGTGTGGGAACAGGTAGGGGCCGACGGTGTAGATCGCGCCGACTTTCAGCGGGGCGGTCAGCTGGTTCTTGCCGGCCTGGGCCAGCTCGCGAATGCCCTGGGCCTGTTCGAGGACCTTTTGCGCCTGGGCGACAATGCCTTCGCCGACCGGCGTCAGACGTACCGCACTCTTGCTGCGCTCGAAAATCAGCACACCGAGTTCGTCTTCAAGCTTCTTCACGCCCACCGACAGGGTCGGCTGGCTGACATGGCAACGCTCGGCCGCGTGGCCGAAGTGCTGCTCTTGGGCGAGGGTAACGATGTAGCGTAATTCAGTAAGAGTCATAGCGGACGTCCATGAGGTTGCGGGCCAAGCATACCGGCTGCAATCGATAGACGCACGTTATCAGACTCAATGCTCGCTGTGACACCGGGCAATGCATGCGGGTCATGCCTGGAAAAGCAAAAAGGCACCTTTAGGGTGCCTTTCTGCTGGGGATCGCCTGTGCGTCATGCTCAGCGGCGACGTTTCTCCAGGGAGTAAACGAAGGGCGCGACGATCTCGATCGAGCCGTTGTTGAGCATGTCCGCCGGTGGCTTGGGCAGCGGTTGGGCGCGGCGGATCATTTCCAGGGTGGCCCGGTCCAGATCGGCATTGCCCGAGCGTCCCACCAGCTCATAGGACAGCACGTTGCCTTGGGCGTCGACCACGAAGCGCAGTCGGTTCAGGCCTTCCTTGCCGCGTGCCTGAGCGCCCGGCGGGTACTTCTTGTACTTGGCCAGGTGCGCCAGCAGCGTGCCTTGCCAGCTTTCCTTGGCGGCGATCTGGGCCGGCGACGGACCCGGAGCAGGTGCCGAGGACGGTGCCGCGGTAGGAGTCGGCGGAGCGTCGCTGGGCTTCTCTTCGCTGGGCTTTTCCTTCGGCGGTTCCGGTTTTTTCTCCACCGGCTTGGGCGGTTGTGGCTTGGGCTTGGGTTTGACCGGCTTGGGCACGGAAATCGTCGGCTTCGGCGCTTCCGCGAGTTTGGGCAGCGGCAACTCTTCGACCGGAGCCGGCGGCTGCGGTGGCGTCACGACCTTGGGCGGTGCGGGAGGAGGCGGTGCCGGAAGCGGCGCCAACTCGACCATCATCGCCTGGGGTGGCAGCTCGACCGGCGTGGGGGAACTCCAGTTGAGCGCGAGCAGGATCGCGACCGCATGGACCCCCAGTACGATGGCCAGGCTACCGCTGTAACGCGTCAGTTTTTGGCGCGTCGTGATCATTTCTTGGTAGCCGTCTCAAGTCCGACCAGGCCGACCTTCAGGTATCCGGCGGCCCGCAGGGCATCCATCACGCTCATCAGGTCGCCGTAATCCACGCCTTTGTCGGCCTGGAAGAAGATCGTCGTGTCTTTTTTGCCCTGGGTCTTGGCGTCGAGGGTGGCGCCGAGGGCTTCGGCCTTCACTTCGTCGTCGCCGAGGTACAGGCGTTGGTCGGCCTTGACGCTGAGAAACACCGGTTTCTCGGGGCGTGGCGCCGGTTTGGCCGTCGAGGCCGGGAGGTCGACCTTGATGTCCACGGTAGCCAGCGGCGCCGCGACCATGAAGATGATCAGCAGCACCAGCATCACGTCGATGAACGGCGTGACGTTGATTTCGTGGTTTTCGGCGAGATCGTCTTCTGCGCCTTCTTTCAAATGCAGGCCCATGGCGGATTACCCTACTTTGGCCACATGAGGTTGCGCAGAGCGCTCGGCGGTCGGCAGGTGATCGAGATCACGGCTGACCAGCAGCAGGACTTCTGCGGAGGCGTCGGAGACCTGGGCCTTGTAGCCGGCGATGGAGCGGGCGAAGACGTTGTAGATGACTACAGCCGGAATGGCCGCGACCAGACCCAGGGCGGTTGCCAGCAGGGCTTCGGCGATGCCGGGGGCGACGACGGCGAGGTTGGTGGTCTGGGTTTTGGCGATGCCGATGAAGCTGTTCATGATGCCCCATACGGTACCGAACAGGCCGACGAAGGGCGCGGTGGAACCGATGGTGGCGAGCACGCCGGTGCCGCTGCTCATGTTGCGGCCGCAGGCGGCTACCAGGCGCTCGAGGCGGAAGCTGACGCGTTCCTTGATGCCTTCTTTCTCGCGGCTGTTGGCCGACAGGCGCATTTCTTCCAGCGCATCGTGGACCAGCAGATTGGCCAGGGTGCCTTCTTTGGCAGCGGTGACGCTGGCTTCCTTGAGGGTGGTGGCCTTTTTCAGGGCGAGGATCTCACCGCGCAGGCGACGCTTGGCGCCCATCAGCTCGAAGCCTTTGGCGATCCAGATGGTCCAGGTGATGATCGAGGCGATAGCCAGGCCGATCATCACCAGCTTCACGATGATGTCGGCGTTCTGGTACATGCCCCAAGGAGACAGGTCGTGCGCCATGCCCAGGCTGTTGTCCGCTTCGAGGACTTCAGGTGCGTCGTCGGCCGGCTCGCCTTCGGCAGGTGCCGGCGCTGCGGCGACCGGGGTGGCTACCGGCGCCGTGGCATCGGCCGGCGCGTGGGCTGCCGCAGGTGTCGAGGTGCCAGTCGGGGCCTGCTCATCGGCGAAGGCCGCGGTCGGTGCCAGCAGCAGGCTGAACAGCAACGCCGCGGCCGCACTCATGGCGCGCAGCGGGCTTGGGCGTTGGGTTGGCGAAGCGGAGAATGGATTGCGTGTCATGCTGGCCGGACCTGAGAGGGAAAAGGGTAAGTGTCCTTCTAGGCCTCGCAGGGCCGAGAACAAATGGGCCGTCATTATTGCAACTAATTCTTGTTAACAGAAGTAATAGAGTATCTTTTTTTCTTTGATTGCTAGCCGCTCGTCCATTGCCGACGCTAGTCTGTGCCTTTCTGATAGGAGTTTTCTGATGTCCGCCCCTTCTGTTCTGATCGCTGGCTGTGGTGATGTCGGCAGCCGTCTGGCGAAGCAACTGCTGGCTGAAAACTGGCAGGTCTACGGCCTGCGGCGCACGGTTTCGCAATTGCCGGAAGGGGTGATCGGCGTGGCGGGCGATCTTTTCAGCGAGCAGTGCCCGGCAGCCTGGCCCACCACACCGCTGGATTACCTGGTGTATAGCGCGGCCGCTACCGAGCATGACGAGGCGGGCTATCGCGCGGCCTATGTCGAGGGGCTGACCCATGTGCTGGGCTGGCTCAAGCAGAACGGGCAGTCGCCGAAGCGCCTGTTGTTCGTTTCCAGCAGCAGCGTCTATGGGCAGAAAGACGGCGAGTGGATCGACGAGACTTCTCCTGCGCAGGCCGGTGGCTATTCCGGCCGGCTGATGCTCGAGGCCGAGCAAGTGGCGTTGCAGAGTGGCATTCCAGCCAGCCTGGTGCGCTTGACCGGGATCTACGGCCCGGGGCGGGAATGGCTGTTGAACCAAGTGCGCCAGGGGTATCGCGTGGCCATCGATCCGCCGTTGTATGGCAACCGCATCCATGCCGACGACGCCGCGGGGTTGCTGGCCTTCCTGCTGCAGGCCGATCGGCGTGGCGTGCGGCTTGAGGACTGCTACATCGGGGTCGACGACGCGCCGGTGCCATTGGCGGAGGTGGTGGGCTGGCTGCGCGAGTACCTGGGTGTGACCGAGTGGGCGGATAATTCGAGTGTGCGGCGTTCTGGCAGCAAGCGCTGCAGCAATGCCCGCGCCAGGGCCCTGGGCTGGGAGCCGCGTTATCCGAGTTTTCGCGAGGGGTATGCGGAGATTATCGAAGGCTGAAACTGTAGGAGCGAGCTTGCTCGCGATAGCGGTCTAACCTGAGACACCGCTGATCGCGAGCAAGCTCGCTCCTACAGGGAGGCGGGGATCACTGTTTTTCCAGTAGCCACTGGCGCGTACCCGGGGTGAGGGAAGGTACCTCGTCCGCCTGGGCGGTGTTGATGGTCTGGAAGATCTCCAGTTGCTCGCCGTTACGCGCGAAGATCCACGGGTTGCCCTGGCCGTTGAGCTGCAGCCAGAGGTTGTCGTAGCCGCCGCTCATCGACGCGCAGTCGCCGGCGAGGCAGAGTGCGTAGCGATCGGCGCCCGGCAGGCCCATGACCTGGCCGTTGGACTGGAACAGCACGGTGCCGCCTTGGCCCGGGCCGTTGACGATTTTCCATTCGCCGCCCAGGTAGGCCGAGTACAGCGCGCGCTCGAAGTTGGCGCCCAGTGGCGCGCCTTCCGGGGCCGGGTCCTTGGGACGATCGAAGACCTGTTCCGGCTCGTTGTCGTTGGCTTCTTGCAGCAATTGTTTGCCGTCGCGTTTCAATTCGCTGGCAGAGCTGCCGTAGAAATCGATTTTCCAGGAGCCGGACTCTTCAGCCAGCACCTTGCCTTCGACATTTTCGAAGCCGTTGGTGTAGCGCGCCTGGCTGGCCTTGGTGTTGACGTCCCATTCCAGGTTCGGGCCGTAGCCTTGCAGGGCTTCGCGCAGCGGTCCGCCTTTGGCGGCGGCGTCGATGGCGACCTGATTGATCCAGGTGCCACTGATGTCACGGTCGGCGGGATCGCTGGCACAGCCGCCGAGGAACAGGGCGCACAACGAGAGGGCTAGCGCTTTGCGCATGAGGAAATCCTTTCAGAACGAAGACGGCGCGGCCTGGGTAGCCGCGCCGGACGTGTTACTCGATGACCAGGATGGCATCCATTTCAACCTGCGCGCCTTTTGGCAGGGCGGCAACGCCGATGGCGGCGCGGGCAGGGTAAGGCTGCTGGAAGTACTTGCCCATGATCTCGTTGACCTTGGCGAAGTGGCTCAGGTCGGTGAGGAAGATGTTGAGCTTGACGATGTCCTTGAACGAACCACCGGCGGCCTCGGCCACGGACTTGAGGTTCTCGAATACCTGGACGGTCTGGGCTTCGAAGCCTTCCACCAGTTCCATGGTCTTTGGATCGAGCGGGATCTGGCCGGACATGTAGACGGTGTTGCCTGCCTTGATCGCCTGGGAATAGGTGCCGATCGCGGCGGGTGCCTTGTCGCTGGTGATAACGGTCTTGGTCATGAATGACTCCTTGTAATGGGCGGGCTGTATAGCGAGCTATGCACGCATGCGAGTGATGCGAATGACCCCGGTCAGGGCGCGCAGTTTCTTGATCACGCGGGCCAGGTGCACACGGTCGTGCACACTGACCACCAGTTGGACCACGCTGATGCGACCATCCCGTTCGTCCATGCTGATTTTCTCGATATTGCCGTCGGCCGCGTTGACGCTGCTGGCCAGCAGGGCGATCAGGCCGCGCTGGTGTTCCAGCTCGACGCGCAGCTCGACGTTGAATTCGCCGGTGACATCCTTGGCCCACGAAAGCTGGATGCATTTTTCCGGGTTGTGGCGGATTTCGCTGATATTGCGGCAGTTGTCCAGGTGCACCACCATCCCCTTGCCCGCGGACAGGTGGCCGACAATCGGGTCGCCCGGGATCGGCGTGCAGCACTTGGCGTAGCTCAGGACCAGGCCTTCGGTACCGCGAATGGCCAGCGGACCTTCCGGGCTTGGCAGCTGTTCGCCTTCGCCGAGCAGGCGGCGGGCGACCACATAGGCCATGCGGTTGCCCAGGCCGATGTCTTCCAGCAGGTCTTCGATCAGTTCCAGGCGATACTCGGTGAGCATCGCTTGCACGCGTTCGGCGGGGATCTTTTCCAGCGCGCTGTCGAAACCGTTGAGCACCTTGTTCAGCAGGCGTTCGCCCAGGCTGATGGACTCGGAGCGGCGTTGCAGTTTCAGGGCGTGGCGAATGTGGGTGCGAGCCTTGCCGGTGACTACGAAGTTGAGCCAGGCCGGGTTGGGGCGCGCGCCCGGGGCGCTGACGATTTCCACGGTGGAGCCGCTTTGCAGCGGTTCGGACAGCGGCGCCAGGCGGCGATTGATACGACAGGCGATGCAGCTGTTGCCGACGTCGGTGTGCACCGCGTAGGCGAAGTCCACTGCGGTGGAGCCTTTGGGCAGCTCCATGATCCGGCCCTTCGGCGTGAACACGTAGACCTCGTCCGGGAACAGGTCGATCTTCACGCTCTCGATGAATTCCAGGGAGTTGCCGGCGCGTTGCTGCATCTCCAGCACGCCCTTGACCCACTGACGAGCCCGGGCATGGGTGCCCTTTGGCTGCTCGTCGCCGCTGGATTTGTACAGCCAGTGGGCGGCGATGCCGTTGTTGGCCATCTCTTCCATTTCGCGGGTGCGGATCTGGATCTCGATCGGAACGCCGTGCATGCCGAACAGCGTGGTGTGCAGCGACTGATAGCCGTTGGCCTTGGGAATCGCGATGTAATCCTTGAAGCGACCCGGCAGTGGCTTGTACAGGTTGTGTACGGCGCCGAGCACGCGGTAGCAGGTGTCGACCTTGTCGACGATGATCCGGAACGCGTAGACGTCCATGATCTCGTTGAAGGCCCGGCGTTTGCCGCGCATCTTTTTATAGATGCCATACAAGTGCTTCTGGCGGCCGCTGACCTCGCCCTGGATGCCGTCGATGGCCAGGCAGTGGCTCAGGGATTCTTCGATCTTGTTGACGATTTCCTTGCGGTTGCCCCGGGCGCGCTTGACCGCCTGGTAGATCCGCGCGGAACGCATCGGGTGCATGGCCTTGAACCCGAGGTCTTCGAATTCGATGCGGATGCTGTGCATGCCCAGGCGGTTGGCGATGGGCGCATAGATCTCCAGGGTTTCCTTGGCGATCCGCCGGCGTTTTTCACCGGACAGCACTTCCAGGGTGCGCATGTTGTGCAGGCGGTCGGCCAGCTTGACCAGGATCACGCGAATGTCGCGCGCCATGGCCATGGCCATCTTCTGGAAGTTTTCCGCTTGGGCTTCGGCCTTGGTCTCGAAGTTCATCTGGGTCAGTTTGCTGACCCCGTCGACCAGTTCGGCCACGGTTTCACCGAACTGCGCTTGCAGCGCTTCTTTGGCGATACCGGTGTCTTCGATCACGTCATGCAGCATGGCCGCCATCAGGCTCTGATGGTCCATATGCATGTCGGCGAGAATGTTTGCGACCGCTAATGGGTGCGTGACGTACGCCTCGCCGCTGCGACGGCGCTGACCGTCATGGGCTTGTTCGGCGTAGAAATACGCTCGGCGGACCAGATTGACCTGGTCCGTGCCGAGATAGGTCGATAAGCGATCGGCGAGGGCGTCTATGCTCGGCATGATGACTCCTGCCGTAGGCTGTGATCCCGCGCCGTGCTACGTCGACCAGGCATAGGCTTAGACGGCCTCGTTGGACTCGTCCTCGAAAGCAGCAAAAAGCGGTTCATCTTCAACGATTTCGGCTTCGGCGATAGCTGCGTAGTCGATCAGGCCTTCAGCGATTTCACGCAGGGCGACGACGGTAGGCTTGTCGTTTTCCCATGCTACTTTCGGCTCTTTGCCGCCGGTTGCCAGTTGACGGGCACGCTTGGTAGAGAGCATGACCAGCTCAAAGCGGTTATCCACGTGTTCTAGACAGTCTTCAACGGTTACGCGGGCCATGGTCTTCCTCGTAGCAAATGCAATATGCGCGCTGCCCGGATGGGCGAGCGGACTCAACAGTTTAAAAAATCACCAGCGATTAGGGAAGCGCTGATTTTTTAACCAAGCTTTCCGACGCGCTACAAGCGCCAATGTAAAGCCCTTGCAGCGGTTTTGGGAAGTGCTATTCAGCCCAGCAATTCGGCGAGCAATTTGCCGAAACGCTGTTGCTGGTGCTTTTGGTGCAGCTGGTTGGTGCGGAAAATCGCCTTCAGGTCGTCCAGCGCATGGGCAAAATCGTCGTTGATGATCAGGTAGTCGTAATCGACGTAGTGGCTCATTTCGCTGACGGCTTCGCGCATCCGGCCTTCGATGATCTCGTCGCTGTCCTGGCCGCGGTTGGTCAGGCGCTGGCGCAAGGCCTGTTGGGACGGCGGCAGGATGAAGATCGAACGCGCCTGGGGCATCAGCTTGCGCACTTGCTCGGCACCTTGCCAGTCGATCTCCAGGATCAGGTCGTGACCTTCGTCCAGGGTCTGCTGCAAGTGGCTTTGGGAGGTGCCATAGAGATTGCCGAAGACTTCGGCGCGCTCGAGGAAGTCGCCGTGTTCGCCCATCTTCACGAACGCTTCGCGGGAGACGAAGTGGTAGTTCACGCCGTCCACTTCGCCCGGGCGCATGGCGCGAGTGGTGTGGGAAACGGAAACACGGATCGACGGGTCGGCGTCGATCAGGGCCTTGACCAGGCTGGTCTTGCCCGCGCCCGAGGGGGCGGAAATGATGTAGAGGGTGCCGGTGCTGTGGTTCATGTCTGGGTAGCCTTACTCAATATTCTGTACTTGTTCGCGCATCTGCTCGATCAACACCTTGAGGTTGACCGCAGCCTGGGTACTGCGCGGGTCGAAGGCCTTGGAACCCAGTGTGTTGGCTTCGCGGTTGAGTTCCTGCATCAGGAAGTCCAGGCGCCGGCCAGCGGCGCCGCCGGACTTGAGTACGCGGCGCACTTCGATGATGTGGGTGCTCAGGCGGTCCAGTTCTTCGGCGACGTCGCTCTTCTGGGCGAGCAGCACCATTTCCTGTTCCAGGCGGGTAGGGTCCAGTTCGGCCTGCATGTCGGCGAAGCGATCGAGAACCTTCTGGCGCTGGGTCGCGAGCATCTGCGGGACCAGTTCGCGCAGGGTCACGACATCTTCCTCGATGGAGGTCAGGCGTTCGTTGATCAGCCGGGCCAGCTCCGCGCCTTCGCGCTCGCGGCCGCTCTTCAGCTCTTTCAGCCCCTGGTTGAACAGGCTCAGGGCTTCGTTGTTCAGCGCCTGCGGGTCGCTGGCATCGGCCACCAGGACGCCGGGCCAGGCCAGCACTTCCAGTGGGTTCAGCGCCGCCGGCTGCTTGATCAGGCTGGCAACGGACTCGGCTGCCGCCACCAGTTGCGCGGCGCGCTCCCGGTCGACCTGCAGTGGTTTGCCGGTGGTTTCTTCGGTGAAGCGCAAGGTGCATTCGAGCTTGCCGCGCGACAGTCCCTGGCGCAGCGCCTCGCGGACCGCGCCTTCCAGATCGCGAAAGGATTCCGGCAAGCGCAGGTGCGGTTCCAGGTAACGGCTGTTGACCGAGCGCAGTTCCCAGCTCAGGGTGCCCTGAGTGCCGGCCCGTTCTACCCGGGCGAAGGCGGTCATGCTGTGCACCATGGAGGTACCTCCGATACAGGTCCGCCACCAACCGCAAAGGGTTGTACGGGCCCGATATGAATGAATTGAAGCCGACAGGCTGCGAAGGCGCAGGATTGTAGCGCAGTGCGGTGGATGCTCCCAAACCGCGGGTGTGACAAAGCGCTGCGAAGCGACCGGAGGGCCGTTCCAGAGGTGTCGCCGACGGGCCGGGGTTTTTAGAACTGCCCAGGCAAGGCCGTGGGCTCTATAATGATCGGCAGTTTTCCGTCCCCGTACAGGTATTCCCTATGAAACGTCCAAGTGGTCGCGCTGCCGATCAGCTTCGCTCGATCCGCATCACCCGCAACTACACCAAACACGCCGAGGGATCTGTACTGGTCGAGTTTGGTGATACCAAAGTGATCTGCACGGTCAGCGTCGAGAACGGCGTGCCCCGCTTCCTCAAGGGTCAGGGCCAGGGTTGGTTGACCGCCGAATACGGCATGCTCCCGCGCGCCACCGGCGAGCGTAACCAGCGTGAAGCCAGTCGCGGCAAGCAAGGCGGCCGTACCCTGGAGATCCAGCGTCTGATCGGTCGTTCCCTGCGCGCTGCGCTGGACATGACCAGGCTGGGCGACGTCACCCTGTATGTCGACTGCGATGTGATCCAGGCCGATGGCGGTACCCGTACCGCGTCGATCACCGGTGCCATGGTGGCCCTGGTGGACGCTTTGAAAGTGATCAAGAAGCGTGGCGGCCTGAAGGGCGGCGACCCGATCAAGCAAATGATCGCGGCGGTTTCCGTGGGCATGTACCAGGGTGAGCCGGTGCTGGATCTGGATTACCTGGAAGACTCGGCGGCCGAGACCGACCTCAACGTGGTCATGACCAGCACCGGCGGTTTCATCGAAGTCCAGGGCACTGCCGAAGGCGCGCCGTTCCAGCCGGAAGAACTGAACGCCATGCTGGCTTTGGCCAAGAAAGGCATGAGCGAGATCTTTGAATTGCAACAGGCAGCCCTGGCTGACTGATTGCCCGGTAGCTTTCAGCAAGGAGAGCAGCATGAACGACGACCAGCTTCCGCAACCTGTCCCGAGCCATGAGGTGCGTCAGTGGGCGATGTTCTGTCACCTGTCGGCGTTGCTGGGCATCTGGATTCCGTTCGGCACCCTGATCGGCCCGCTGGTGCTCTGGCAGATGAAGCGCGAGACGGACCCGTTCATCGATGCCCAGGGCAAGGAAGCGCTGAACTTTCAGATCACCGTGGCTCTTGCCTCGCTGGTCTGTTTCCTGCTGATGGTGGTGCTGGTGGGTTTCCTGCTCTTCGGTCTGCTGGCGATCGGCGCCCTGGTGCTGACCATCATCGCCGGGGTCAAGGCCAATGAAGGGATGGCGTACCGTTACCCGTTCACCTGGCGATTGATCAAATAGGCCGAGCGCCCACAAAAAAGCCGACAGTGATGTCGGCTTTTTTGTGGCTGCGAAAAGACGCTTAGATGGTCAGCGTCCAGTCGTAGTCCACGATCAGCGGCGCGTGCTGCGAGAAGCGCGGCTGGCGTGGCAGGCGTGCGCTGCGCACGAAGCGACGCAGGCCTGGGGTCAGCAGCTGATAGTCGAAGCGCCAGCCCAGGTTGAGCATCTCGGCCTGTTCGTTATCTGGCCACCAGCTGTATTGATCGCCTTCGCGGCTGACTTCGCGCAGGGCGTCGACATAACCCATGTTGCCGACAATCTCGTCCATCCAGGCACGCTCAGGCGCCAGGAAACCCGGAGATTGCTGGCTGTCACGCCAGTTCTTGATATCCAGCTTCTGTTGCGCCACGTACAGCGAGCCACAATAAATGTACTCGCGACGTTTGCGCCGCTGTTTATCCAGGTAACGGGCGAAGTCGTCCATAAGCTTGAACTTCTGGTTCAAGTCTTCATCGCCGTTCTGCCCGGAAGGAAGCAGCAAGGTCGCGATGCTGACCTTGTCGAAATCGGCTTGCAGGTAGCGCCCGTAGCGGTCGGCCGTCTCGAAGCCGAGACCGCTGATGACAGCCTTCGGTTGCAACCGCGAGTACAAAGCCACACCGCCTTGGGCGGGAACTTCGGCATCGCAGGCATAAAGGAAGTAGCCATCCAGTTGGAAGGCTGGATCGTCCAGTTCAAAGGCGGAGGCGCGGGTGTCCTGCAGGCAGATGACGTCGGCATTCTGTGCTTGCAGCCAACTGAGCAAACCTCGCTCCACTGCAGCCTGAATACCATTGACGTTCACACTGATGATCCGCATAAATGGCCCCAAAAATCACGTGCGTGTATGATACCCGAGGTCTACCTAATTAGCTAAATCCGTGGTATTTGGGGCTTTTTCATGCAGGCGTATCAGCGCGATTTCATTCGTTTTGCCATCGATCGCGGGGTTTTGCGCTTCGGTGAGTTCACCCTGAAGTCCGGGCGTACCAGTCCTTACTTCTTCAATGCCGGCCTGTTCAACAGCGGTTCGGCCCTGGCACAGCTGGGGCGTTTTTATGCCGCGGCGATCGTCGACAGCGGCATTTCTTTCGATGTGCTTTTCGGTCCTGCGTACAAAGGTATTCCTTTAGCGGCAGCGACGGCCGTGGCCCTGGCCGAGCATCATCAGCGCGATCTGCCATGGTGCTTCAACCGCAAGGAAGCCAAGGCTCACGGCGAAGGCGGCAGCCTGGTCGGCGCGCCATTGACTGGCGACGTGTTGATCATCGACGACGTGATCACCGCGGGCACCGCGATTCGCGAAGTGATGCAGATCATCGAGTCCCAGGAAGGCGCCAAGGCGGCGGGTGTGTTGATTGCCCTGAACCGTCAGGAGCGTGGCAACGGTGAGTTGTCGGCGATCCAGGAAGTCGAGCGCGATTTCGGCATTCCGGTGGTGAGCATCGTTTCCCTGACCCAGGTCCTGCAGTTCCTGGCGGACGATCCGGCACTCAAGCAGCATCTGCCGGCGGTGGAAGCCTACCGCGCGCAATTCGGCGTTTGACCCTGTTCTGTAGGAGCGAGGCTTGCCCGCGATAGCGGTCTAACCTGATACACCGCTATCGCGGGCAAGCTC
>NZ_JAQZAA010000075.1:0-52500 GCF_028640875.1 Pseudomonas sp. SBT1-2 | reverse complement strand
GATCTTTATCAGAATCGTTCTTTAAAAATTTGGGTATGTGATAGAAAGATAGACTGGATAGCACTTTCACTGGTGTTTATTCAGGCTAAGGTAAAATTTGTGAGTTTAATCGCGAATTTTCGGCGAATGTCGTCTTCACAGTATAACCAGATTGCTTGGGGTTATATGGTCAAGTGAAGAAGCGCATACGGTGGATGCCTTGGCAGTCAGAGGCGATGAAAGACGTGGTAGCCTGCGAAAAGCTTCGGGGAGTCGGCAAACAGACTTTGATCCGGAGATGTCTGAATGGGGGAACCCAGCCATCATAAGATGGTTATCTTGTACTGAATACATAGGTGCAAGAGGCGAACCAGGGGAACTGAAACATCTAAGTACCCTGAGGAAAAGAAATCAACCGAGATTCCCTTAGTAGTGGCGAGCGAACGGGGACTAGCCCTTAAGTGGCTTTGAGATTAGCGGAACGCTCTGGAAAGTGCGGCCATAGTGGGTGATAGCCCTGTACGCGAAAGTCTCTTAGTCATGAAATCGAGTAGGACGGAGCACGAGAAACTTTGTCTGAATATGGGGGGACCATCCTCCAAGGCTAAATACTACTGACTGACCGATAGTGAACTAGTACCGTGAGGGAAAGGCGAAAAGAACCCCGGAGAGGGGAGTGAAATAGATCCTGAAACCGTATGCGTACAAGCAGTGGGAGCAGACTTTGTTCTGTGACTGCGTACCTTTTGTATAATGGGTCAGCGACTTATATTCAGTGGCGAGCTTAACCGAATAGGGGAGGCGTAGCGAAAGCGAGTCTTAATAGGGCGTTTAGTCGCTGGGTATAGACCCGAAACCGGGCGATCTATCCATGGGCAGGTTGAAGGTTAGGTAACACTGACTGGAGGACCGAACCGACTACCGTTGAAAAGTTAGCGGATGACCTGTGGATCGGAGTGAAAGGCTAATCAAGCTCGGAGATAGCTGGTTCTCCTCGAAAGCTATTTAGGTAGCGCCTCATGTATCACTGTAGGGGGTAGAGCACTGTTTCGGCTAGGGGGTCATCCCGACTTACCAAACCGATGCAAACTCCGAATACCTACAAGTGCCGAGCATGGGAGACACACGGCGGGTGCTAACGTCCGTCGTGAAAAGGGAAACAACCCAGACCGTCAGCTAAGGTCCCAAAGTTATGGTTAAGTGGGAAACGATGTGGGAAGGCTTAGACAGCTAGGAGGTTGGCTTAGAAGCAGCCACCCTTTAAAGAAAGCGTAATAGCTCACTAGTCGAGTCGGCCTGCGCGGAAGATGTAACGGGGCTCAAACCATACACCGAAGCTACGGGTATCACGTAAGTGATGCGGTAGAGGAGCGTTCTGTAAGCCTGTGAAGGTGAGTTGAGAAGCTTGCTGGAGGTATCAGAAGTGCGAATGCTGACATGAGTAACGACAATGGGTGTGAAAAACACCCACGCCGAAAGACCAAGGTTTCCTGCGCAACGTTAATCGACGCAGGGTTAGTCGGTCCCTAAGGCGAGGCTGAAAAGCGTAGTCGATGGAAAACAGGTTAATATTCCTGTACTTCTAGTTATTGCGATGGAGGGACGGAGAAGGCTAGGCCAGCTTGGCGTTGGTTGTCCAAGTTTAAGGTGGTAGGCTGGAATCTTAGGTAAATCCGGGGTTCTAAGGCCGAGAGCTGATGACGAGTTACCTTTCAGGTGACGAAGTGGTTGATGCCATGCTTCCAAGAAAAGCTTCTAAGCTTCAGATAACTAGGAACCGTACCCCAAACCGACACAGGTGGTTGGGTAGAGAATACCAAGGCGCTTGAGAGAACTCGGGTGAAGGAACTAGGCAAAATGGCACCGTAACTTCGGGAGAAGGTGCGCCGGTGAGGGTGAAGGACTTGCTCCGTAAGCCCATGCCGGTCGAAGATACCAGGCCGCTGCGACTGTTTATTAAAAACACAGCACTCTGCAAACACGAAAGTGGACGTATAGGGTGTGACGCCTGCCCGGTGCCGGAAGGTTAATTGATGGGGTTAGCTAACGCGAAGCTCTTGATCGAAGCCCCGGTAAACGGCGGCCGTAACTATAACGGTCCTAAGGTAGCGAAATTCCTTGTCGGGTAAGTTCCGACCTGCACGAATGGCGTAACGATGGCGGCGCTGTCTCCACCCGAGACTCAGTGAAATTGAAATCGCTGTGAAGATGCAGTGTATCCGCGGCTAGACGGAAAGACCCCGTGAACCTTTACTATAGCTTTGCACTGGACTTTGAATTTGCTTGTGTAGGATAGGTGGGAGGCTTTGAAGCGTGGACGCCAGTTCGCGTGGAGCCATCCTTGAAATACCACCCTGGCAACTTTGAGGTTCTAACTCAGGTCCGTTATCCGGATCGAGGACAGTGTATGGTGGGTAGTTTGACTGGGGCGGTCTCCTCCTAAAGAGTAACGGAGGAGTACGAAGGTGCGCTCAGACCGGTCGGAAATCGGTCGTAGAGTATAAAGGCAAAAGCGCGCTTGACTGCGAGACAGACACGTCGAGCAGGTACGAAAGTAGGTCTTAGTGATCCGGTGGTTCTGTATGGAAGGGCCATCGCTCAACGGATAAAAGGTACTCCGGGGATAACAGGCTGATACCGCCCAAGAGTTCATATCGACGGCGGTGTTTGGCACCTCGATGTCGGCTCATCACATCCTGGGGCTGAAGCCGGTCCCAAGGGTATGGCTGTTCGCCATTTAAAGTGGTACGCGAGCTGGGTTTAGAACGTCGTGAGACAGTTCGGTCCCTATCTGCCGTGGACGTTTGAGATTTGAGAGGGGCTGCTCCTAGTACGAGAGGACCGGAGTGGACGAACCTCTGGTGTTCCGGTTGTCACGCCAGTGGCATTGCCGGGTAGCTATGTTCGGAAAAGATAACCGCTGAAAGCATCTAAGCGGGAAACTTGCCTCAAGATGAGATCTCACTGGAACCTTGAGTTCCCTGAAGGGCCGTCGAAGACTACGACGTTGATAGGTTGGGTGTGTAAGCGCTGTGAGGCGTTGAGCTAACCAATACTAATTGCCCGTGAGGCTTGACCATATAACACCCAAGCAATTTGCTTAAGAGCGAGTTGCGGTGTGTGAAGACGAAACGAACCGAAAGTTTGCACTACTCACAAAAGCACCACAAAGCTATTACATACCCAATTTGCTGAAGCGTCGAAAGACGAGTCGGCACACCGAATTTCTTGACGACCATAGAGCATTGGAACCACCTGATCCCATCCCGAACTCAGAAGTGAAACGATGCATCGCCGATGGTAGTGTGGGGTTTCCCCATGTGAGAGTAGGTCATCGTCAAGATTAAATTCCGAAACCCCAATTGCGAAAGCAATTGGGGTTTTGTTTTTGTGCGACAAAAAATGCCTCATCCCCCGCAACACTCATGTTGGTCCTCTCAGCTGTCACCGCTGCGTGACAGTGCTAAGGTTCGGCCCTAGCTTTTGCATTTTCCAAGGAAGCCCTTATGCCGGACGCCACGTCCCTCAGCGCTGGTTTTATGGTGGTTCACGGTAACCGCCTGGACGAGTTGCGCAGCCTGGTGGTCAGCTGGATGCGGCGTTACCCCTTGGCGCCTCTGGAGAATGAGATCGCCCTGGTCCAGAGCAACGGCATTGCCCAATGGCTGAAGCTGGCACTGGCTGAGGATCCCGAGGAAGACGACATGGGCGGCTGCGGCATCGCCGCCGCCATCGACGTGCAACTTCCCGGCAGTTTCATGTGGCAGCTCTATCGCATGGTGCTGGGACGCGATGAAATCCCGCCCAAATCCCTGCTGGATAAAGCACCGCTGACATGGCGCCTGATGCGACTCTTGCCCGAGCTGATCGATCAGCCGCACTTCGAACCGCTACGACGTTTCCTTACTCACGACACGGATCTGCGCAAGCGCTATCAATTGGCCGAGCGCCTGGCTGACCTGTTCGACCAATATCAGGTTTATCGCGCCGACTGGCTGGAAGACTGGGCAGCAGGACGTCACCAACTGCGCAGTGCTCGAGGCGAGCCCAAGGCCCTGACCCCCGCCAACTGCTGGCAGGCCGAACTGTGGCGTGCGTTGTTGCTGGATGTGGGGGAAGAGGGTATGGCGCAGAGTCGCGCCGGCGTTCACCAACGTTTCATCGAACGTATTCTCAACCTGGAAAAGGCGCCACAAGGGTTGCCCTCGCGAGTGATCGTTTTCGGGATTTCCTCCCTGCCGGCACAAGCCCTTGAAGCCCTGGCTGGATTGGCCCGCTTCAGTCAGGTTTTGCTGTGTGTGCACAACCCCTGTCGTCACCATTGGGCAGATATCGTCGCCGACAAGGACCTGTTGCGCCATCAATACAAACGTCAGGCGCGCAAGGCGGGAATGCCCGCGGTGCTAGACCCACAGACCCTGCATCAGCATGCCCATCCGCTGCTCGCCGCCTGGGGTAAACAGGGTCGTGACTACATCAACCTGCTCGACAGCTACGACGATCCCAACAGCTATCGCTCAGCCTTTCGCGACGGTCGTATCGACCTGTTCAGCGAGAGCCAGCCGCAGACCCTGCTGAACCAGCTGCAGGACGATATTCTCGAATTACGCCCGTTGGAGGAGACTCGCCAATTATGGCCGGCGATCGATCTGCAACAGGACAAGTCGATCCGTTTTCACATTGCCCACAGTGCCCAGCGCGAAGTGGAAATTCTCCACGACCAACTGCTCGCGCGCTTCAGTGAGGACCCCGAATTACGTCCGCGAGATGTGATCGTGATGGTCCCGGACATCGACAGTTACGCGCCGCATATTCGCGCGGTCTTCGGTCAGCTGGAGCGTGACGATCGGCGTTTCATTCCATTCACCCTGACAGACCAGGGCCAGCGTGGCCGCGACCCATTGCTGATTGCCGTGGAGCATCTGCTCAAGCTGCCGGACAGCCGTTTCCCCGTCAGCGAAATCCTCGACCTGCTGGATGTCCCGGCATTACGCGCCCGCTTTGGTGTAGACGAAGCCGATCTGCCGACCTTGCATCGCTGGATCGAAGGTGCCGGCATCCGCTGGGGCATGAACGCCGAACAACGGGTCGACCTGGGACTGCCGGAAGAACTGGAGCAGAACAGCTGGCGTTTCGGCCTGCGCCGCATGTTGCTGGGCTACGCCGTGGGACGCTCCGATGCCTGTGAGGGAATCGAGCCTTACGATGAAATCGGCGGCCTGGACGCGGCACTGATCGGGCCGCTGGTGGCCTTGCTCGATGCACTGGAGACGGCGTATCAGAACCTCACCTTGCCGGCTTCGCCGCCGCAGTGGGGCGAGCGCCTGCAAGCCCTCACACAGCAGTTCTTCCTGGCCAGTACCGAGCATGACGACTACCTGCTGAGCCAACTCGAAGACTTGCGCGAAACCTGGCTGGAAACCTGCGAGTCGGTCGGCCTGTGCGATGAGCTGCCGCTGACTGTGGTCCGCGAGGCCTGGCTGGCCGGCCTGGACCAGGGGCGTTTGTCCCAGCGCTTCCTGGCCGGTGCGGTGAACTTCTGCACGCTGATGCCGATGCGCGCGATTCCATTCAAGCTGGTATGCCTGCTGGGGATGAACGACGGCGACTACCCGCGGGCACAACCGCCGCTGGACTTCGACCTGATGGGCAGCGACTACCGCCCCGGCGACCGTTCGCGGCGTGAAGACGACCGTTACCTGTTGCTGGAGGCGCTGCTTTCGGCGCGGGATCAGTTGTATGTCAGTTGGGTCGGTCGCAGCATTCGCGACAACAGCGAACGCCCGGCTTCGGTGCTGATCGGCCAGTTGCGCGATCACCTGGCCAGTGGCTGGAAGCTGGCGAATGACCAGGACGACCTGCTCCACGCCATGACCCAGGAGCATCCGTTGCAACCTTTCAGTGCCCGCTATTTCCATGAGGGCGATGGACTGTTCAGTTATGCCCGTGAGTGGCAGCTGTTGCACCAGACCCAAGCGTCTCCTCAAGCGCTCGAGCCTCTGGCGCCCTATGTCCAGGAAGAGCCTTTAAGTCTGGGGCAATTGCAGGACTTCCTGCGCAACCCGGTGCGGCACTTCTTCAGCCAGCGCCTCAAGGTGTTCTTCGAGGCGGCCGACGCGCCCTTGGCCGACGAAGAGCCTTTTGTGCTCGACGCGTTGCAACGCTACAGCCTGAGCGACAGCCTGCTGGAGGCGGCGTTGAACAGTGCCGATGATCCGGACCAGGCCTTGCAGGCCCAGGCGCAGCGGCTACAGGCCAGTGGCTTGCTGCCCATGGCCGGTTTTGGCGAGAGCCTGCAAAGAGAACTGATCGAGCCCTTGCCGGATCTGCTGATGCGCTATCGGCAATTGCTGGAGTTATGGCCAATCCCCGTCACCAGCGCCCTGCCGATTACCCTTGAACTCAATGAGGTGAAACTCGAAGGCTGGTTGAGCGGCCTGCACCAACGCAGCGATGGTGGGTTGCTGTCGGTCACCACCATCCCCAACAGCATTGGCTCAGCCAAGACCCGCAAGTGGCACCGCTTGACCCGGCCTTGGGTCAATCACCTGGTGGCCTGTGCCAGTGGTTATGTCTTGACCACCGCGCTGGTGGCCAGCGACGACACCTTATTGCTGCCACCTCTGGATCGCGAATCGGCACTGCAAAGCCTGGGCGATCTGTTGCTGGCCTGGCAGGCGGGCATGTGCCAGCCGCTGCCGGTAGCCGTGAAAACCGCTTTTGCCTGGCTGGGCCAGAGCGACCCGGGCAAGGCCGAAGCCGCGGCGCGCAAAGCTTATGAAGGCGACGGCCAGACCAGCGATGGCGAGCGTCGGGAAAGCCCGGCCCTGGCGCGCCAGTACCCGGACTACAACGCGTTGATCGCCGATGAAACCTTCAGCGGCTGGGTTGAGGCGCTGTACCGCCCACTGTTGCAGGCGCCCTGGCGCTCCGCGGCCAATGGGGAGGCAGACGCATGACCCGGCAAGCACCTTTGGCCCTGGCGTTCCCGCTACGGGGCAGCCAACTGATCGAAGCCAGCGCCGGTACTGGCAAGACTTTTACCATCTCGGCGCTCTACCTGCGCCTGGTGCTGGGACACGGCGGCGAACTGGCCGGGTTCGGTCGCGAGTTGCTGCCACCGCAGATTCTGGTGGTGACCTTCACCGACGCGGCGACCAAGGAGCTGCGTGAACGGATTCGCACCCGCCTGGCTGAAGCTGCGCGCTTCTTCCGCGAGGAAACCACCGCGCCCGACGCGCTGATTGCCGAGTTGCGCGATCAGTTCGCCGCCGAGCAATGGCCGGGTTGCGCCAGCCGCCTGGATATCGCCGCGCAATGGATGGATGAGGCCGCGGTCTCGACCATCCACAGTTGGTGCCAGCGCATGTTGCGCGAGCACGCGTTCGACAGCGGCAGCCTGTTTACCCAGACCCTGGAAACCGACCACAGCGATCTTCTGGGTGAAGTGCTGCGCGATTACTGGCGCCTGTTTTGCTACCCGATGCAGGGCGATGCACTGAACTGGGTACGGGCCAACTGGGGTGGACCCGCGGCCTTGCTGCCAAGGGTGCGTGCGCTGTTTGGCAGCGAGCGTGAAGTGGATCAGGAGCAGACTCCGGCTCAACTGATCGAAGCTTGTCTTTTGGAACGACGCGCCGCCCTGGTGCAGCTCAAGGCACCCTGGCTGCAATGGGCCGCGCAGCTGCGGGAGATCTGCTTGCAGGGCGTCGCCAGCAAGGCGGTCGATGGCCGCAAGATGCAGGCGCGTTACTTCGAGCCCTGGTTCGAAAAGATCACCGCCTGGGCCGAAGACGAGGCCATAGAGCAACTGGATATCGGCACCGGCTTCAGCCGCCTGACCCCCGAAGGCATGGCCGAGGCCTGGAAGGGCGATGCGCCGGATCATCCCGCACTGGAGGCCATGGTCGGGCTCAAGGCCGCGCTCGATGCCTTGCCGAGCCCCGACGCCGCGGTGTTGCAACACGCCGCGCGTTGGGTCGGCGCACGCTTCGAAGAGGAAAAGCGCCGGCGGGCCGAGATGGGCTTCGACGACATGCTGCTGCGCCTCGACGCCGCGTTGCAGGCCGAGGGTGGCGAGCGGCTGGCGACGCTGATTCGCGAGCAGTTCCCGGTAGCCCTGATCGACGAATTCCAGGACACCGATCCGGTGCAGTACCGGATCTTCGAAAGCATCTACCGCATCGAGGACAACAATCCCGAGACCGGCCTGTTCCTGATCGGCGACCCCAAGCAGGCGATCTACGCCTTCCGTGGCGCGGACATTTACACCTACCTGCGCGCTCGCCAGGCCACCAGCGGCCGCTTGCATACCCTGGGCACCAACTTCCGTTCCAGCCATGCCATGGTCAAGGCGGTGAACCACGTATTCGAGCGTGCCGAATCCCGTGAGCAAGGGCGCGGCGCGTTCCTGTTCCGGGAGAAAAACGGAGAGAACCCGGTGCCGTTCCTGTCGGTGGCATCCCAGGGGCGCAAAGAGCAGTTACAGAGAGAAGGGCAGGTGGTGCCGGCGCTGAATATCTGGCACCTGCCCACGGAGCAAGCCATTTCCGGTGCGCTGTACCGGCAGCAACTGGCGGCGGCCTGCGCCAGCGAAATCGTCACCTTGCTCAACGGCGGGCAGCAGGCCAGCGTGGGCTTCGCCCGTGACGGCCAGCCCTTCAAGGGCTTGCTACCGGCGGACATTGCCATTCTGGTCCGCGATGGCAAGGAGGCTCAGGCCGTGCGTGGTGAGCTGGCTGCGCGCGGAGTGCGCAGCGTGTACCTGTCGGACAAGGACTCGGTATTCGCCGCCCAGGAAGCCCACGACCTGCTGGCCTGGCTCAAGGCCTGTGCCGAGCCGGATATCGAGCGCCCGCTGCGCGCCGCACTGGCCTCCATCACCCTGAACCTGCCGCTGGTGGAGCTGGAGCGCCTGAACCAGGACGAATTGGCCTGGGAAAGCCGGGTCATGCAGTTCCGCGGTTATCGCCTGATCTGGCGCACCCAGGGCGTGCTGCCGATGCTGCGACGCCTGCTGCATGACTTCCAGTTGCCCCAGGCGTTGATCGCCCGTAGCGATGGCGAACGGGTGCTGACCAACCTGCTGCACTTGTCCGAACTGTTGCAGCAGGCGGCTGCCGAACTGGATGGCGAACAAGCGCTGATCCGCCATCTGGCCGAGCACCTGGCCCTGTCCGGGCAGGCTGGCGAAGAACAGATCCTGCGTCTGGAAAGCGACGAACAGCTGGTCAAGGTGGTGACCATCCACAAGTCCAAGGGCCTGGAGTACCCGCTGGTGTTCCTGCCATTTATCTGTTCGGCCAAGCCGGTGGATGGCAGTCGCCTGCCGCTGCATTACCACGACGAATCGGGCAAGGCCCAGGTGACGCTGCGACCGACCCCGGAGCTGATCGCCCAGGCCGACGACGAGCGTCTGGCCGAGGACCTGCGCCTGCTCTACGTGGCTCTGACCCGTGCCCAGCATGCCTGCTGGCTGGGTGTCGCCGACCTCAAGCGCGGCAACCACAACAGCTCGGTATTGCACCTTTCTGCCTTGGGTTACCTGTTGGGCGGCGGTGCGCTGTTGAACGAGTCCAGTGGCCTGGCGCGCTGGCTGCAAGACCTGCAGCAAGGCTGCGAGGCCATGAGTGTCGGGGAAATGCCCAGCGCCACCGACAGCCGTTTCCATCCGCCACGCAACGACGCCACCCTGTTGGCGCCCCTGGCTCCCAAGCGGCGCGCCGCGGAAAACTGGTGGATCGCTTCCTATAGTGCCCTGCGTATCAGTGACAGCTTGGGCGCCGGCAATACCGAGGCGCCGGAAAGCCCGCAGGCGCAGAAACTCTTCGACGACGAGCGCCTCGACCCCGATGCCCCACGTGAAGTCGTGGCCAGCGGCGCGGATATCCATCGCTTCCCCCGTGGACCGAACCCGGGGACCTTCCTCCATGGCCTGCTGGAGTGGGCCGGTGACGAGGGGTTTGTCGCCGACCCCGTTGCTATCGAGGATGCCATCGGCCGGCGCTGTAATCGCCGCGGTTGGGAAGGCTGGATTCGGACCCTGAGCGATTGGTTGCGGCACCTGTTGCAACTGCCTTTGCCTGCCGGGGCGGGGCGGCCACCGGTGGTGCTCGCGCAGTTGAGCCAATACCGGGTCGAGATGGAATTCTGGTTCGCCAGCCACAAGGTCGACGTGCTCAAGCTCGACGAACTGGTGCGCCAGTACACCCATCAAGGCGTGCCGCGGGTGACCGCCGAACCGGTCCTGCTCAACGGCATGTTCAAGGGCTTTATCGACCTGACCTTCGAGCATGAAGGGCGCTATTACGTGGCCGACTACAAATCCAACTGGCTGGGCGTGGATGACGCCGCCTATACCGAGCAGGCCATGGAACAATCGATTCTCGACAACCGTTACGACCTGCAATACGTGCTGTACCTGCTGGCCCTGCATCGCCAGTTGCGCGCACGTCTGGCGGACTACGATTACGACCGGCACATGGGCGGCGCCCTGTATCTGTTCTTGCGCGGCACGGGCTCGGCCAGCCGCGGCGTGTTTTTCACCCGGCCACCCCGTGAGCTGATCGAGCGCCTGGACCGCTTGTTCCAGGGCAAACCTGAGCAGCCCAGGGCCGAGCCGGCGTGGGAACAGGGAGTATTGCTGTGATCGAGGATCTGCTGACGCCGCTGGAACCCCAGCCCCAGTCCGACCTGGCGCCCCTGGTTCGGTCTGCCGATCTGCTGCTGTTGCTCGACCGTTGGGTCGAGCGCGGCTGGCTGCGCGCCCTGGACAAGGCTTTTGTAGGCTTCCTGCATGAACTGGAGCCGCAAGGCGATCCGCTGGTGCTGATGGCCGCTGCCTTGACCAGCCATCAACTGGGCCACGGTCATGTCTGCCTGGATCTGTTCGAAACCCTCAAGGAGCCGGATTTCGCCCTGTCCCTGCCGCCGGAAGGCGATCTGCAAAGCACCGCGGCGGTACTGCCGTCGCAGGTGCTGGCGACGCTGGACGGGGCGCATTGGTGCAAGGCCCTGGCGGCCAGTCGCCTGGTGGCGCTGGCGGCCGACCAGAGCGAGCAGGCCCGCCAGCGGCCTTTGGTGTTGTCGGGCAAACGCCTGTATCTGCGTCGCTACTGGGCCTATGAGCGGCGCATCGACAATGCCTTGCGCCAGCGCCTGGCGGTGCAGGAGGAAACCCCCGAGGACCTGGCCGAGCGCCTGGGCGGCCTGTTCGGGGCGGCCAGGGCGACGGGGCCGGTCGACTGGCAGAAACTCGCCTGTGCGCTGGCCACCCGTGGCGCCTTCAGCATCATTACCGGCGGGCCGGGAACCGGTAAAACCACGACCGTGGTGCGCCTGCTGGCCTTGCTCCAGGCGCCGGCTGTCGAAGCCGGCAAGCCTTTGCGTATCCGCCTCGCGGCGCCTACCGGCAAGGCGGCGGCGCGCCTGACCGAATCCATCAGCCTGCAAGTGCGTTCCCTGTCGGTCGATGACAGCGTGCGCGAGAAGATCCCCAGCGACGTGACCACGGTGCACCGGCTGCTGGGCAATCGTCCGGGCACCCGGCACTTCCGCCATCACGCCGGCAACCGCTTGCCGCTGGATGTGCTGGTGGTCGACGAAGCCTCGATGATCGACCTGGAGATGATGGCCAATCTGCTCGATGCGTTGCCGGTGCACGCGCGCCTGGTGTTGCTCGGCGACAAGGATCAATTGGCCTCGGTGGAAGCCGGTGCGGTGCTTGGCGATCTGTGCCGCGATGCCGAGGCCGGCTGGTACAGCCCGCAGACCCGCAACTGGCTAGAGGCCGTCAGCGGCGAACAATTGGCGGACAGCGGTCTGCAGGAAGACAACGTCGGTACTCACCCGCTGGCCCAGCAGGTGGTGATGCTGCGCCACTCCCGGCGGTTCGGCGAAGGCAGCGGTATCGGCCAGCTGGCACGCTGGGTCAACCAGCAGCAGGCCGAGGAAGCGCGCCGCCTGTTGGCCGCCCGCAGCCACGCCGACCTGTATGGCTTGAGCCTCAAGGGCGAGCAGGATCGCGCCCTGGAGCGCTTGCTGCTGGAGGGCCACGGTGACGGGCCGCAGGGTTACCGGCATTACCTGAGCCTGCTGCGCGGCCAGCGCCCGCCTGCCGATACCGCGCTGGAAGATCCGCGCTGGACCGCCTGGGCCCGCGATGTGCTGCAGGCTTTCGACCAGTTCCAGTTGCTCTGCGCGGTGCGCAAGGGGCCTTGGGGTGTCGAGGGCTTGAACCAGCGGATCACCGCGGCCCTGTTCAAGGCGCGGCTGATCGAGAGCGATCAGCAGTGGTACGAAGGTCGTCCGGTGCTGATGACCCGCAACGATTACGGCCTGGGCCTGATGAACGGCGATATCGGCATTGCCTTGAAGCTGCCCGAGCACGAAGGCGCGCAGGACGGGCGGCGGGTGCTGCGGGTGGCCTTCCCGCGCAACGACGGCCAGGGTGGCGTGCGTTTCGTGCTGCCGAGCCGGCTCAATGATGTGGAAACCGTGTACGCCATGACCGTGCACAAATCCCAGGGCTCGGAATTCGCCCACACCGCGCTGATCCTGCCCGAGGCGCTGAACCCGGTGCTGACCAAGGAGCTGATCTACACCGGCATCACCCGGGCCAAGGACTGGTTCAGCCTGATCGAGCCGCGGGCCGGGGTGTTCGAGGAGGCGGTGCGGCGCAAGGTCAAGCGCCTGAGCGGGTTGATGCTCGACCTGGGTTGAGCGCCGAGTCGCTGGCGCTCAGCACACGATCAGAGCGCCGCGGCCAGCGCCGTTGCGCTGGGCTGCTCGAGCCCCATGAAGCGCCTGACCCGCTCTCCGGCTTCTTCTTCGCGGATCGCCCGCGGGCTGGCGTCCAGCTGGATATTGCCGCCCTCCATAAAGATCACTCGATCGGAAATCGACAGGGCGAAGTCCATCTCGTGGGTGACGATCAACAGGGTCATGCCTTCTCTGGCCAGGTCGCGAATCACATTCAACACATCGCCCACCAGCTCCGGGTCGAGGGCCGAGGTCGGCTCGTCGAAGAGCATGATCTGCGGCTCCATCGCCAGGGCCCGGGCAATCGCCACGCGCTGCTGCTGGCCGCCGGACAGCTGGTGCGGGTACTTGTGGGCGTGGGCCAGCAGGCCGACCTTGTCCAGCAAGGCGTAGGCCTGCTGTTCGCTCAAGGCCTTGCTGCTGCCGTGGTAACGCGGCGCCAGGCAGATGTTGTCGAGGATGCAGCGATGGGGGAACAGATTGAAGTTCTGGAAGACCATGCCAATGTGTCGCACGCCCTCGCGCACCTGTGGGCTGTTGAGGTTGTCGCCGGCGCTGATGAAGCTGTTGCCGAACAGCACGATCTCGCCCTGGTCGATGCGCTCCAGGCCGTTGATGGTACGGATCAGCGAGGTCTTGCCCGAGCCGGACGGACCGATGATGGAAATCACCTGGCCGCTGGCGACGTTCAGGTCGACGCCCTTGAGCACCTGATGATCGCCGTAGCGCTTGTGGATGTTTTGCAGCTGCAGGGCCGGGGCGCTGCCGGCCACCGCTGTTGGACGCGGGCGGGCGTGCAGCGGTTGCGCCTGCTGCCGGAGCCGCTCGGTGCCGGCGTCGTCCAGGGTTTGTGGCGTGCGCAGGTTCAGGTCCAGATGGCGTTCCAGGCGCTGCAGCAGCCAGGCGAACAGGGTGACGATCAGCACGTAGTACACCGCCACCGCGGCCAGGGTCTCCATCACCAGGAAGTTCTGCGCATACAGGCGCTGGCCGACGGTGAGCAGTTCGGTCAGGGAGATCACCGAGATCAGCGAGGTCAGCTTGACCACGGTGATGTACTCGTTGATCAGGGTCGGCAAGGAAATGCGGAAGGCCTGGGGGATGACGATCAGCCGTTGCAGGCCGACCAGGCCGATCCCCAACGCACGACCGGCTTCCTTCTGCCCCTTGGCCACCGAGATCAGCCCGCCGCGGTGGATTTCCGCCATGTACGCCGCTTCGGTCACCACCAGGGCGAACAGCCCCGAGTAGAAGGGGTTGGACAGCACCGAGCCGGTGGCCGGAAACAGCTGGGGCAGGTTGTAGACGAAGACCACCAGCACCAGCAGCGGGATGCTGCGAAAGAACCAGATGTACAGCGCTGCCGGGGTTCTGAGCCAGGCGGCGCTGGAGAGTTTGGCCGACGCCAGGAGAAAGCCCAGCAGCATGCCGATGAACCAGGCCAGGGCGCTGAGCTGGACCACGGTGACGCTGGCGTGCCAGAAGCTGGGCAGGGAAAACAGGGAGAAGAAGTAGGACCAGTCGAATTGCATAAATACCTCAGGCGGCTTCGGATCGCCGGCATCAGGACGGGCGTCGTGCGCTCGATCAGGGGCCGGTCACGGGCGCATCCGTGCGCCGCAGTGGTTTGTCAGTCAGTCACGGGCTCGAGGTTGTATTTGCCGAGGATCGCGGCATATTCGCCGTTCCTGCGGCTCTCGGCGAAGGCTTCCTGCAGCGCCTTGTAGGTGGCGTCGTTGCCTTTCTTGACGAAGATGCCGAGGGTCTGCTGATAGATCAGGTGCTGGCTGGTGACGACCACCCGGCCCTTGGTGCGTTCGGCGATCATCTTCGCCGCGCCGGCGATTTCCACCTGGGCCTGGATGTTCTTCGACAGCAGGGCCTGGGTCACTTCAGGTGCCGAGGGGTATTCGCTGACGCTGATCGCACCCTTGTTGTTCGGCACGCAGTAGTCGCTGGAGAGCTTCTGCAACTGGCCGACCCAGGTGGTGCCCTGTTCCAGGCCGACTTTCAGGCCGCACAGGTCTTCAGGGGTTTGCGGATTCAGGCCGCTGTCCTTGGACGCCATGATCGCCGCGCCGGTTTTCGCATAGGCGATGGTCATGGCCTGGGTCTGCCGCTCCGGGGTGATGTACATGCCGGAAATGATCGCGTCGTAGCGACCGGCGTTGAGGCCGAGGATCAGGCTGGGGAACTTGGTGTCGACGAACTCGGCCTTGGCGTTCAGATGCCTGGCCAGGGCGTGGGCCAGTTCCGGGTCGGAGCCGACCACGTTCTTCTCGCTGTCATAGGACTCGAACGGCGGGTAGGTGATTTCCATGCCGATCTTCAACTGGCCGGGTGTCGCGGTCGAGGCCAGGCCGGCAGTGGCGCACAACAGGCCGGCGGTGAGCAGGGGCAGGCGAGCAACGTTGTTTTTGTTAAGCATCGTGGGTCTCTCCAGGGGATGGAAGCAAAGGGCGAAAGGGGTGTCAGGACGCTTGCGACTGATGTTTCAGGTGGCCGAAGCTCGAAGGCTTGCGGGCTTTTTCCGGCAAGCGGATCTCGCCGTTCTCCACGCGTTTGCGCAGGTACTGATAGGTCTGCAGGGCCTGGCCATACATGTGTTCGCCGATGGCGATCTGCTCGTAGTCGTCCGAGGCCTTGGCGAACTGTGGCAAAGGCTTGATCTGGGTATGGAAGTCGCAGGCGTAGAACAGCGGGAACGAGTAGCGCTCCTCGCTGACCGTGCGCACCCGGTGGGCGGTGGCGACAAAGGCGCCGGCGGTCATCACTTCCAGCATGTCGCCGATGTTCACCACGAAAGCGTCGGCAATGGGCGGGGCGTCGATCCACTGGCCCAGGTTGTTCATCACCTCCAGGCCCGGCTTGTCGGCCAGCAGGATGGTGAAGCACTCGTAGTCGGTGTGGGCGCCGATGCCGGGGGCATCCAGGGCCGCGTCATCGAAGGGGTAGTGGATCAGGCGCAGCTTGGAAGGCGGGCGGGTGACCAGGGCGTCGAAGTAGTTTTCCTCCAGGCCCAGGGCCAGGGCAAACCCGCTGAACAGGCGCCTGCCGAGGGCGAAGATGGCCGCGTAATAGGCCTGTACCGCCTCCTTGAAACCGGGCAGCGCCGGCCATTCGTTCGGCCCCAGCAGCGGCGTGTTGGCCAGGACCAGGGGATCGTCGGCCGGTACTTCGAAGCCGATGTCGAAGGCCTCCTTGTGATCCGGCTTGCCCTTGGAATACACCTCCTCGCCTTCGGGGACGAAACCCTTGTGGCTTTTCGAGGTGCCGATGTAGTGCTGCATCTTGGTGTCCAGGGGCTGGGCGAAATAGTCCCTGGCGGCCTGACGCAAATCGGCGATCAACTGTGGGTCGATGCCATGGCTGGTGATATAGAGAAAGCCCACTTCGCTGGCGGCTGCTCCCAACTGCTCGGCGACGGCCAGCCGGTGTTCCAGCTCGATGCTGAACAGGCCGGCGATGTCCACCACCGGGATGTGCTTGAAGTTGGCCTTGGCCGGGGTGTTGTCGATCTTCTCGGGCATGACGCAAGAACCTCACGGACGGGTTGAGTGGGTGAAGCGGTCGAAGTGTTCGCGCTCGGTCCTGGCCATCCACTGGTTCAGCGACCAGAGGTCGGCCACCGGCACGTTGGTGAAGGGCAGGTGATGCAGGTAGCCGTCGGCGCCGAACTCCGGGGTCAGGGTGCTGACCTGGTAGCCACGGGCCTTTTGCGAATGCCAGACGGCCTCCCAGTGTTGCTGGTGGAACGCCAGTTCACGGGCATATTCCGGGGCGGCGGGGTGCGGGACTTGCGGCCCCTGGTCATAACCGACCCGGGCCTGGATGTGGTGAACGCGCTCGACGAAGGGGGCCAGGTCATCGAAAGGATCGTCCAGCAGACGTTCGCAGGTGACGACCCAGTGGCTGATATCGCTGGTGAAGCGCAGATCGGGCAATTGCCGGATCAGCTCCAGGGTGACCCAGGGGTTGAACAGCGAGCGGGCCCGGTGAGTCTCGAAGCTGCAGAACTGGCCATGCTTGCGCGCCAGTTCCATGGCCTGGCCGAAGAACTCGACTTGTTGCGCCAGGGGCCAGCGATCGTTGCCGGCCAGGACATTGACGAAGCGCGGTGCCAGCTCGGCGGCCCAGGCGAGTTTGCGGTCCAGGTCCAGCAGGTGTTCCTGGAACGTGGCCGACTGTTTGGGCAGGACGTCGTAGGCGGTGAAAACGGTGCAGATATAGCCGAGGCGATTGTCCCGCAGGAAAGTGCCGAATTCGCCGCGTTCACGAGCTTGCAAAGGCAGGCGGGCTTCCATACCGTCGAAGCCGGCGGCCAGCAGTTCGTCGAGTGCCTGGGCCTTGCTGGCGGTATAGCCCCAGAGTGTGCGGAATATTTCCAGTTGCATCGGCTAACCTCAAAGATGTCTTGGGCTACTCATGGCACCGCAGCGGCGTGTGGCCGAGGCGGCGATACTGGGCAGTAGCAAAAGACATTCCTTGAGCCGGATCTCTGCGGATCCGATCTCACCGAGGGGGCCTGGATGGCTCACTCTCTGGCGCCGATCTTAAGCAGGCGATGCAGGCATGAAGAATAGGAAGGCTCAAATCGTTACTTCATTTTTTTCTAAACCAATAGCCTGCTACCCATGCCTGGGAGCCTCGCGGGGGGTTCCCCTGCTGTGCTATCGTTGCGGCATCATTGTATGACGATCAAAGAGAATCCCTGCATGAACGTGGCTGTCTCGGCGACAGAGCGCTTTTTGGGCTGGAGGCAGGTATTGCTGTCCACCCTGGTCTGTCTGCTGAGCACTTTTGCCGTCGCGCAACCCGAGCCTGCGGCTGTCAGCCTGGCAGACCAGCGCGCCAAGGCAGTAACTCAGGTGGTGCTGGGCATTCTCAGCTATGCGCGCTGGCCGGTGGAGCCGGCACAGCTGCGCCTGTGCGTGGTGGGGCCGACCGAATACACCGACGACCTGGTCAAGGGCACGACCCAGGCCACCGGTCGCCCGGTCCTGGTGCGGCGCTTGCTGGCCGACAACCCAGCCATCGTCAGCGAGTGCGACTCGGTGTACATCGGTAAGCTGACCGATGACCAGCGTGCCCGCCTGTTCACTTCCCTGGCCGGTCATCCGGTGCTGAGCATCAGCGAAGGCGGCGACCAGTGCACGGTGGGCAGTCTGTTCTGCCTGCGTGTCAGAGACAACCAGGTGTCATTCGAGGTCAACCTGGATTCAGTGGCCCGCAGTGGTGTGCGGATTCATCCGAGCGTGCTGCAACTCTCCCGTCGTCGACCGGCGGCGCCATGAGTCTCTTCAAATCGCCTGTTCGCCCTACCTTGCGTTCGGTCATTGGCCGCGGGCATCTGATTGTCGCCCTGCTGGCCATTTCCATGGCCAGCCTGTCCCTGACCCTGCTCGGGGTGTTGGCATTGCGGGTGTATGCCGATCACAACCTGCACCTGATCGCGCGTTCGATCAACTACACGGTCGAAGCGGCGGTGGTGTTCAACGACAGCGCCGCGGCGACCGAAGCCCTGGCCCTGATCGCCTCCACCGAAGAAGTGGCCGAGGCCCAGGTGCTCGATGCCCGGGGCCGGGTGCTGGCCCACTGGGAGCGTCCGGAAACCGGTTTGCTGAGCGACCTGCAAATGCAGATCGCCCGCGCCTTTCTCGAGAAGCCCATCACGGTGCCGATCATGTATCAGGGCCAGGAGATCGGCAGTGTTGCCTTGACCGGGCACGGCGGCAGCCTGTTGCGCTTCCTGCTCAGTGGGTTGGTGGGGATTGTCCTGTGTATCGCGGTGAGCGCCTGGGTGGCGCTGTACCTGGCGCGCCGCCAGTTGCGCGGCATTACCGGGCCGCTGCGCAGCCTGGCCGATGTGGCGCATGCCGCGCGCCGCGAGCGGGCATTCGACGTGCGGGTACCGCCGGCGAAGATTGCCGAGCTGGACAACCTGGGCAACGACTTCAATGCCTTGCTCGATGAGCTGGAGGCCTGGCAAACCCATTTGCAGAGTGAAAACGAAACCCTGGCCCACCAGGCCAGCCACGACAGCCTGACCGGGTTGCCGAACCGGGCGTTTTTCGAGGGCCGGCTGATCCGCGCGCTGCGCAGCGCCAGCAAGCTCAATGAACGGGTTGCGGTGCTGTTTCTCGACAGCGACCGCTTCAAGGGCATCAACGACAACTTCGGTCACGCCGCCGGCGACGCGGTGCTGATGGCGGTGGCATCGCGGGTGCGGGCGCAGTTGCGCGAGGAAGACCTGGTGGCGCGCCTGGGGGGCGACGAGTTCGCCATTCTGCTGACCCCGCTGCACCGCATCGAGGACGCCGAGCGTATCGCCGAAAAAATCATCGCCAGCATGGAGCTGCCGATCGCCTTGCCAGGCAGTACTTCGGTGCTGACGTCGCTCAGTATCGGGATTGCCGTCTACCCTGATCATGGCACCACCCCGGGTGCTCTGCTCAACGCCGCCGATGCGGCGATGTATCAGGCCAAGCGTGTCTCTCGAGGCGGGCAACACACCGCGGGGTCGGAGCCCCCCGTCGTTCACGTTCAATCCAGGAGCTAATTCTTTGTTTTCATTGACTCGACCTTTCATGCGACTTTTCACCGCCGGCCTGTTGCTGGCGCTGCTTTCATTGACCGGCTGCCAGAGCGTGCCGCCCAAGGGGCTGACCCCGCAACAAGTGGCGGTGCTCAAGCAGGAGGGCTTTGAGCTGACGGATGAAGGTTGGGCCTTCGGCCTGTCAGGCAAGGTGCTGTTCGGCAGCGATATCGAGACTCTGAATGCCGCCAGTACCGAGATCGTCGAGCGCATCGGCAAGGCCCTGGTCAGCGTGCACATCGACAAGGTCCGGGTCGATGGCCACACCGATGCCTCCGGCAGGGAAACCTATAACCAGCAACTGTCCCTGCGTCGGGCGAAAAGCGTGAGCAAGGTGCTGGTGGCCACGGGCATGCGTGAAGAAAACATCCAGCTGCGCGGCCTCGGCAGCAGCGAACCGGTAGCCTCCAATAGCACGGTGGCCGGGCGTACCGAAAACCGTCGCGTCTCGATCGTGGTCATCGCCGACTAATAGGCGAACACCATTGCCTGGGTCTGCCCTATCAGCAGGCCCTGATTCTGTTCAGTCACGCTGCGGATGTAATCCCACATGGTGGTCTTGGTAGGGCACTTTAGGACCGGAAAGGATCAGAATCACCTTCACATCGTTTCAAACGAGCAATAACATCCGGGGCGGTTTTAACAGTGTCGATGCGACCTGCGCCATCAAGGTAAATGTCTATCGCACTCCCCCATTTTGGCGTGATGTTTATGCATCTCCGCAGACTCTTCTCATTCCACCAGTCGAAGTTCATGAAGAACTTCTCATTGGGGAAAATATGCCCGGTGTCATATGTGGCTTGCCCTGGAAGCATTCCTTCTTTATGAATGCTGTGCTGCGTGTTCCAGATTAGCCGAAGTTCGTCTGTACCTTCTTTAGAGTAATGGACACGGACGACGGGGGTCGCCACGTACCAGAACAACAATGGGAAAACAACGAGCGCCCCAATAACATATCGGGCTTTAATATTTTTCGCAGACATGGACACTGGCGCCATCTCCCCATTCTTCCGGTGTAACTGCAAGCACTTCGTCCATGATCATTTTTGCCGTGATGCCCCCGTTTGGATACTCGTTGTAGAGTTTCATGCCGATACTAATTGAAATCCGATCCGGGACGTCGTCCCAGGCGCGCATCCCTTCTACGCCTTCTGTGGCATTAGGTCCTTTGAGCCTTTGTTCTTCTTTGGCGACGGTTATCTGCTCTCCCCACCGTCGTAATTGATCTGAAACAATCTGCTCGACCCCAGCACCATCCAGAAGGACGCCTTCAGTGAGTCCTCCAGCCATACCAACATAGCCGTAGTGAATGTTCGACCAAATATCGTAGAAGTAGTCGTACTTGCCTTGCCTGTGGCGATACCTGCCAAATTTTGCATGAATCTTCGGTTTGTGGTCCCAATCACGACCCTGGCCCACTCGTTCAGTCCAAAGGGCCATAGCTGCCGCGACGTTTGAAGCGTCGATAGTTTGAGGGCTGGTATTTCCGACTTGGGCATACCACGGCAGGGCCATTTGCTTGCGGGTCTCTTCCGCAACGTCATAGCTGAGCAGCTCTTTCATCTTCAAGACGGAGGAGTGGTGGATGTTGCTATTCATCTCATCTGCGATGTAGCTCGCCAGCTTCTCCATCATGTTCGGGTGGGTACAGCCTTCTGGCCCATCGTTCGGCTCTGGCTTCTCTTCGGGCGCCTTAGAGGCCGCATTGGGATCGACCAAAGCATTTGCAGCGGTAGCCTTCTCCATCAGCCTCGGGTCGGCCAGCAAGGTCGCCATCTTTTCATCGTCCACCGAGCCATCCGGGCGAAACACGCCGAGTGCTGCGAAGTTGATGATGGCAGCCCCCGGAGCGGGTCCCATGACAAAGCCACCGAAGACATCGCCTGACCCGGTGATGATCGTCCCACCGTGACTGGTGGGGCTCCCTAAGTGGGCCATAGGGCGGCCATTCAGGATGATCGAGGGAAACCCCGTGGTGATGACCGCGCCACAACCGCAAGTGTCACCGACTCGGGCTGCTCCCATGAAGTTGATATCTATGTCACCAGAAGCAGAAGCAATAGGTGTCGTGCCGTGACCGGGAAGAGTGCAGAGGTGTTTGTCGCCCAGGCGAGCAGAAGAAAGCATTTATCGTCCTTGCATTAGCTGATCCGCGAGGCTCTTTGTCGAGCTTCGCGAACCTAGCAAGTGGCGATGGCTAAGGCTTTAGGACGATTCTGAACTTGGTTGGAGAGTCTGTCGGGGCTGCTAATTACGATCAATCCCTGTCGCAAAACATTGGCAAGGCCAGCGGATCTTCCTGCAGGACTATGAGTCGGCAAACACCATCGCCCGGCTCTGCCCCATCAGCAGGTCCTGATTCTGTTCGGTCACATTGCGGATGTAGTCCCACAGCAGGGTGATCCGTTTGAGCTTGCGCAGGTCTTCGCGGCAGTACATCCAGAACTGTCGGGTGATGTCTATTTCCTCCGGCAGCACTGGCAGCAGGCGTGGGTCCTGGGCGGCCAGGAAGCACGGCAGGATCGCCAGCGAGCGCCCTTGCTGCGCCGCTACGTACTGGGCGATCACGCTGGTGCTGCGCAGGTTGGCGCTGGCGCCGGGCAGCACATTGGCCAGGTACAAGAGCTCCGAGCTGAACGCCAGGTCGTCCACGTAGCTGATGAATTGATGCTCGCTCAAGTCCGCCGGGCGGCGGATCGGTGGGTGCTGGTCGAGGTATTCCTGGGTCGCATAGAGCTGCAGGCGGTAGTCGCAGAGCTTGCAGCAGACATAGGGGCCGTGCTCCGGGCGCTCCAGGGCGATGACGATATCGGCTTCGCGCTTGGACAGGCTGATGAAGTGCGGCAGCGGCAGGATGTCCACCGAGATCGCCGGGTAGGCGTCGACGAAATGGCTCAGCTGCGGGGTGATGAAAAAGCTGCCGAAACCCTCGGTGCAGCCCATGCGCACATGGCCGGACAGGGCCACGCCCGAGCCCGAGACCTGCTCGCAGGCCATGTGCAGGGTGCTTTCGATCGACTCGGCATAACCCAGCAGGCGCTGGCCCTCGGCGGTCAGGACAAAGCCGTTGGTCCGGGACTTTTCGAACAGCAGGGTGCCCAGCGCGACTTCCAGCGAGCCGATGCGCCGCGACACCGTGGTGTAGTCCACCGCCAGGCGCTTGGCCGCGCTGCTGGCCTTGCGGGTGCGGGCCACTTCGAGGAAAAACTTCAGGTCGTCCCAGTTCAGCGAGCCGAGGGATGTGATGTTTTTTTGCATGATGGACCGGCTTTTATGTGCGTTCTTATTAGAAGTTTGCACATCTATACTCCAAAAACAGTCCGACAACCAACTCGCGACGCACGCCTCATTTCAAGGCGGTCCCACGCCTTGGCTCCCTGCATAAGAACCTCAAGAAGTCAGGAGACCCGTATGAACGCATCCCTCAAGTCCGACGGCACCACCTTGCAGCAGGTCAAGCTGCTGATCGACGGCCAGTGGGTCGAGTCCCGGACCAGCGAATGGCACGACATCACCAACCCGGCCACCCAGCAGGTGCTGGCCAAGGTGCCTTTCGCCACGGCGGATGAAGTCGACGCCGCCATCGAAGCCGCGCAGCGCGCCTTCCAGACCTGGAAACTGACCCCGATCGGCGCGCGGATGCGCATCATGCTCAAGCTGCAGGCGCTGATCCGCGAACACTCCAAGCGCATTGCCCAGGTGCTCAGCGCCGAACAGGGCAAAACCATCGCCGATGCCGAAGGCGACATCTTCCGCGGCCTGGAAGTGGTCGAGCATGCCTGCTCGATCGGCAGCCTGCAGATGGGCGAGTTCGCCGAGAACGTCGCCGGCGGCGTCGATACCTACACCCTGCGCCAGCCGATCGGCGTCTGCGCCGGGATCACCCCGTTCAACTTCCCGGCGATGATTCCGCTGTGGATGTTCCCGATGGCCATCGCCTGCGGTAACACCTTCGTCCTCAAGCCTTCGGAGCAGGACCCGCTGTCGACCATGCTGCTGGTGGAGCTGGCGCTGGAAGCCGGGATTCCGCCGGGCGTGCTCAATGTGGTGCATGGCGGCAAGGACGTGGTGGACAAGCTGTGCACCCACCCGCACATCAAGGCGGTGTCGTTCGTCGGCTCCACTGCGGTGGGCACTCACGTCTACGACCTGGCGGGCAAGCACGGCAAGCGCGTGCAGTCGATGATGGGCGCGAAGAACCACGCCGTGGTGCTGCCCGACGCCAATCGCGAACAGGCGCTCAATGCCCTGGTCGGTGCCGGGTTCGGCGCGGCCGGCCAGCGTTGCATGGCCACCTCGGTGGTGGTCCTGGTGGGCGCGGCGAAACAATGGCTGCCGGACCTCAAGGCGCTGGCGCAGAAGCTCAAGGTGAATGCCGGCAGCGAGCCGGGCACCGATGTCGGGCCGCTGATTTCCAAGCGGGCCAAGGAGCGTGTGCTGAGCCTGATCGAAAGTGGCATCAAGGAAGGCGCCAAGCTGGAGCTGGACGGTCGCGACGTCAAGGTGCCGGGTTTCGAGCAGGGCAACTTCGTCGGCCCGACCCTGTTCTCCGGGGTGACCACCGACATGCAGATCTACACTCAGGAAATCTTCGGCCCGGTGCTGGTGGTGCTGGAAGTGGACACCCTCGACCAGGCCATCGCCCTGGTCAACAGCAACCCCTTCGGCAACGGCACCGGCCTGTTCACCCAGAGTGGCGCAGCGGCCCGCAAGTTCCAGAGCGAAATCGATGTCGGCCAGGTCGGGATCAACATCCCGATCCCGGTGCCGGTACCGTTCTTCAGCTTCACCGGTTCCCGTGGTTCCAAACTGGGCGATCTGGGGCCCTATGGCAAACAAGTGGTGCAGTTCTATACCCAGACCAAGACCGTCACCAGTCGCTGGTTCGACGATGACAGCGTCAACGATGGCGTGAACACCACCATCCATTTGCGTTGAGGAGTCGGCTCATGAAAATCGCATTCATCGGTCTGGGCAACATGGGCGCACCCATGGCGCGCAACCTGCTCAAGGCCGGGCATCAGTTGAACCTGTTCGACCTGAACCAGGCCGTGCTCAACGAACTGGCCGAACTGGGTGGCAGTATCAGCACCTCGCCGCGCGCTGCCGCCGAAGACAGCGAGCTGGTGATCACCATGCTGCCGGCCGCGGCCCATGTGCGCAGCGTCTGGCTGGGCGACGACGGGGTGCTGGCGGGTATCGCCCATGGCACACCGGCGGTGGATTGCAGCACCATCGATCCGCAGACCGCCCGCGACGTGGCCGCGGCCGCCGCCAAGCAAGGCGTGGCCATGGCCGACGCGCCGGTGTCCGGAGGCACCGGTGGCGCGGCGGCGGGCACCCTGACCTTCATGGTCGGCGCCAGTGCCGAACTGTTCGCCACCCTGCAGCCGGTGCTGGCGCAGATGGGCCGCAATATCGTGCACTGCGGTGAGGTGGGGACCGGGCAGATCGCCAAGATCTGCAACAACCTGCTGCTGGGCATTTCGATGATCGGCGTCAGCGAAGCCATGGCCCTGGGCGATGCCCTGGGCATCGACACCAAGGTGCTGGCGGGCATCATCAACAGCTCCACCGGGCGCTGCTGGAGTTCCGACACCTACAACCCCTGGCCCGGGGTGATCGAAACCGCACCGGCCGCCCGCGGCTACACCGGCGGCTTCGGCGCCGAACTGATGCTCAAGGACCTGGGCCTGGCCACCGAGGCCGCCCGCCAGGCGCATCAGCCGGTAGTGCTGGGCGCCGTGGCGCAGCAGCTGTACCAGGCCATGAGCCAGCGCGGGGAAGGGGGCATGGACTTCTCGGCTATCGTCAACAGCTATCGCAAGCCCCAATAGGGGTTTTTCCGGGAGCCCGCGTCGGGCGGGCTCCCGGTTTTTTACCATCTCTCTTACTTCAATGGACCTCGCTCCCCTGTAGCCCGCTGGCACAGGCCGGGATCGAGTGCGCCGTCCTCGGCAATTGCGCTTGTTCAGAAAAATCAATTCATCGGTTCATGACAGTCTTACAGCCGAATATCGCCCGTAATATCTGCACAGTAGGCGATGAAGTATTCGCAAGTGGCTTTATCGCGACAATGTATAAGACATGCCCTGGCAGTATCGGGATTGATAGCTAAGGTGATTTGTGTCGACAGCATCTCTGTCGAATGACGACATGTCATGGATATGGCATGTATATAAGGTTATATCAGGGAGATAGACCATGGCAGATGTTCTGAGATACGGAGACAAAGTTCATATCAAGAATGGTTACAGTAATTGGGATGGCGGTTATCTCGATACTTGTAATCATGCGACCGCCCCGAACAGCCTTTACGGCGTAGTCACCGCAACCACTCCTCATCGCGGCCCGGGTACTGGCACCTGGGTCATCGAGTCCGCGACAGGCAAGGCAGTAGGAACCGAGGTTGAAAGTTGCGATGTGATTCTGCTGTGGAACCTCTACAAGAACGAGGGTGGCTATCTGGACACCAATGGCCACGCGACAAAACCGTCGATCTATAACGTGGTCACAGCCCTCAAGGAGTCGCGGCCGGCGGATACCCTGCACTGGCGAATCTTCGCCGATACCTCAGATCCCAAGGATTTCAAGGTGAGGGAGGGGGATGTCGTGCACTTCCTGAATGGCTACAACGACGTGCGCGGCGGGTTCCTGGATACCTGTGGGCATGCCAGTGGCGAGGGCGTCAAATATGCGGTATCGACGACCCCCTATCTGAATCGGGACGGCAATACCGGCTCATGGAAAATCTCGAAAGCCAAAGACTAAGTGCCCGATACACCACCAGGCACCGGGATGTGCAAAAGGGGACGTTGAGACGTCCCCTTTTTAGTCGTTGGATTAATAGAGTTTCTAAAGTTTTAAGTGTGGGTCGTCTGCTTGGTTTTTTTGTTTAAGCAAGCTTGTTGGAAGTTTAAGTGGGCTGTCTGTATTCGCTGGGCATGAGATGAGTGAACTTCTGGTTGGCCAATATCATTAAGCCGGGAAGTGCATGGCGGGCGTGCGCCTTATTACTGTGTTTTTATAAAAAAAGAGGCACTCTTCAATGATATGAGCGCCTCTTGAAGTTTTGTGGAAAGTCCTTCGCCGGGCCGATCAGTCAGTTTGCAAAACTGCGGCCCGCATTTTCGGGCGTCAGGCGAAAACGAAATACTTGCGCACGGTCTCCACCACTTCCCAGGTGCCTTTCATCCCCGGCTCGACCACGAAGATATCGCCGGCGCGCAAGTGGATCGGGTCCATGCCGTCCGGGGTGATCACGCAGTAACCTTCCTGGAAATGGCAGTACTCCCATTTCACGTAGTCCACGCGCCATTTGCCGGGCGTGCAGATCCAGGTGCCCATGATCTTGCTGCCGTCTTCGCTGGTGTAGGCGTTGAGGTTGACGGTGTGCGGGTCGCCTTCGAGTTTTTCCCATTTGCAGGCATCGAGCACCGGCAGCGGGTGAGTGTCGCGCAGAACGGTGATGGGGGCAGTCGCGGTCATGAGGACTCCGGGGTCTTGGCTGAGAACTGAAGTCGCACCCTATAGCGCCCGGCGCCCCATCAGTTGTCTGTACTCGACATCGGGGTGCCCAGAAACGCAGTAGCCGCCCGCGAAGTGTTGCCGCGGTTTGCATTGAAATTTCCGAGCGTGAATCAGTGATTTCCTTGCAGTTCTTGCGAAAGATTCCGCGGTCGCCGGAGCATTTCGCAAGAATCTTCACGGGCATCGCTCGTATGATTCAGGTCGAAGTGGCCGAGAGCAGCGCTATGAACACAACCCCAAGCTGGTGGGACATCAGCCCGCCCCTGAGTACCGCGACCCCGACCTGGCCTGGCGACACGCCGTTCCAGGAAGAGCGGGTCTGGCAGTATGGACCCGAGTGCCCGGTGAATGTCGGGCGCATCACCCTGTCGCCGCACACCGGGGCCCATGTCGACGCGCCGCTGCATTACAGCGCCGATGGCGCGCCGATCGGCGAGGTGCCGCTGGATGTCTACCTCGGCCCGTGCCGGGTCGTGCATTGCCTGGGCTGCGGCCCGCTGGTATTGCCCCGACACCTGGAAGGTCACCTCGACAACCTGCCCGAGCGGGTGCTGCTGCGCACCTATCGCCAGGCGCCGTTGAGCACCTGGGATCCGGACTTCAGCGCCGTGGCCAAGGAAACCGTCGAGCTGCTGGCCAGCCACGGCGTGCGCCTGATCGGCATCGACACCCCGTCCCTCGATCCGCAGCAATCGAAAACCATGGACGCCCATAACGCCGTGGCCCGCCATGGGCTGGCGATTCTCGAGGGCATAGTGCTCGACGAGGTGGCCGAAGGCGACTACGAACTGATCGCGCTGCCCCTGCGTTTCGCCCATCTGGATGCGAGCCCGGTGCGCGCCATCCTGCGGCCTTTGCCGCGATAATTCCTACAATAGTATTTACAACAACAAAGCTTCGACCCCACGCGCCCTCGATCAAGACTGGCGCCGGGTGATCGATCAGCCGCGACCTGACATGAGGAGCCCACGCGATGAGTCAATGTCCCTATTCGAGCAACCCGCCGCCCGATGGCTGGCATAACGCCGAACTGAATTTTTCCAATTCCATGAGCTACGGCGACTACCTGGACCTGGGGCGCATCCTCAATGCCCAGCACCCCTTGTCGCCGGACCACAACGAAATGCTCTTCATCATCCAGCACCAGACCTCGGAGCTGTGGATGAAACTGATGCTGCACGAGCTCAAGGCGGCTCGCGAGCACGTGCATCAGGGCCAGTTGCCGTCGGCGTTCAAGATGCTCGCGCGGGTGTCGCGGATCTTCGACCAACTGGTGCACGCCTGGGCGGTGCTGGCGACCATGACCCCGTCCGAGTACAAGTCGATCCGCCCGTACCTGGGGCACTCGTCGGGCTTCCAGTCGTTCCAGTACCGCGAGATCGAGTTCATCCTCGGCAACAAGAGCGCGACCTTGCTGCGCCCCCATGCCCATCGTCCGGAACTGCTCGAGGAGCTGGAGCTGGCGATCGCCACGCCGTCGCTGTACGACGAAGCCATCGGCCTGATGGCCAAGGCCGGGCTGGCCATCGACCCCGAGCGCCTGGCCCTGAACAGCCAGGCGCCGACCCAGCATGACCCGTCGGTGGAAGCCGCCTGGCGCGAGGTCTACACCGACCCGTCGCGCTACTGGGACCTGTACCAGCTGGCGGAGAAATTCATCGACCTGGAGGATTCCTTCCGCCAGTGGCGCTTCCGCCATGTGACCACGGTGGAACGCATCATCGGCTTCCAGCCCGGCACTGGCGGCACCGAAGGCGTCGGCTACCTGCGCAAGATGCTCGACACCGTCTTGTTCCCCGAGCTGTGGCGCGTGCGCTCGACGCTGTAAGCGGCAGGCCAGCAAAAAGGCCCGGCATTCATCGAATGCCGGGCCTTTTTGTTGGCTGAATCAGTGGCGTTGTAATCAGGGCCACCGTGTCATCGTTCATCGCGGGCAAGCCTCGCTCCTACGGTAACGATGTTCATCGCGAGCAAGCTCCGTTTCTGTAGGAGCGAGGCTTGCCCGCGATGGGCGCGCCGCCGTTGTCAGGCCACCGCCCGAGTACCAGCCCTGGCCACCCGCAGGCGGTAGAACACCCAGATCAGCGCGACCCACACCGGGATCGCGTAGACCGAAACCCGGATCCCGGGAATCATCAGCATCACGCTGACGATCATCAGCATGAAGGCCAGGCACAGGTAGTTGCTGAACGGGAACCAGAAGGTCTTGAACGACGGCACTATGCCTTGCTGGCCCATGGACTTGCGGAACTTCAGGTGGGTCAGGCTGATCAGTGCCCAGTTGATCATCAGGGACGCGACAACCAGGGCCATCAGCAGCTCCAGCGCTTCCTGCGGCGCCAGGTAGTTGACCACCACGCAGAGCAGGGTGATCAGCGCCGAGACGCCCAGGGCCAGCAATGGCACCCCCTGTTTGTTCAGCTTCATCATCGCCTTGGGCGCGTCACCCTGTTCGGCCAGGCCGTAGAGCATGCGGCTGTTGCAGTACACGCCGCTGTTGTAGACCGACAGCGCCGCGGTCAGGACCACGAAGTTGAGGATGTGCGCCGCGGTGTCGCTGCCGATCAGGGCAAAGATCTGCACGAACGGGCTGCCGCTATAGGAGTCGCCGGAAGCGTTGAGGGTCTGCAGCAACTGGTCCCAGGGGTACAGCGACAGCAGCACGGTGAGGGCGCCGACGTAGAAGATCAGCACCCGGTACACCACCTGGTTGATCGCCTTGGGGATCACCTTGCGTGGCTCGCTGGCCTCGGCGGCGGTGATGCCCACCAGCTCCAGGCCGCCGAAGGAAAACATGATGAAGGCCATGGCCATCAGCAGGCCGGTGCCGCCATTGGGGAAGAACCCGCCGTGGCTCCACAGGTTGCTCACCGCGGCCTGCGGGCCGCCGCTGCCGCTGGCCAGCATGTAGCAGCCGAGGGCGATCATGCCGATGATGGCCACCACCTTGATGATGGCGAACCAGAACTCGGCTTCGCCGAAGAACTTCACGTTCATCATGTTGATCAGGTTGACCAGCACGAAGAACACCGCCGCGCTGACCCAGGACGGGATTTCCGGCCACCAGAACTGCACGTACTTGCCCACGGCCGTGAGTTCGGCCATGCCCACCAGCACGTAGAGCACCCAGTAGTTCCAGCCGGCGAGAAAGCCGAAGTAACCGCCCCAGTACTTGTGCGCGAAGTGGCTGAAGGACCCGGCCACCGGCTCCTCGACGATCATTTCGCCAAGCTGGCGCATGATCAGGAAGGCGATGAACCCGGCAATCGCATAACCGAGGATCATCGAAGGGCCGGCGGACTTGAGCACGCCGGCGGAGCCAAGGAACAGTCCGGTGCCGATCGCCCCGCCCAGGGCAATCAGCTGGATATGGCGGTTCTTCAAGCCACGCTTGAGTTCGCCGGGTTTCAGGATTTCATCCACTAATCACGCTCTCTTCTCATTGTTATCGGATCTGTCCGTGTTCGCGGCCAGATCGCGGCTGACGGCGGACGGATCAGATATTACTCTCGGTGAACTTCTCGTAATACAGCTGAACGCTCTCAAGTTGCTGATCTTGCAGCCAGTTCTTGATCGACTCGACCATCGGTGGCGGTCCGCAGACGTACATGTCCACCGGGCTATCGCGCAGTTCGCTGCAATCGAAATGCTCGGCGATGTAACCACGCTTGCCCGGCCAGTCCGCCGCCGGCTCGCTGATCACCGCAGTGTAGCGAAAGCCCGGCAGTTGGTCGGCATAAGCCTCGATACGCGCGGTTTCGCACAGGTCGGCGACGTTGCGCACCCCGTAGTACAGGTGCACCGGCTGGGTACAGCCGTCGGCGACCAGTTGTTCGAGCATCGCCAGCAGCGCCGACAACCCGGTGCCGCCGGCCACCAGCACCAGCGGCCGGACGATATGGCGCAGGTAGAAGGCGCCCAGCGGCGCCTCCAGCTCGATACGGTCGCCGACCTGGCAACGTTCGCGGATGTAGTTGCTCATGGCCCCGTCGGGCAGCAGGCGCACGAGGAATTGCAGCTGCTGGCTGCCCGAGCGGTTGGCGAACGAGTAGGAGCGCTTGCTCGACGTGCCGGGGACCGACAGCCGGGCGTACTGCCCCGGCAGGAAGTCCAGCGCCGCCTGATCCTGGTCGAGCTGCAGTTGCAGGATCGCCGTGCTGTCGGAGACCTGGCGCACTTCGCTGACTGTAGCGCCCAGCTGTGCGGGGCCTGCGGCGCTGCACAGGCTGGAATCGAAATCGAAGTAGAAGGTGGCATCGGACTGCACCCGGGTCTGGCAACTGAGCATCTTGCGCTGCTCCAGGTCCGTGCTGGAGAGGGCTTCCTCGTCCACGTAGTCCTGGCTGTAGTTGCCGGATTCGCAGCGGCCCTGGCAGGTGCCGCAGACGCCTTCGCGGCAGTCGAGGGGGATCTTGATGCCGTTGCGCAGGGCGGCGTCGAGCAGTATTTCGTTGGCGTGTACAGGGAAGAACAGCGTCTTGCCATCGGCAAAGCTGAACGCGACCTTGTGGTTCATGCCCGGTCTCCGTCAGAGGTGGTAGAAATCGAGCACCGAGTTGATGGTGTCGTTGAGCAGCAGCACATGCTTGCGGGTGATCAGCCAGCTGTCGCCGTGGGGCTTGAGGTTGTAGGTGGCATGGCCGAAGAACTGCTCGGCGGTGGCCAGGCGATAGAACAGCGTGTGCCAGTTCAGCCGCACTTGCAGGCTGCCATCGGCCTGCTCGGCGATCCGCACGTTGCTGATGTTGTGCAGGGTGCGCGGCATCGGAATGGTCGAGGCGGCCTTGCCGGTGCGGATACGGAACACCCGGTCTTCCAGGCCCGAGCGGTTGGCGTAGTAGATCAGCGACATGCCGCGTTTCGGGTCGGTGGTGTAGACATGCTCGGAATCCCACTGCGGCAGGTGGAACTCGCTCTGCGGGTCGAAGAGTTCGAGGTAGGCGTCCCAGTCCTGGGCGTCGCACAGCTCCGACTTGCGGTAGAAAAACTGCTCGATACGGTATTGCAGTTGCGCACTCATGTTCACACCTCACGCAGTTTCAGGGATTGTCTGGCCAGCCCGTCGAGGAGGAATTTCTGCCAGTTGCGATGCTGATTGACGTACAGCCCTTCGTGGGTGAATTCGGTGCCAGTCATGGCCGGCTGGATGCCGATGGCCTCGCTGTTGCGGGTCGGCCCGGTTGCCCAGCGGTGGCTGCCCCGGGAGATATCGCTCCAGCGTTCCAGGCGGCCCTGGAAGCCGCGCTGGGCTTCGCGGAATTCCACCAGGTCGTCGGGGGTGCCCATGCCCGAGACGTTGAAGAAGTCCTCGAACTGGCGGATGCGGTTTTCCCGATCGGCGTCGGACTCGCCCTTGACCCCGATGCACTGGCTGATGATCTCGGTCTTGTTCCAAGCCAACGGGCGGATGATCCGCAGCTGCGAGCTGATCTGGTCGAGGAAGAACAGGCTCGGGTAGATGTTGAGGTTGCGCAGGCGGTGCATCATCCATTCGGCCTTTTCCTGGCCGTACTCTTCCACCAGCCGCGGCATGATGGTGGCGTAGCCGGAGCGCACCGACGGGTTGGGCATGTCGCTGAACAGCACGCTGTGGCCGTTGTTGAAGGCGAACCAGCCGTCGTCGGTGTTGGCGTCGCCGGCGCCGAGCTTGCTGTAGTCGAGGGTGGCGCTGGCGCCGCCGTTTTCGCTGTTGACCTGCTGGCGGTGCTGCACCGTGGCCACGTAGTTGTAGTGCACGGTGCTCACGTGATAACCGTCGAGGCCGTTCTCGTTCTGCAGTTTCCAGTTGCCGTCGTAGGTGTAGGCGGACTTGCCGGGCAGGACTTCCAGTTCACCGGTGGGCGACTGGGCGACCATCATGTCGAAGAACACCTTGGCATCGCCGAGGAAGTCCTCCAGGGAGTTGTCGGCATGGACGTCGAGGCTGATGAAGACAAAGCCCTTGTAGCTGTCGATGCGGGCCTTCTTCAGGCCGCGGGTGGCCTTGTCGAAGCCCTCGGGATATTCCCCCGGCGCCTTGACCTTCACCAGGCGCCCGTCGCTCTTGTAGCACCAGGCGTGGAACGGGCAGGTGAAGGTGGACTGGTTGCCCTTGCCGACCCGGGTCAGGGTGGTGCCGCGGTGCTGGCAGGCGTTGATCAGCGCGTTGAGCCGGCCTTCGCCGTCGCGGGTGATGATCATCGGCTGGCGCCCGGCGCGCAGGGTCACGAAGTCGTGGTTGTTGGCCAGCTCGCTTTCGTGGCAGGCGTAGATCCAGTTCTTCTCGAAGATCAGTTCCATCTCCAGGTCGAACAGCTCGGGCTCGGTGAACATGTCCCGGGCGATGCGGAACACGCCGTCGTCCGGACGAAAGTCCAGGCAGCCGTCGATGAAGCTTTTCCATTGTTCTGTGTTTCTTGCACCACTCATGAGTGATTACCTTTTTTATAGATACGGTTTTATTCAGGCCAATCAGTGGGTGCATTAGAGGGAGTGCGGGGCAGGGGTGGCTATCCGTTTAGTCGGCCAAGGCCATCCATAAAATTGAATGGCGCTGAGGGCTTCTGTAGGAGCGAAGCTTGCTCGCGATAAACGATCACGCGGTGCATCCGCCAAAGCGCGCCGTACCCATCGCGGGCAAGCCTCGCTCCTGCGGGCGCGGGGGGTAACACCTGGGGGCTGAATACCCACGGCCGGCGCCCCAGGCGATCAACGGCTGCACCGCGATGTCGCGATGAGCTACTGTTTGGCGCAGTCTTGCGTGGGGTTTGCGCACCGGGTGGATGGGCTCTATCCACTTAGTTGGCGATTGCTATCCAGTCGGTTGGCAGTGCCGGACGGTGGCGCAAAACTTGCTCTTGCAGGTCAGGACTTCAAATCAGACGCGCCGTCAGAGCGCGCAAAAAAATATTGCCGTGGGTGCGCCGTGATGAATAGCAAGGCTGATTCGCAGTTTCGCGATATTCGTATCGATCGCTACGACCTCGAGGGGGCGAGAAGCTGGATGTCTGGCATTTGCGGGCCGCACCGGCTCGAAACCAGTACCCCCGAGCGCATCCGCTTTCACCACAGCGCCAACGTGTTCAAGTCGCGGGCCACGACCCTGGGCACCATCGAATACGGCACCGACGTCACCATCGATATCGAAGACGCCGAGCGCTTCAGCAGCTACAGCCTGAGCCTGCCGCTGAGCGGCGATCAGGAGTTGAGCAAGGATGGCCGGCTGCTGCGTTCCAACCGCGACCAGGGGGTGATCATCGCGCCCAACGAAAGCCAGATGCTGGCGATCTCCGGCGACTGCCGCAAAGTCCAGGTGGTGATTACCCGGGCGGCCATGAGCGAAGCGCTGGAGGCCTTGCTGCAACGGCCGCCGGATGCGCCGCTGCGTTTCGAGGCGGTGATGGATGCGGTGGAAGGGGCGTCGGCGTCCTGGTGGCGCATGGCGCGCTATTTCATCGCCGAACTGGAGCGCAGCAGCGAGCTGTACGAACAGCTGGCCTTCACCCGCGACCTGGAAAGCTCCTTGATCAAGGGCCTGATCCTGGCCCAGCCGAACAACTACTCGGCGGAGCTGCGCGAGGTGCTGGAGGTCAAGTTGCCCCACTACCTGGTCCGCGCCCGCCAGTACATTCACGCCAACGCCCGAGAGCCGCTGTGCCTGGAGGACCTGGAGGCCGCCGCCGGGGTCTCGCGCTTCAAGCTGTTCGAGGCCTTCAAGAAGTATTTCGCCCTGTCGCCGATGGTCTACCTGAAGAAGTACCGGCTCAACGCGGTGCGCCAGGAGATCCTCGAACACGGCTCGGCGCGGACCATTTCCGAAATCGCCCTGGGCTGGGGCTTCAGCCATCTGGGGCGGTTCTCCGCCGAATACCGCAAGCTGTTCGGCGAGTCGCCCAGCGTCACCCTGCAGCGCCACGATGCGCGGCGCCTGGGCAGTTTCTAGTGGCCTGTGCCCCACAGGCCAGCCGTTTTACTTGCGCAGCACCAGGTCGAGCAGGCCGTCCTGTTCCTTGATTTTCTGCAGGACGATTTCCGAGCGGATGTCAGTGACCCCGGACGTGCGGTTCAGGTGATTGACGATGAAATCCGAGAAGTGCTTGAGGTTGCGCGCCTGGACCCGCAGCACATAGTTGCTGGCGCCGGTGATCACATAGGCGGTCACCACTTCCGGCCACTGCTGGACCTTCTTGATAAAGGTCTCGTGCCAGTCCGCCACGTCCTGGCGCAGCGACACATGGACGATGGCCTCCAGCTCGATCCCCAGGCGCTCGGCGTTGAGTACCGCGCGATAGCCGCTGATGATGCCTTCGCCCTCCAGCAGGCGCAGGCGCCGCAGGCAGGCCGAGGGCGAGAGGGCGACTTTCTCCGCCAGCTCCTGGTTGCTGATACGGCCGTCCTGTTGCAGGAAGTGCAGGATTCGCAGGTCTGTCGAGTCGAGAATCATGGTTGGCATTTATCCGCGTTTTTTTAAGTTGTAGTCGAATAATCTTCGAGGCTGTGCCGCTCTCATAGCGCATTTTGCACGAAAATTCTCCAGGGCTTCGTTCATTATTTCTTCACCGTGCAGCTGCCGATGCCGACTCCGGCGTTGTGTGCGCTGTCGCACGCCATAGTGAAAACAGGACCTCCCATGACAACAAGAAACCACTGCCTGGCCCTCGACGCACAGGACCCGCTGGCACCGCTGCGCCACCAGTTCGCGCTGCCCGACGGGGTGATCTATCTCGACGGCAACTCCCTCGGCGCGCGCCCGGTGGCGGCCCTGCAACGGGCGCAGCAGGTGATTGCCGAGGAGTGGGGCAATGGCCTGATCCGCAGCTGGAACACCGCCGGCTGGCGCGACCTGTCGCAGCGCCTCGGCGACCGCCTGGCCAAACTGATCGGCGCCGATGCCAACGAAGTGGTGATCACCGATACCACCTCGATCAACCTGTTCAAGGTGCTCAGCGCTGCCTTGCGCGTGCAGGCGCTCAAGGCGCCGCAGCGGCGGGTGATCGTCAGCGAGAGCAGCAACTTTCCCACTGACCTGTACATCGCCGAAGGCCTGACCGAGATGCTCCAGCAGGGTTATTCCCTGCGCCTGGTGGACAGCCCCGAGGAACTGCCCCAGGCCATTGGCGAAGACACCGCGGTGGTCATGCTCACCCACGTCAACTACAAGACCGGCTACATGCACGACATGCCGGCGGTGACTGCGCTGACCCACGAATGCGGCGCGCTGAGCCTGTGGGACCTGGCCCACTCCGCCGGCGCGGTGCCGGTGGACCTGAAGCAGGCCGGCGCCGACTACGCCATCGGCTGCACCTACAAATACCTCAACGGCGGCCCGGGCTCCCAGGCCTTCGCCTGGGTTTCGCCGGCGCTCTGCGACCTGGTCAAGCAGCCGCTGTCCGGCTGGTTCGGCCACGCGCGGCAGTTCGACATGGAAGCGCAATACCGGCCGAGCAGCGGCATCGCCCGCTACCTGTGCGGCACCCAGCCGATCACCTCGCTGGCCATGGTCGAGTGCGGCCTGGAGATCTTCGAGCAGACCGACATGGCCAGCCTGCGCCGCAAGTCCCTGGCCCTGACCGACCTGTTCATCGAACTGGTGGAGCAGCGCTGCGCGGCCCATGGCCTGAAGCTGGTGACCCCGCGTGAACACGACAAGCGCGGTAGCCATGTCAGCTTCGAGCACCCCGAAGGTTATGCGGTGATCCAGGCCCTGATTGCCCGGGGCGTGATCGGCGACTACCGCGAACCGCGGATCATGCGCTTCGGCTTCACGCCGCTGTATACCCGCTTCAGCGAAGTCTGGGACGCGGTGCAGATCCTCGGTGAAATCCTCGACGAAAAAACCTGGGCCGAGCCGCAGTTCCAGATCCGCCACAGCGTGACCTGAAACCCGCTACCTGTAGCCGCTGCCGCAGCCTGCGATCGGCGGCGCAGCCGTCGCAAATCCTGAGTCCATGGTCTGCCGGATAGACCGCGGCGCCTGGGAATGCGAGTCCTGCGGCCTCGATCGCAGGCTGCGCCAGCGGCTACAGGGTGATACCAGAACCGGCCAGGGACGGCTCGCGACACCGATCAACGCGTGCACACAATAATAAGAGGCTGATGAACGTGACCACGACCAACAAGGGTTTTGCAGCGATTTCCAACCGTGAACAGGGCTTGCGCCGCCAGCTCACGGCCGGGCAGATGAGCATGATCGCCATCGGCGGGGCAATCGGCACCGGGCTGTTCATGGGCAGCGCCTACGCCATCGGTTATGCCGGCCCCAGCGTGCTGCTCAGCTACGCCATCGGCGCGCTGATCACCCTGCTGCTGATGGGCTGCCTGGCGGAAATGACCGTGGCCCATTCCACCTCCGGTTCCTTCGGCGCCTACGCCGAGTTCTACATCAGCCCGCTGGCCGGGTTCCTGGTGCGCTACGCCTACTGGGCGGCCATTGTGCTGGCGGTCGGCGCCGAGGTCACGGCCATCGCCATGTACATGAAGTACTGGTTCGCCCACGTGCCGGAATGGGTGTGGATCGTCTCGTTCTCCAGCGTGCTGATCCTGCTCAACGCCATCAGCGTGAAAACCTTCGGCAACTTCGAATACTGGTTCTCCACCATCAAGATCGCCGCCATCGTCGGCTTCATCATCCTTGCGGTGTACGTGGTGTTCGGCTCCGGCAATGCCGACTACGGCCTGCACAACTACAGCGTCCACGGCGGCTTTTTCCCCAACGGCGTGCAGGGCATGTGGATCGCGGTGATCGTCTCGATCTTCAGCTACCTGAGCGTGGAGATGATCGCGGTGGCCGCCGGCGAGGCCGAGGACCCGCAGCGCGCGGTGAAAAAGGCCTTCCGCGCGACCATGGTGCGGCTGGTGGTGTTCTACCTGCTGACCCTGGCGCTGATGCTGGCCATCGTGCCGTGGGTCCAGGCCGGCAAGGCGCAGAGCCCGTTCGTCACGGTGATGCAGACCATCGGCATTCCCGGCGCCACCGGGGTGATGAACTTCGTGATCCTGATCGCCGCGTTGTCGGCGATGAACAGCCAGCTGTACATCACCACGCGCATGATGTTCAGCCTGTCCCGCGGCGGTTATGCACCGAAGTCCATGGGCGCCCTGAGCAAGTCCGGCATCCCGCTGAACGCCTTGCTGCTGTCCAGTTCCGGCATCGGCCTGGCGACCCTGATCAACGTGCTGTACCCGGAAAGCTCGTTCACCCTGATGATGGCGATCTCGATGTTCGGCGCGATCTTCACCTGGTTCATGATCTTTCTCACCCACTACTGCTTCCGCCGTTACCACCAGCGCCATGGCGAGCAGCCGCTGTCGTTCCGCATGCGCCTGTTCCCCTGGAGCACACTGCTGGGCCTGGTGCTGATGGGCGCGGTGATGATCACCACCTACTTCACCGAAGCCTTCAAGATGACCCTGGTGTTCGGCGTGCCCTTCCTGGCGATCCTGACCCTGGCCTACTGGCTGTTCTTCAGGAAATCCCGGGCGCCGGCAGGGGCGCTGTCCAAGGTCTGACCCCAAACCTGTAGGAGCGAAGCTTGCTCGCGATCCGCGCAGCGGCCATTCACCGCAGTGTCGCGACGAACGCTATCGCGAGCAATCGAGCGTCGACCGGCTGCTCCTACAGTTGGCCCAGGGTTTCCAGGAGAGCCTTGGCGTAGGCGGGCAGGGCGTTGAAGTCGCGGGCACAGAGCAGCAACTTGCGTTGCGCCCAGGCCTCCATCAGCGGCAGCACTGTGAGCGAGGCATCCGGCCCCCGGCGTTCGACGGCGGCCCGGGGCACCACCGCCAGCCCGGCGCCCCGGGCGACCATGCGCATCACTCCATCGAAGCCATCGGCGCGGATGCGGATCGGCATCCGCAGCCCCAGGTGCAGGGCCTGTTCTTCCAGGTACACGGCCAGGGCGCTGTGGGCGGCGAGGCCGATATAGTTGTGGTGCAGGCTGTCGCTGAAACTCACTGCCCGACCGTCCGCCAGCAGGTGGTTGGCGGGCAGGACCAGCACCAGCGGGTCGTCGCGAAAGGCCAGGGTCTGCAAGTCCTGGGTATCCACCGCGTCGGACACTATTCCCAGGTCCGCCGCGCCCTGGCGCAGGGCGTGGGTGATGCGCAGGCTGGGCAGTTCCTGCAGGTCGATATCGAGGTTGGGGTGGGCGCAGAGAAAGTCCGCCAGCGGCTCCGGCAGGTATTCGGTGATCGCCGTGGTGTTGCACAACAGGCGTACCTGGCCTTTGACGCCCCGGGCGTATTCGGCCAGGTCCTGGCGCAGGTGTTCGGCCTGTTGCAGCAGGCCGCGCGCATGCTGGGCCAGGGCCTTGCCGGCGGGTGTCGGGCTGACGCCACGGCGGCCACGCTGGAGGAATTCGGTGCCCAGGGAGGCCTCCATGGCGCGGATCCGCGCACTGGCGGCGGCCAGGGACAAATGGCTGCGGCTGGCGCCGGCGGTGATATTGCCGGCGTCGAGGATGTTCAGGTACAGGCGCAGGTCGGTCAGGTCGAAGTGCATGGGGCGGGTCCCTTGAAAGCGCCGCTGCGCGGCTATCGCGGGCAAGCCTCGCTCCTACAAGGACAGTGCAATACCTGTAGGAGCGAGGCTTGCCCGCGATAGGGCCATCACAGCCACTGAAAATCTCCAGCCTCTCGCCAAGCAAGAGGCTGCCTCAGTATATGGCAGATTTTCAGCCCACCACCGTCGGCGCAGGATAGCGCCATGAACACTTCCCTCGCGTTTTACCAGAACCTCGGTTTGCTCCTGTCCCTGCTGGTGATCGGCACCTTTGTCCTGGCCGGCATGATCAAGGGCGTGATCGGCCTCGGCCTGCCGACCATTGCCATGGGCCTGCTCGGCCTGGCTATGGCGCCGACGCAGGCTGCGGCCTTACTGATCATTCCGGCGACCCTGACCAATGTCTGGCAACTGGCGTTTGGCGGGCATTTGCGAGGCTTGCTCAAGCGCTTGTGGCCGATGCTGCTGGCGATCTTTATCGGCACCGGCCTGGGCAGCCTGTGGTTGGGCATCGACGGCGGGCGCTGGGTAGTACGGGCGCTGGGGGCGGCGTTATTGCTCTATGCCCTGAGCGGACTGCTGCTGCCAACCCTGCGGCTGCGGCCGCGAATGGAAGCCTGGCTGGGCCCGGCCTGTGGCCTGGTGACGGGCGTCATCACCTCGGCCACCGGGGTGTTCGTGATTCCGGCGGTGCCTTATCTGCAGGCGCTGGGGCTGCACAAGGACGAACTGGTGCAGGCCCTGGGGCTGTCGTTCACCGTTTCGACCCTGGCCCTGGCGGCCGGCCTGTACTGGCGCGGAGCCCTGGGCGGCGGCGAACTCAGCGCCTCGCTGCTGGCGCTGATCCCGGCCCTGCTCGGCATGTGGTTGGGTCAGGCGCTGCGCCAGCGCATCAGCGCCGTGCTGTTCAAGCGGGTGTTTTTCAGCGGCCTGGGCCTGCTTGGTGCTCACCTGCTGATCAGCGGCTAGCGGACGACGGGCTGAGCATGTCGATGCGGCGGATATCGAAGTCGCGTTCCAGGTAATCCATGCGCTTGTCGAAGAACGCCTTCATGTGCGGCAGGTTGGCGTGCACGTCCAGGTGCGCCTGGGATTCCCAGATCTCGTAGAAGATGAACAGGCTCGGGTCCTGCTGGTCGCGCAGCATGTGGTACTCGATGCAGCCGGGCTCGGCGCGGCTTGGCTCGACATAGGCGCGAAACAGCGCTTCGAAGGCCTCGGACATTTCCGGGCGGGTCTTGGCGTGGAGGATAAAGCCGTGCTGTTCGGACATGGGGCGGTTCCTGGGTAAGGGAGTTTTAAAAATTCTACGACACGAATCCGCCGTCTATTCGTGCGTATTGGTCAAATGCTTTTTGCCTGGATCGCGCTTATTCATATCGTCTTTCAACGATATTCTCCGCCCCATCGTTTTTAATCTTCTCGACCCGGCCCTGCAGCGCAGCGCCAAAGGGTTGTCCCTGATGAGGCTGGATCATGAAAAAAGTACTGTTGCTCAACGGTGGCAAGAAGTTCGCCCACTCCGATGGCCGCTACAACGCGACCCTGCATGAAGCCGCGGTGTCGGTGCTGGACCGTGGCGGCGTGGACGTCAAAGTCACCCACATCGACGAGGGCTACGACATCAAGGAAGAAGTGGCCAAGTTCCTCTGGGCCGACGTGATCGTCTACCAGATGCCGGGCTGGTGGATGGGCGCGCCCTGGATCGTGAAAAAGTACATCGACGAAGTCTTCACCGAGGGCCACGGCAGCCTCTACGCCAGCGACGGCCGCACCCGCTCCGACGCCTCGCAGAAATACGGCAGCGGCGGCCTGATCCACGACAAGCAGTACATGCTGTCGCTGACCTGGAACGCGCCGCAGCAAGCCTTCGACGACCCGACCGACTTCTTCGAAGCCAAGGGCGTGGACGCGGTGTACTTCCCGTTCCACAAGGCCAACCAGTTCCTCGGCATGCGCGGCCTGCCGACCTTCCTTTGCGTCGACGTGATGAAACGGCCGAACATCGAAGCCGATGTGCAGCGCTACGAAGAACACCTCAAGGCGGTGTTCAACCTCCCCGCGTAAATCCGGCTACTATCGGTGGCGTGCCGCGAGCCCGATGTGGGACCTGTAGCCGCTGCCGCAGGCTGCGATCGCCACCGAAGGGGGCGCAAGGTCGTGAGATCGCTGAAGGCCTTCGGCCTTATCGCAGCCTGCGGCAGCGGCTACAGGGCGCCCAACCGAGATAGAGGACTTACGTGAAAGCCAGATCCGACGAACTCCAGATCTTCGTCTGCGTCATCGAATGCGGTTCGATTTCCGCGGCGGCCGAGCAGGTCGGGCAGACGCCGTCGGCGGTCAGCCGCACCCTGTCGCGCCTGGAAGCCAAGCTCGATACCACGCTGATCAACCGCACCACGCGGCGCATGGACCTGACCGAAGAGGGCAAGTACTTCTTCGAGCAGGCCAAGCTGATCCTCGACCAGATGGACGAACTCGAAGAACGCCTGTCGTCGCGCCAGCAGACCCCATCCGGGCGCCTGCGGATCAACGCCGCCTCGCCGTTCATGCTGCACGCCATCGTGCCCTACATCGCCGAGTTCCGTAGCCTGTACCCGGACATCCAGCTGGAGCTCAACAGCAACGACCTGATCATCGACCTGCTGGAACAGAGCACCGATATCGCGATCCGCATCGGCACCCTGGCGGACTCGACCCTGCATGCGCGCTCGCTCGGTTGCAGCCCGCTGCACATCCTCGCCAGCCCCGACTACCTGAAGCAGCACGGCACACCCGGCACCGTGGCCGAGCTGAGCGAACATACCCTGCTGGGTTTCACCCAGACCGAAACCCTCAACCACTGGCCGCTGCGCCATGTGCACGGCGACCGCTGGCCGATCCAGCCGGGCATCAGCGCCTCCAGCGGTGAGACGGTGCGCCACCTGGCGCTGGAAGGGCAGGGCATTGCCTGCCTGTCGCACTTCATGACCATCGACGACATCCGCACCGGGCGCCTCACGCCGATCCTCTCGGAGTTCAACAGCGGCTATCGCCAGCCGATCAACGCCGTCTACTACCGTAACTCGCAGCTGGCTCTGCGCATCCAGTGCTTCCTCGACTTTATCCAGGGCAAGCTGGCCGATTACGCCAACCCGCTGTTCGAAGGCTGAGGCCTTTCTGCTGTAGGAGGAGCCGGCTTGCCTTGCACCGCCCGGGCAGATGCCATCGCTGGCAAGCCAGCTCCTGCAGCGATCAATTCCCGTGGGAAGGCTGATCCCTGATTCGTGATCCCTGCGCAAGAGTGATTTGGGCCAGCCTGCCTGTTTCGGCAGGAGTCGCCCGCCGATACTGGCGCCATCACTTATCCACCCAGGGAGTTTCTCCATGAATGTATTCGTTACCGGCGCCGCGGGTTTTATCGGCGGCTCCATCGCCACCGGCCTGGTCCAGGCCGGCCATCAAGTCACCGGCCTGGTGCGCAGCGCCGAACAGGCCGCCGAACTCACTGCCCTGGGCATCAAGCCGGTGCTCGGCAGCCTGGACGACAGCGCCGTGCTGACCGAACAGGCGCGTGCCGCCGACGCGGTGATCAACGCCGCCAGCAGCGACCATCGTGGCGCGGTGGAAGTCCTGATCGCGGCCCTCAAGGGCTCCAATAAAGTCTTCCTGCACACCAGCGGTTCGAGCATTGTCGGCGACGCTTCGGGCGGCAAGGTCAGCGAAGTCGTCTATCAGGAAAACAACCTGCCAGAGCCCACCGTCGACAAGGCCGCGCGCGTGGCCATCGACAACCTGGTGCTGGCCGCGGCCAGGGACGGGGTCAACTCGGCGGTGCTCTGCAATACCCTGATCTACGGCCACAGCCTCGGGGTGAAACGCGACAGCGTGCAGCTGCCGCGGCTGCTCAAGCAGGCGCGCAACAGTGGCGTGGTGCGGCATGTCGGTCCGGGGCAGAACATCTGGTCCAACGTGCATATCGAAGACGTGGTGGCGCTGTACCTGCTGGCGCTGACCCGCAACATCCCGGGCACCTTCTACTTCGTCGAAAGCGGTGAAGCCTCGTTCATCGACATGACCACCGCCATGGCCCAGGCCCTGCACCTCGGCGCGCCGCAGGACTGGCCGCTGGCCGACGCCGAAGCCGAATGGGGCTACGAGATGGCCAACTACGGCCTGGGCTCCAACAGCCGCGTGCGCGGCAAGAACGCCCGCGAACGGCTGGGCTGGGTACCGCGGCGCACCTCGGTGCTGGAGTGGATTCGCCACGAGATGGTCTGAGCCGCTATCCCTGTAGCCGCTGTCGAGCGCCAGCGAGGCTGCGCTCGGCGGCGTAGCCGTCGTAAACCGGCTGGCGCTTTTTTCCAGGCAGTTCGCGGATTCAGGTTTTGCGGCAACGGCGTTGCCGATCGCAGCCTCGCAGGCTCGGCAGCGGCTACACGGGCAGCGTGATCCTGTAGCCGCTGCTGCAGGCTCGGGCCACGATCGACCGGTACGGTCGTGACGACCTCAAGCGCGGCACCGTCGCCACCGTCACTCCTCCCCTCGCCAGACGGCCGCTTCAAGCGGCCGTTTTTATTTGCCGATTGCTCCGCCCCCGATCTTGCCCCTATCGTTCGACCTGCCAAAAAACAATAAAAGGACGGACCTTATGCGCATTGTTCTGTTTAAGACCCTGGCTCTGACAGCGGCCATCGCCGCCAGCTCGCCGGCCTTCGCCGCGTTGCTGGAAGGTGGCGCGGTCGCCGCGCCGAACCAGTATGGCGCCGACGTCGCGGCGCAGATTCTCAAGAAGGGCGGCAACGCGGTGGATGCCGCGGTCGCCACCGCCTTCACCCTGGCGGTGACCTACCCCGAGGCTGGCAACATTGGCGGCGGCGGTTTCATGACCCTGTTCATCGACGGCAAACCCTACTTCCTCGACTACCGCGAAACCGCGCCCAAGGCCGCGACCCGTGACATGTACCTGAACGAAAAAGGCGAGGTCATCGAGAACCTCAGCCTGGTCGGCGCGCGCGCCGCGGGGGTGCCGGGCACGGTGATGGGCCTGTGGGAAGCGCACAAGAAGTTCGGCAAGCTACCCTGGAGCGAGCTGATCACCCCGGCGGTGGGCTATGCGAAAAACGGCTTCAAGGTCGCCGACAAGCAGTACCAGTACCGCGAGGACGCGCTGAAGCTGTTCAAGGACAGCACCAACTTCGGCGACTATTTCGGCAGCATGAAATCCGGCGAAACCTTCCGCCAGCCAGAGCTGGCCGCGACCCTGGAGCGCATCGCCGACCAGGGCGTCAAGGAATTCTACGAAGGCAAGACCGCCGACCTGCTGGTGGCGCAGATGCAGGCCGACAAAGGCCTGATCACCAAGCAGGACCTGCAGGACTACAAGGTCGCCTGGCGTGAGCCGCTGCAGGTCAACTGGCGCGGCAATACCCTGTACACCGCGCCGCCACCCAGCTCCGGCGGCGTGGCCTTGGCGCAGCTGATGACCATCAAGGAAGAGCGCACGGCGGACTTCAAGGGCGTCGAGCTGAACTCGGCCAAGTACATCCACCTGCTGGCGGAAATCGAAAAGCGCGTGTTCGCCGACCGCGCCGATTACCTCGGCGACCCGGCGTTCTCCGAGGTGCCGGTCAAGCAACTGACCGACCCGGCCTACCTGAAAAAACGCGCCGCCGAGATCAACCCGACGGCCATCTCGCCCACCGAAAAAGTCCGCCCGGGCCTGGAGCGGCACCAGACCACCCACTTCTCCATCGTCGATGCCGACGGCAACGCGGTGAGCAATACCTACACCCTCAACTGGGACTATGGCAGCGGCGTGGTGGTGAAGGGCGCGGGGTTCCTGCTCAACGACGAAATGGACGACTTCAGTGCCAAGCCCGGGGTGGCCAACGCCTTTGGCGTGGTCGGCGGTGATGCCAATGCCATCGCGCCGGGCAAGCGCATGCTGTCGTCCATGAGCCCGAGCCTGGTGACCCGCGACGGCAAGGTCACCCTGGTGCTGGGCACGCCGGGCGGGTCGCGGATCTTCACCTCGATCTTCCAGGTGCTGAACAACCTCTACGACTTCAACCTGCCGCTGGAAAAAGCCGTGGCCGCGCAGCGCGTGCATCACCAGTTGCTGCCCAAGGACACCATTTACTTCGACGCCTATGCGCCGCTCAGCGGCAAGGTTGCCGATGAGCTGAAGGCCATGGGCTACACCCTGGAAGACCAGGGCTGGGAGATGGGCGATATCCAGGCGATCCGGGTCACCGGCAGCCAGCTGGAAACGGCCTCCGACCCACGTGGGCGCGGTGTGGGCAAAGTCGTCAAATAACCTGCCTTTGTAGGAGCGAAGCTTGCTCGCGATTGGGCCACCGCGGTGAGTCAGGGACGACGCTATCGCGGGCAAGCCTCGCTCCTACAATGGGTCAGCCGTATCACCCCCGGGACGAGCAAGCTTCTGTAGGAGCGAAGCTTGCTCGCGATTATCGGGGCCCCGCGCTGTGTCAGAAACGACGCCATCGCGGGCAAGCCTCGCTCCTACAGAACCGCACTCAACCTTCACCTGTCCCCCCAGAAGCTCTATCTCTTCCGCTACAGCGGATGAAAATACCCCTCGTCGATTTTCATTATTCGCGACACGACTTGTCTGTCCGCGACAAAGCATGTCTCTATACGAAAATTACTTTCATGCGGTTTGAAAATCCGGTCACGAAATGATTTATGAGTTTCACAAGCATTCGACGTGACCCTTTTTCGAGGAGTACCGCATGACACCTGCATTGGGCTACTGGCTGCTGGGCTATGCCGCCATCGCCATCATCGCGCTGATCGTCCTGATCGCGCGTTACCGGATCAATCCGTTCATTGTCATCACCCTGGTCTCGGTGGGCCTGGCGCTGATGGCCGGGATGCCGCCGTCCGGCGTGGTCGGCGCCTACGAAGCGGGTGTCGGCAAGACCCTGGGGCACATCGCCCTGGTGGTGGCCCTGGGCACCATGCTCGGCAAGATGATGGCCGAGTCCGGCGGCGCGGAGCAGGTGGCGCGGACCCTGATCGACCGTTTCGGCGAGCGCAACGCGCACTGGGCGATGGTCTGCATCGCCTTCCTGGTGGGCCTGCCGCTGTTCTTCGAGGTCGGTTTCGTGTTGCTGGTGCCAATCGCCTTCACCGTGGCGAAGCGTGTCGGCGTGTCGATCCTGATGGTCGGCCTGCCGATGGTCGCCGGCCTGTCGGTGGTGCATGCCCTGGTGCCGCCGCACCCGGCAGCGATGCTGGCGGTGCAGGCCTATCAGGCGTCGGTGGGGCAGACCCTGCTGTACGCGATCCTGATCGGCATTCCCACGGCGATCATCGCCGGCCCCGTGTACGCCAAATTCATCGTGCCGCGCATCCAGCTGCCGACGGAGAACCCGCTGGCGCGCCAGTTCCTCGACCGTGAGCCGCGCACCCGCCTGCCCAGTTTTGCGATCACCATGGCCACCATCCTGTTGCCGGTGGTGCTGATGCTGATCGGCGGCTGGGCCAACCTGATTTCCACCCCGGGCAGCGGCCTCAACCAGTTCCTGCTGTTTATCGGCAACTCGGTGATCGCCCTGTTGCTGGCGACCCTGCTGAGCTTCTGGACCCTCGGCCTGGCCCAGGGTTTCAACCGCGAATCGATCCTCAGGTTCACCAACGAATGCCTGGCGCCGACCGCCAGCATCACCCTGCTGGTAGGCGCCGGTGGCGGCCTCAACCGGATCCTGGTGGACGCCGGGGTCACCGACCAGATCGTCGGCCTGGCCCATGAATTCCAGCTGTCGCCGCTGCTGATGGGCTGGCTGTTCGCCGCGCTGATGCGCATCGCCACCGGCTCGGCCACCGTGGCCATGACCACCGCCTCGGGGGTGGTGGCGCCGGTGGCCATCGGCCTGGGTTATCCCCACCCGGAACTGCTGGTGCTGGCCACCGGCGCCGGCTCGGTGATCTTCTCCCACGTCAACGACGGCGGCTTTTGGCTGATCAAGGAATACTTCAATATGACCGTGACCCAGACCTTCAAGACCTGGACGGTGCTGGAGACCCTGATCTCGGTGGTCGCCTTCGCCCTGACCGTCGGTCTTGCCCAACTGCTTTGAGCCCAGGTGCCGCCCATGGACATCCTCTACCAGATCCGTTCCCGCCAGGACTCCTTCAGCGCCGGCGAAGGCCGCATCGCCCGCTTGATGCTGGATGACGTCGGTTTCGCAGCCTCGGCCAGCCTGGAAGAGCTGGCGCAGCAGGCGGAAGTCAGCGCCGCCACCCTGTCGCGTTTTGCCCGCAGCGTGGGCTGTCGCGACCTGCGCGACCTGCGCCTGCAACTGGCCCAGGCCAGCGGGGTCGGCAGCCGTTTTCTCGACCCGGCGGACGCGCCGGAGCAGTCGGGTTTCTACCGGCAGATCGTCGGTGATATCGAGTCGACCCTGCACCAGCACCTGGCGGGGTTCGACGAGTCGCGCTTTCGCGACGCGGTGCGCTTGCTGGGCAAGGCGCAGATGATCCACGCCTTCGGCATGGGCGGCTGTTCCACCCTGTGCAGCGACGAATTGCAGGTGCGCCTGGTGCGCCTCGGCTACCCCATCGCCGCCTGCCACGACCCGGTGATGATGCGGGTGACCGCCGCGGCTTTGGGCCCGCAACATGCGCTGATCGCCTGCTCCCTGACCGGCATCACCCCCGAATTGCTGGAGACCGTCGAACTGGCCCGCAGCTACGGCGCCAGCGTGCTCGCCATCACCCTGGCCGATTCGCCGCTGGCAGAGCTGGCGGACGTGCTGCTGCCGCTGCAAAGCGCCGAGACCTCCTTTATCTACAAACCCACGGCCGCGCGCTACGGCATGCTACTGGCCATTGATGTACTGGCCACCGAGCTGGCGCTGGCCCTGCCCGAAGACAACCAGGAACGCCTGCGCCGGATCAAACTGGCCCTGGACGATTACCGTGGCGGCGACGATTGCCTGCCGCTGGGAGACTGACATGCTTTACGACACCCTGATCCGCAACGCCCTGGTGATCGACGGCAGCGACCGCCCGGCTTACCCCGCCGATGTCGCCCTGCTCGATGGCCGCATCGCCCGCATCGGCGACCTGCAAGGCGTCCGCGCCACTGAAGAAATCGACGCCGCCGGGCAGGTGCTGGCCCCCGGTTTTATCGACGTGCACACCCACGACGACACCGTGGTGATCCGCCAGCCGCAGATGCTGCCCAAGCTCAGCCAGGGCGTGACCACAGTGATCGTCGGCAACTGCGGCATCAGCGCCTCGCCGGTGAGTTTGCGCGCCGATCCACCCGACCCGATGAACCTGCTGGGCAGCCAGGCGGCCTTCGTCTACCCGCGATTTCGCGACTACCGCGACGCGGTGGATGCCGCGCAGCCGGCGGTCAATGTGGCGGCACTGATCGGCCACACGGCGCTGCGCAGCAATCATCTGGACGACCTGTATCGCACCGCCACGGCGGAGGAAATCGCCGCCATGCGCGAGCAACTGCGGGCCAGCCTGGAAGACGGTGCCCTGGGTTTATCCACCGGCCTGGCCTACGCCAGCGCCTTCTCGGCCGAGACCGACGAGGTGCTGCAACTGGCCGAGGAACTGAGCGCCTTCGGCGCGGTGTACACCACCCACCTGCGCAGTGAATTCGAGCCGGTGCTGGAGGCCATGGACGAGGCGTTCCTGATTGGCCGCCACGCCAAGGCACCGGTGATCATTTCCCACCTCAAATGCGCGGGGGCGGGTAACTGGGGGCGCAGTCCGCAGTTGCTGGCCTCCCTGGAGCAAGCGGCGAAAGACCATCCGGTGGGCTGCGATTGCTATCCCTACGCGGCCAGTTCCTCGACCCTCGACCTCAAGCAGGTCACCGATGCTTTTCGCATCACCATCACCTGGTCCACCCCGCACCCGGAACTGGGCGGCCGCGACCTGATGGACATCGCCGCCGAGTGGGGCACGACCCTGCTGGACGCCGCACGGCGCCTGCAACCGGCTGGCGCGGTGTACTACGGCATGGACGAGGCCGATGTGCGGCGCATCCTTTCCCACCCCTTGTCGATGATCGGTTCCGACGGCCTGCCGGAAGACCCGTTCCCCCATCCACGGTTGTGGGGCGCCTTCCCGCGGGTGCTCGGGCACTTCAGCCGCGACCTCGGCCTGTTCCCGCTGCACACCGCCGTGCATAAGATGACCGGTCTGTCGGCGGCGCGCTTCGGCCTCAAGCTGCGTGGCGAAATCCGCGAAGGGCATTGGGCCGACCTGGTGCTGTTCGACCCGGCGCGGATCCGCGATGTCGCCGACTTCAAAAGCCCGCAACAGGCCGCCGAGGGAATCGAGGGCGTGTGGGTCAACGGCGTGCGCAGCTATGCCGAAGGCCAGGCCAATGGCCGCAGGCACGGACGCTTCCTGGCGCGGGAAGGGGATTTGCGTGAAGGGTTCAACGGCTGAAGGCGCGCGGCGCCGAATAGGTGAGCGCCGTCACAGTGATGGCCTGATGATATTAAAGAAAGCCTTGGCCTAGCCGAAGTGCTGACATCCACCTGCTATACCGTGGACATCTTTCATCAGGGAGTCGCGCAATGAGCTTTGGCAAAACCACCCCCATCCTGCGGATCTTCGACGAGGCCAAGGCGCGGGAGTTTTATATCGACTTCCTGGGCTTCACGCTCGACTGGCAGCACCGCTTCGAAGACAACTTCCCGCTGTATATGCAGGTGTCGCGCGGGGAGTGCGTGCTGCACCTGTCGGAGCACCACGGCGACAGCACGCCGGGCTCCGCGTTACGCATCGAGACCGACGAGCTGGAAGCCTTCCAGCAGCAGTTGCTGGCCAAGGATTACCGCTTCGCCCACCCGCAGATCCAGGCCATGCCCTGGGGTAGCCAGGACATGACAGTGCTCGATCCGTTCGGTAACCGGCTGGTGTTCACCAACGCCATCTGCGTCTGACCTGCGCCCTGCATCCTGCATCTTGTAGCCGCTGCCGAGCGCAGCGAGGCTGCGATCGACCCCGCAGGGGGCGCAGGGATCCTGGAATCGCTGGAGGACCTTCGGTCCTGTCGCAGCCTCGCTGTGCTCGGCAGCGGCTACAGGGATGGGCGTGTTCGCTGGGTCTGCCGAAACTCCCCCGGCGTCATCCCGGTCCGCCCCTTGAACGTGCGGTGAAACGAGCGTGGTTCGGTAAAGCCCAGGTAATAGGAAATGTCCTGGATCGGCAGGTCGCTGTGCAGCAGGTAATGCTCGGCCAGTTCCTGGCGCAGGTCGTCGAGGATCTGCTGGTAGGAGGTGCCGGCCTGTTGCAGTTGGCGCTGCATGGTGCGCGGCGACATCGCCAGCAGATCGGCCACCTGTTCCTTGCGCGGCAAACCTTCCTTGAGCAACTGGCGCAGGGCGTTTTTCACCTGCAGCGCCAACGGTGCCTCTTCCAGCGACGCCATCAGGCTCATGGCGTGTTCTTCCAGGGTTCGCAGCAGTTGGGCGTCGGCCTGGCGCAACGGCAGTTGCAGGTAGCTCAGCGGTGCCAGCAAGGCCGAGCAGCTCTGTTCGAACAGCACCGGGCAAGCAAAAAACGCTTCGTATTGCGCCAGCGTGGTGCCGTCCGGCAGCGGGTGCTCGAACCACACGGCGCTCGGTGAGAGCTGGGTATCGGCAATCCAGCGGGCGTAGAGCAGCCAGGAGGCGAGCACATTTTCCACCAGCTGGCGGCGGGTGTCGGAGGTCGGCAGGCGGCAGTTCCAGATCAGGCGGACCTGCTCCTCGATCATCTCGATGCGACTCACCCCCATGTCGCCCACCAGTTTTTCGAACGGCATGATCCGGCTCATGGCTTCGCCCAGGGTCGCGCAGTTCATGGTGATGTAGCCGAGCACGCTCCAGGAGTTGGGCAACACATAGCGGGCGGCGTTGAGGCCGAACAGCGGGTCGCCGGAGTGCTGGCAGAAATACCCCAGCAGGCGTTCGTGGACCTCGACGGGCAGGCGCAGGCTGTTGTCGTTCAGTTGTTCGGCGGCAAGGCCCGCGGCGTGCAGCGCGGGAGCGGTGGGCAGGCCGAGGTGTTCAGCGTGGCGCAGGTATTTGAGCAGCGGTGGGACCGAGGTGTAACCAAGGGGCTGCATGGTGGGGTTCCTGGCGGTGGGCGCGCTTTTTGAGGGTAAAGGTAAATGCCTGTGATCCCGGGTGCAACGCTGGTCTTGTAGGAGCGAGGCTTGCCCGCGATGACGGTGGTAGCCTCGCAGGGAATATTGGGCGGTGTACACGGTAACTCAAGACTGTGGGGTGCCGGCCGATCTGCGAGAGGTAGGAAAATTTACGGGGGCCTGAAAAGTGCTCCCCAACAACCCCAGGAACGGAATCCAAAGATGAATACGACACCTGTATGGCCGGAGGTTTTTCTCGGGGCTTTCTATGCGATCCGCGAGCGCCTGGGGCAAGTCCTGCAACTGAGCGATTGCCGGGAGCACTGGATTCAGGCGGAGCTCAGCCTGTATGCCTGGCAGCATGGTTATCCGGATATCTGGACCAGCGGTAAGGCCGGTGGACGCACGAAAGTCGACTTGTACACGGAAGATCTCGACATGGCGGCCGAGGTGAAATGCCTGGGGGATGTGTCTTTTGCCAAGTGCCTGATGGGCAAGGGGATGGGCGAGACTCGAGCCGTTCTTCGAGAGGATGGGGATGGGCGGCTCTGGTTTCCGCAGGTTGACCGGGGTGAGTCTTTGGTCTGGTCGGTGTTTGCGGATCTGCGTCGGCTGCAACGGATGGAGATGGCTCGGAACAAGTTTCTCATTCTGGTGATTGCCAAGGACTACGTGGCTGAGACGGAGATGGGGGAGGTGCTGCGGCGGCTTCGTTTGTCGGAAGAGGAGTGGTCCTTGGAGTTGAAGAGCGCCACGGTGCGGATCTGGCGGATCGAGTAGCTCGGGGTACAGCGTGCTTCTGTAGGAGCGAGGCTTGCCCGCGATTTCGGTGGTGGCCTCGCTGCTGATTTTGGACGGTGTACATATCCATTCCTGCGGTCACGGCGGCTTATGGTTTCGCCCTTACGGCGACTCACTTTTTTCAAACGCCAAAAAAGTAAGCAAAAACGCTTGCCCCTAGCGTACGGCCTTCGCTGCGCTCAGGTTCCCTCGCTCCGGCGTCCATCAGGGGGCATCGACTCCGGTCGGCTTCGCTTCGACCTCCATACG
>NZ_JAQZAA010000005.1:0-894 GCF_028640875.1 Pseudomonas sp. SBT1-2 | reverse complement strand
AACGCTATACACCAGCGCCACGCCGCCCGAGCTCAGCGCTGGCAAGCCGCTGGTGTCGCTCGACAGGGAGTAAGTCAGCGGTACATCGGCCCCGGACTGGAAGATCGCCGTGACGCTGCCGCTGGCCGTCGTGGCTTCGCCCGCTACGTCGCCGACACCGCCGGCAATACCATTGGCCAGGCCATCTTCATCGACAGTACCGGCCTCGGCGGCTCCGGCCGCCGTTGGCGTGTCGTCATCGACGGTAATCACCAGCTTCTCGGCGGCAGCCGTCACGGTGTCGCCATCCTTGTCGGTGGCCTTCAGCAAGGTCCCCAGGTTGAGGGTGATGTCGTTCTCGTCATTGCCGGCTGGATGGTCCAGCGGCTGCAGCAGGGTAAAGCTATAGGCACCCGCGGCGCTAAGGCTGAAGGTGAACACATCGACGGCGCCCGCCTTGGCAGTCAGGGTGTCACCCGCGACGCTATACACCAGCGCCACTCCACCCGAACTCAGCGCCGGCAAGCCGCTGGTATCGCTCGACAAGGAGTAAGTCAGCGGTACATCGGCACCGGACTGGAAGATCCCTGTCACGCTGCCGCTGGCCGCCGTGGCTTCGCCAGGCACGTCGCCAACACCACCGGCGATGCCATTGGCCAGGCCATCTTCGTCGACGGTTCCGGCCTCGGCGGCCCCGGCTGCGGTTGGCGTGTCGTCATCGACGGTGATCACCAGTTTCTCGGCGGCGGCCGTTACCGTATCGCCATCTTTATCCGTGGCCTGGAGCATTGCGCCCAGGTTGAGGGTGATGTCGTTTTCATCGTCGCCCGCTGGATGGTCCAGCGGTTGCAGCAGGGTAAAGCTATAGGCGCCCGCGGCGCTGAGGCTGAAGGTAAACACATCGACCGCGCCGGC
>NZ_JAQZAA010000074.1:0-78370 GCF_028640875.1 Pseudomonas sp. SBT1-2 | reverse complement strand
CTCCATCTGTAGGAGCGAGGCTTGCCCGCGATGACGATTGAACATTCGACGCAGCAGTGAGGGTCATGCAGCGGCTACAGATGGTGTTGAACCTTATTTCTGCATCAGCGCTTCCGAAGCGGCCAGGTAAGCGGCCTGGAATTCCGGGCTTTCGATCCAGGCCAGGGCGCCGGCTTCGTCGGTTTCGGTGGACCACTGGCGGTACTCGATCAGGGCGGCAAGGATAAAGTCCATGGCACCTTCCTCGCCTTCCTGCTCGTAGACGATCTCCAGCAGCGGGTCTTCCAGGAACGCCGCGCACATCGCCTGCTGGCTGGTCTTCTCGGCGTCGATCATCTTCTTGAACAGTTCGGTCAGGTCCACCGATTCAAAGTCGATGCGGTCGTCATTCGGGTCCAGCTCCACCGGGGCGGCGTTGCGCTGGGTGCGGTTCTGCTTGGCCTTGGTTTTCGCCCGCTGGGCTCTTTTGTGTTGCTTGTTCGCAGATGCCATGGGCGTCGTACCTTTTGCGCAAATAGGAGGGCCGGGCATCGATACTGCGTCCGGCCTGGCTTTGAGGCGGCAGAGGATGCCAGTAAATGCGCCGCCTGGCACGCTCAACGGCTACCGCTGATCAGGCGTCCCGGCGCATCCATGGGCAGCGCCGCATGTTGCAGCCAGGCCAGGGCGATCGGCCACAGGCGGTCCTGGTAATGGCTGCGGAAAAACGCGAAGTGCCCGACTTCCTGCTCACCGATGTCCCGGGGCTCGATACGCCAATGGCGGCGTTGGCTGGCCGTGAAATAGTCCAGCAGGCGCTCGATGGCCGGCACGGTGCCGTAAGGGTCGTCGCTGATGCTGATGGCCAGCAGCTGCGCCTTGACCCGGGCGAAGGGCAGCGCCGGGTCCCGGCGCGCCAGATGGCGCCCGCTGGGCCGGCGTTGATAGTGCGCAGTGGGTGTGGCCCAGTCGCGCACCACGCCGGCGGGGGTGTCCTCCAGCCAGCCCAGGCGCTTGCCGGGAAAGTAGCCATAAATCGCCGTCAGCAGCGGCATCACGACATGCCATTTGCCCAGCATGCGCCAGCGGCTTTCCGGGGCGTAATCGCGCCAGTAGGCGAACTGCGCGCCCACGGTCACCACGCGGCGGATCAACTGCCCGGACGCCCCCAGTCCCGCCGCGCAACCGCCGAAGCTGTGCCCGACCACATCGATGGGCTGGCCGGGGAATTCCCGCTGTGCGCGTTGCAGCATGGCTTCGAAGTCCAGGCTGCCCCAGTCCGACCAGGATGCCTTCAACTTGCGCATCGAGGCCGGCCGCGACTCGCCGATGCCACGGTAGTCGTAGGTGATGACGTCGAAGCCATGGCTGAACAGGTAATCGGCGAACCGCGAGTAGTGCCGGCAGCGCACGGAAGTGGCCGCATTGATGATCACCACCGGGCGTGCCGGGTCCGGTTCGGCATGGCGCCAGGTGAAGCCGCCCAGCATGAAGCCGTCGGCGGCGGGTTCGCGGAAGGCCGTGCCGGGGCTGCTGGCGGTGCTGGCCGGGTGCAGGGACGAAGGCGGGGATTGCACGGTCATCGGCGCTATTCCTTTGCGGGCGAAAAGGCGTGTCGGCTCTTTTTGGGTGCAAGCATTAATAACCGCCTTGTCCGCGCCCTGGCAACCGCCGGGATAGGCGCCGCTGCTAGGTACTTTTGGTTAAAAGCCTCACACCGAATCGATCTAAACAGCCCTAAATCGGGGCGTACACTGACTAACAAGGCCTGCGGGCAAGCCGCCTGACGGGCTTTTCATTCGAGCATCGCTTGCTGAAACGAGGCTGAGCCATTCGAGAGGAAAGGGGAGACCCGGACGCTACCGCGCTGGGGCCGGACTCTTGGCGGTGGCATCCCATTCAGTGGTTCGAGACGAACCGGGAGTGCTCATCATGAAATCCTTTTTTTCGTGTGTCGTAACAGGCGTTCTCGCGGCGTTCCTGTCCCTCGCGCCGTTCAGCGTACAGTCCGCCACCCCCAGCAACGAACCCATCGACCCGGCGGGCGTGCAGCTGGAGCCTCAACAGCAGAACGGCATTACCTATCTGTCCGGCGGTATCGGCCTGGATGAGTCGCGGGCGCTCTTGCAGACCAAGGGGTACAACCTGCACATGACCTTTTCCGTCGGCCCGGAAAACAAATACACCTCGGATGTCGACCTGGCGATCCAGAATCCGCAAGGGCAATCGATCCTGACCCTGAATCAGGTGGGTCCGATCGTCTTTGTGCAACTGCCGGCCGGCAAGTACCAGGTTGTCGCCACCCGTGGCGGGCGTACCGAGCGCAACACGGTGGATATGAAGGCAGCGGGCATTCGCGACCTCAACCTGCATTGGAATGAAGGTTATTGAGCGAGGAGGAGGGGCGCAGATAAGTGCCAGTTAATCGCAGGCAATAAAAAACCCCTGAATCTTGCGATTCAGGGGTTTCGGTATTAGTGGTGCCCAGAGACGGAATCGAACCGCCGACACGGGGATTTTCAATCCCCTGCTCTACCGACTGAGCTATCTGGGCAACGGGGCGCATTAAACGGGTTTTTCGGGGGGGCGTCAAGCAAGTTTTGAAAAAAAGTTTAATTATTACCGCCGCTTACGTTCCCGCCCCGATTTGAGCAGGATTATTCGGATGGCGGCACGTAGCCGTCGGCCTTGGCGTATTCCTCGCCGGAGAAGAACTTGTCCATCTCGCCCTGCAGGTATTTGCGGTCTTCGGCGTTCATCATGTTCAGGCGTTTTTCGTTGATCAGCAGGGTCTGGTGTTTCTGCCAGTCGGCCCAGGCCTTGGCGGACACATGCTCGAAAATTTCCTGGCCCTTGGCGCCCGGATACGGAGGACGCTCCAGGCCCGGCAATTGTTCTTTGTACTTGCGGCACATCACGGTGCGGGTCATTGCAACTCTCCTGCGTTCAATACGTCGGCCGCGCGTTTGAGCAGTTTTTTCACCGGGGCGGCAAGGCCCAGGCGCGGCGGGGTGGCGAGGTTATACCAGAGCCAGTCGGCCTCGGCCACGTGATGGGCGGCTGCCTGGACCTGCACCAGCCAGGGCTCGATGGCCAACTGGAAGTGACTGAAGGTGTGCACCAGCCCGGGCATTTCCTGTTGCTTGCCCAGCTCCAGCGAGTGCTGCGAAGCCAGGTGTTCCAGGTCCGCCAGGTCGTCCAGCTCCGGCAGGCTCCACAAACCGCCCCACAGGCCGCTGGAGGGCCGGCGGTACAGCAGGATGGCGCCTTCGTGGTTGGCCAGCATCGGCATCAGCGTGCGTTTCTGTGGCACTTCCTTGCGTGGCTTGGGGATCGGGTAGCGGGTTTCCAGACCCAGCATGTGCGCTTCGCAGCCTCTTTCCAGGGGGCACAGCAGGCAGCTGGGTTTGCTTCGGGTGCAGAGGGTGGCGCCCAGGTCCATCATCGCCTGGGTGTAGTGGTTCACCCGGGTCTGCGGGGTGAAGCGCTCGGCCGCGGCCCACAGCTGCTTGGCCACCTTGGGTTCGCCCGGGTAACCCTCCTGCGCGGTAAAGCGTGCCAGCACCCGCTTGACGTTACCGTCGAGGATCGGCGCGCGCAGGCCCATGCTGATGCTGGCGATGGCGCCAGCGGTGGACAGGCCGATGCCCGGCAGCTCGGTGAGTTTTTCCACGTCGCGGGGAAACTCGCCGCCGTACTCGGCGACCACGATCTTCGCGGTCTTTTGCAGGTTGCGCGCGCGGGTGTAGTAGCCCAGGCCGGTCCACAGGTGCAGCACTTCGTCTTCCGGCGCGGCGGCCAGGGCTTGAACGGTTGGCAGCGAGGCCATGAACCGGTCGAAGTAATTGAGCACGGTGCTGACCTGGGTCTGCTGCAACATGATTTCCGAGACCCAGACCCGATACGGGTTGATCTCCTGCTGCCAGGGCAGGTCATGGCGGCCATGGCGGTCGTACCAGTCCAGTACCGCCGGTGCGAACTGCTCGGCCCTCATCGTTTGAACAGCCCTTTGAGTGCGTTTTTCAGTTCCGGGCTGACCTTGTCGCCGAGTTTTTCATCGAGTTTTTCGCTGAGGCGATCGCCGGCCAGCTTGGCTGCGACCTGACCCAGGCCGTCGCGGTCCAGGCGGCAAGCCTTGGCGCCCAGTTCCAGCGGGCCGCGGCAGCGCAGCGGCAGTTCGATGCCGACAAAACGTTCGCCGACCTGGCAGGCCGGGTCCGGCATGTCGCTCTTGTCGCCTTCGACGACTATGCCGACGCGGTAATCCATGCCCAGCACGCGCAGGTCGATGTCGCCATTGCCTTTGACGCTCATGCCCGGGATGCGCACTTTCAGGTCCGGGTTGTTGGCCACGCCGTTGCGCAGGGTCAGGTTGCCCTTGAGTTCCTGGAAGGGGGTGTCCTTGCCCCGCGGCTCGCTGCTCAGGGTCTTGCGGTTCAGCGTGGCGATGCCCTGGCACACTTGCTGTTCGAGGTTGGCATTGAGCAGCACACCGTTGTTGACGACGAAGCTGGCGTTGCCGTTGAGGCTGTCGACCAGCGCCTTCTGGCTGTTGCCGCTGCTGGTCAGGTTGCTGTCGAGGGTCACCAGGCCCTTGACCGGTGGGGTCTGCCCCTGGCTTTCCAGGATGCGCTCCACCGGTACCCGGTTGATCCTGGTCTGCAGGCTCAGCTGTGGCGTCGGCTGACGCACGTCGAGGTTGCCGTTGGCTTCGAAGCTGCCGTTGTACAGCTCGCCGCGCAGGCCTTCGAGTGTCAGCAGGCCGCCCTGGCTGTTGGCTTTGAGCGTGGCGTTCTGGATCGGCAGCTTGTCCAGGGTCAGCTGGCCGAAGCTCAGGTCGGCGTCCACATCCAGCTTGCTCAGGCGTTCCACCGGCAGCAGGCGCTCGGTGCTCCAGGCGCCCTTGGTTGGCGCGTCCGGCAGCGGCGAGTTGCCGGCCCCGGCGACGGCGCTGGCTTCGCTGCTCTGCACTTCGGCCTTGCGCGCCACCGCGGCGCTGTTGGCTTCGGCGGACTTCGGCGGCAGGTAGCGGTCGACGTTGAAGGTGTCGGCCTTGAGCTGGGCGCGCAGCGATTGCTTGGCCAGGTCTTCGACCGCCAGGCGGCCGCTGAAGCTGCTGTCGTCGAGTTTCAGGTTGATGTTTTCCAGGGCGATGCTGTTCGGCGTGGCGGACAGGCGGCTGACCAGTTCGACCTTGCTCAGGCTGCCTTCGGCCATGGCCGGCAGGGTCTGGCCGATGCTGTCGACGAACTTGGCCAGGTCGAACTGGGCGATGGAGATACCGCCGTTGAGCTGCGGGGTCTTGTCCAGGTCGTTGACCTTGAGTTCGCCGATGGCGCGCAGCTGGTTGAGCGAGAGCTTCAGGCTGTTCCATTCGGCGACGTTGGCGGCCTGGTCCAGCAGCAGCTGGCCCTGGGCGGCGAAGGTCAGGGTCTTGCCTTGCAGCGGATCGCCGGCGGCTTCGCCGGACAGCTTCATGTCTTCGAACTGATAGCGCTTGAGCACGCGGTCGAAGCGCAGCTCGCCCTTCAACTCGGTGCGCACGCGCACGGCCGGCTGGGTGCTGGCGAGGAAGGCGGTGAGCTTGACCGGGGTATTGGTCGCTTCGTGGATCGGGCCGGTGCTCAGTTGGATGCTTTCGGCGGTGAACTGCTTGCCGCTCTGTTCGTCGTTGTATTCCACCCGGGCGTTGTTCACGGTCAGGCTGTCGATATCCAGGCGGATCGGCTGCGCCGGTTTTTCCGGGCTGGCCGGGGTCGCGGCGGTGGTGTCGCCGGTGCTGGTGGCCGGGGTCGCGGCCTGCTTGTCGGCGGGGGCGATCTTGCCGATGTCTTCCCAGTTGCCGTGCCCGTCCTTGTCGCGGGTCAGGCGCAGGTTCAGGCCTTCGACACGCACATCGCTCATCTGCACTTCGCGGCGCAGCAGCGGCAGCACGCGGACCGACAGACCGAGCATCTGCAGGTCGGCGAACGGCTGGGTCGGGTTGGCCAGGGTGGCGACGCCGGCTTCATGCAGTTCGAGGCCGAGCCAGGGGAACAGGCTCCAGCCGATATCGCCATTGAGCGTCAGCTCGATGTGGGCCTTGTCGCGGGCTATCTGGCGAATTTCTTCTTTGTAGTCGTTGGGATCAAACAGGTGAGTCAGGGCGAAGCCGAGAGCCACGATGATCAGCAACAGCCCGAGAAGTACCAGACCCAGGATTTTGCCGAACGCTTTCATGGGCGAGTCCTTGTAGTGTCGAATTCGAATTTAGCCAGGGAGTATAACGCCCCGGGCCTGGCCACTGGTCACTGATCGCTTTGCAGCACATCCAGCGGTATCTGCAGCTTGGCCGCCAGCGCCTGGGCTTCGAGGTGCCCGGCGGGGGCCAGCAGGTGCAAGGTGGCGTCATGCAGGGCGGCCATTTTCTGTGCTTCGCTCACCAGTCGCTCGGCCACGCCACGACGCCGGGTGATCTTGCGCACGCACAACTGGGACAGGTGCCAGACGCCTGGGTGCCGTTGCAGGCGGGCGGCGCCCAGCAGGCGGTCGTTGAAGCGCCCGGCGATCAGGCTGCCGTCGCCCAGGGCGGTTTCGATCAGCTCCTGGTCATCGCGCTGCGGCGCGAACAGCCAGGGCGGGGCATCGCGGTAGATCTTCTGCAGGTCCTGCTGATCCTGATAGCTGGCTTGTTTCAGCGACTCGACAACGATGGGCATGGGGGATCCTGTGCAGAGCGAAGGAATGGCTGGCCATTATCGACAGCAGCGCGCGGGCTGGCGAGGGGCAGGCATCGTCGACGGGGCCGCGCAGGCTTCTGTAGGAGCGAGGCTTGCCCGCGAAGCGTTCTGCCTGACACACCGCATAACGCCCATCGCCGGCAAGCCTGGCTCCTACAGAGGCGTTCTTGCCGTCTTGCGGAGCAGATGATGCGGAAAAGGTGATGGCAGTTTGCTTTTTCTGTCACGAGCAAATGGTAATCTCTCGCAGTTCATCTGCCCTTCTGCGACCAAAAGTCGCACTCTATGGAGCTTCACTCGATAAAACGGCCACGTCTGCGTGCAAAGGTCGTGGGTGGAGAGTGGCCGGCGAATAATTCCAATAATTGGGGGAAACACTCATGAGCACTAGCACCGAGGCGGGCGTCATTGCCGCCCAGCCGGCGTTCTTGTCCAAAGAACGCATCATCGCCAAGCCCGGTTTCAACCGTTGGCTGGTTCCACCGGCCGCTCTGGCCATCCACCTGTGCATCGGCATGGCCTACGGCTTCTCGGTGTTCTGGTTGCCGCTGTCCAAGGCCCTGGGCGTTACCGCTCCGCTGGCCTGCGCCCCGGACATGAGCTTTATCGCTCAGGTCTTTTCGTCCCAGTGCGACTGGCCGATCTCGATGCTCGGCTGGATCTACACCCTGTTCTTCATCTTCCTCGGCTGCTCCGCGGCGGTCTGGGGCGGCTGGCTGGAACACGCCGGCCCGCGCAAGGCCGGTGTGGTGTCGGCGCTGTGCTGGTGCGGCGGCCTGCTGATTTCGGCGCTGGGTATCTATACCCACCAGATCTGGCTGATGTGGCTCGGCTCCGGCGTGATCGGCGGTATCGGCCTGGGCCTGGGCTACATCTCGCCGGTGTCGACCCTGATCAAGTGGTTCCCGGACAAGCGCGGCATGGCCACCGGCATGGCGATCATGGGCTTCGGCGGTGGCGCGATGGTCGGTGCGCCGCTGGCGGCGGCACTGATGAGTCACTTCGCTTCGCCAACCGGTGTTGGCGTCTGGCAGAGCTTCCTGGTGATGGCGGCGATCTACTTCGTGTTCATGATCGGTGGCGCGCTGTCGTACCGCGTGCCGCCGACCGGCTGGAAGCCCGAGGGCTGGACTCCGCCGGCGAAAAAAGCCGCGAACGCGATGATCACCCACCGTCACGTGCATGTGAACGTGGCCTGGAAAACCCCGCAGTTCCGCCTGGTATGGCTGGTGCTGTGCCTGAACGTTTCCGCCGGTATCGGCATCCTCGGCATGGCTTCGCCGCTGTTGCAGGAAGTCTTCGCCGGCAAGCTGCTGGGCAACGAGCTGGCCTTCGGTCAGCTGGATGCTTCGCAGCTGGCGGCGATCGCGGCGATCGCCGCCGGCTTCACCGGCCTGCTGAGCCTGTTCAATATCGGTGGTCGTTTCTTCTGGGCCTCGTTCTCAGACTACCTGGGCCGCAAGAACACTTACTTCGTGTTCTTCGCCTTGGGCTTTGCCCTGTATGCGCTGATCCCGAACCTGGGGCATCTGGGCAACGTCGCGCTGTTCGTGGCGGCGTTCTGCATCATCCTGTCGATGTACGGCGGCGGTTTCGCCACGGTTCCGGCCTACCTGGCGGACCTGTTCGGCACCCAGATGGTGGGCGCGATCCACGGTCGTCTGCTCACCGCCTGGGCGGCGGCAGGCGTGCTTGGCCCGGTGCTGGTGAACTACCTGCGTGAGTATCAGTTGAGCATCGGTGTCGAGCGCGCCGCGGCCTACGACATCACCCTGTACATCCTCGCCGGCCTGCTGGTGCTGGGTTTCCTGTGCAACCTGCTGGTGCGTCCGGTGGCCGACAAGTACTTCATGACCGACGCCGAGCTGGCCGCCGAACAGGCGCTGGGCCATGACAAGGGCGCGGACAGCAGCACGGTGCTGGAGTGGAAAGCCTCGTCCGGCAGCGTGCCGTTGGCGGTCGCCGCCTGGCTGGTGGTGGGCATTCCGCTGGCGTGGGGCGTGTGGGTCACCCTGCAGAAGACCGCGGTGTTGTTCCACTAAGGCTTCGCTGGCAAGGATGTAGCCGCTGCCGAAGGCTGCGATAAGGTCCGCAGGACTTTCAGCGATTTCAGGATCGCCACGGCCATTCCGGCCGATCGCAGCCTGTGGCAGTGGCTACAGGTTGCATATTGCTTGTCATGACAGGTACAACCCCGGCTTTATTGGGTTGCGCCCGTCAGGATCTTGTCCTGCGTGTTCCTGTTTAGCCGCCGTCCGGCCTATAATGATCGCCTTTTTCGCCCAATGATTTTGCGGAGCTGGTGATGGCCGAACGTAAGGCGTCCGTCGAGCGCGACACTCTGGAAACCCAGATCAAAGCCTCGATCAACCTGGATGGCACCGGAAAGGCCCGATTCGATATCGGGGTTCCCTTCCTTGAGCACATGCTGGACCAGATCGCCCGTCACGGGCTGATCGACCTGGATATCGAAAGCAAAGGCGACCTGCATATCGACGACCACCACACCGTGGAAGACGTCGGTATCACCCTGGGTCAGGCCTTCACCAAAGCCATCGGCGACAAGAAGGGCATCCGTCGCTACGGCCACGCCTACGTGCCGCTCGATGAAGCGCTGTCGCGCGTGGTGATCGACTTCTCCGGCCGTCCTGGCCTGCAGATGCATGTGCCTTATACCCGCGCCACCGTGGGCGGCTTCGATGTCGACCTGTTCCAGGAATTCTTCCAGGGCTTCGTCAACCACGCCAACGTCACCCTGCACATCGACAACCTGCGTGGGCACAACACCCACCACCAGATCGAAACCGTGTTCAAGGCTTTCGGCCGCGCGCTGCGCATGGCCGTGGAGCTGGATGACCGCATGGCCGGGCAGATGCCTTCGACCAAGGGCGTGCTGTAATGCAGACGGTCGCGGTTATCGATTACGGCATGGGCAACCTGCACTCGGTGGCCAAGGCCCTCGAGCACGTCGGCGCCGGCAAGGTGCTGATCACCAGCGATGCCAATGTGATTCGCGAAGCCGACCGGGTGGTATTCCCCGGCGTCGGCGCGATTCGCGACTGCATGGCGGAGATCCGTCGCCTGGGCTTCGACGCGCTGGTACGTGAAGTCAGCCAGGACCGTCCGTTCCTCGGCATCTGCGTGGGCATGCAAGCCTTGCTCGACCACAGCGAAGAGAACGACGGCGTCGACTGCATCGGCCTGTTCCCCGGCCAGGTGAAGTTCTTCGGCAAAGACCTGCATGAAGACGGCGAACACCTGAAAGTCCCGCACATGGGCTGGAACGAAGTGAAACAGGCGGTGAGCCATCCGCTGTGGCACAACATCCCGGACCTGGCGCGCTTCTACTTCGTGCACAGCTACTACATCGCCGCCGGCAACGCGCGGCAGGTGGTCGGTAGCGGTCACTACGGCGTTGATTTCGCCGCGGCGCTGGCCGAAGGTTCGCGTTTCGCCGTGCAGTTCCACCCGGAGAAAAGCCATACCCATGGCCTGCAATTGCTGCAGAACTTCGCAGCGTGGGACGGTCGCTGGTAAATGGCGGTCAAGAAGGCTAAAGCGCCGATCCTGACCCTCACCCCCGAGCAGGAGAGTGAGGCCAATCACAAGATCCAGCGCTTCATGGAAGATCGCTTCGAGCTCGACCTGGGCTCGTTCGAGGCAGCCGAGATTCTTGAACTGTTTACCCGCGAAATTGCTCCGCACTATTACAACAGGGCGATTTTCGATGTGCAGACCCAGCTCAAAGAGCGGTTCGAAAGCATCGAAAGCGACCTGTGGGCGCTCGAGAAAAGCAGCTGAAAGCTTCGAGCTTCAAGCTGTAAGAGAGAAACATACACACGCATGCTGGCAGCTTGTGGCTTGCAGCTTGCAGCTCTTTTTACGAAGGAAAAAGCATGCTGATTATCCCCGCTATCGATCTCAAAGACGGTGCCTGTGTACGTCTGCGCCAGGGCCGCATGGAAGATTCCACGGTGTTCTCCGATGACCCGGTGAGCATGGCTGCCAAGTGGGTGGAGGGCGGCTGCCGCCGTCTGCATCTGGTCGACCTGAACGGCGCCTTCGAAGGCCAGCCGGTCAACGGTGAAGTGGTCACCGCCATCGCCAAGCGCTACCCGAACCTGCCGATCCAGATCGGTGGCGGCATCCGTTCGCTGGAAACCATCGAGCACTACGTCAAGGCCGGCGTGAGCTACGTGATCATCGGCACCAAGGCGGTGAAAGAGCCGGAATTCGTCGCCGAAGCCTGCCGCGCCTTCCCGGGCAAGGTGATCGTCGGCCTGGACGCCAAGGACGGCTTCGTCGCCACCGACGGCTGGGCCGAGGTCAGCAGCGTGCAGGTCATCGACCTGGCCAAGCGCTTCGAAGCCGACGGCGTGTCCGCCATCGTTTATACCGACATCGCCAAAGACGGCATGATGCAGGGCTGCAACGTACCCTTCACCGCTGCCCTGGCCGCTGCCACCAAAATCCCGGTGATCGCTTCCGGTGGTATCCACAACCTGGGCGACATCAAGGCCCTGCTGGACGCCAAGGCTCCGGGGATCATCGGCGCCATCACTGGCCGCGCGATTTATGAGGGCACTCTGGATGTGGCTGAGGCTCAGGCCTTTTGTGATGGCTACGCGGCCAGCTCCAAGTCGTAAGCTGCAAGCTGCAAGTTAAGAGCGCGAACGCGATCCGCTCTTTCTTGCAGCTTGAAGCTTGAAGCTTGCAACTCGAGGATTAACCATGGCTTTAGCCAAACGCATAATTCCCTGCCTCGATGTCGACAACGGCCGGGTGGTCAAGGGCGTCAAGTTCGAGAACATCCGTGACGCCGGCGACCCGGTGGAAATCGCCCGTCGCTACGACGAGCAGGGCGCGGACGAGATTACCTTTCTCGACATCACTGCCAGCGTCGATGGCCGTGACACCACGCTGCATACCGTCGAACGCATGGCCAGCCAGGTGTTCATCCCGCTGACCGTCGGCGGTGGCGTGCGTACCGTGCAGGACATCCGCAACCTGCTCAACGCCGGTGCGGACAAGGTCTCGATCAACACCGCGGCGGTGTTCAACCCCGAGTTCGTCGGCGAAGCGGCGCAGCATTTCGGCTCGCAGTGCATCGTCGTCGCCATCGATGCGAAGAAGGTGTCCGGGCCGGGCGAAACCCCGCGCTGGGAGATCTTCACCCACGGCGGGCGCAAGCCTACCGGGCTGGACGCGGTGGAGTGGGCGAAGAAGATGGAAGGCCTGGGCGCCGGCGAAATCCTGCTGACGAGCATGGACCAGGACGGCATGAAGAACGGCTTCGACCTGGGGGTGACCCGCGCCATCAGCGATGCCCTGGGCATTCCGGTGATCGCCTCGGGCGGTGTCGGCAACCTGCAGCACCTGGCCGACGGCATCCTCGAAGGCCACGCCAGCGCGGTGCTGGCGGCGAGCATCTTCCACTTCGGCGAGTACACCGTGCCCGAGGCCAAGGCCTACATGGCACACCGCGGTATCGTCGTAAGATAGCCACTGGACAGCATGGCGGGCTCGCGGCACTCTGGAGCACGCCATGGATTCCGGTAGCCCGTCATGTTCAAACGTCTTCTTCTTGTCCTTGCCAGCGCTTCGGTTCTCTTCGCCGCAAGCGCTCGCGCAGCGCAAACACCGGACACCTCCCTGGTGCTGCTGACGGAAAACTTCCCCCCCTACAACATGGCCAAGAACGGCAAGAACTTCGCCCAGGGCGAGAATATCAACGGCATCGCCGTGGATATCGTCCGCGAAATGTTCAAGCGCGCCGGAATCAACTACAGCCTGACCCTGCGTTTTCCCTGGGAGCGCATCTACAAGCTCGCCCTGGAGCAGCCGGGGTATGGCGTGTTTGTCACGGCGCGGCTGCCGGACCGGGAGCCGCTGTTCAAATGGGTCGGCCCTATCGGCCCGGATGACTGGATCCTGCTGGCCCGGGACGACAGCAAGATCGCCCTGCAATCCCTGGAGCAGGCGCGCAAATACCGGATCGGCGCCTACAAGGGCGACGCCATCGCCGAGACCCTGGCCAAGCAAGGGCTCAAGCCGCAGGTGGTGCTGAAGGACCAGGACAACGCCAGGAAGCTGGTCGGCGGCCAGATCGATCTATGGGCCACCGGCGACCCCGCCGGGCGTTACCTGGCCAGGCAGGAAGGCGTGACCGGGCTCAAGACCGTGCTGCGCTTCCACAGCGCCCAGCTGTACCTGGCGCTGAACAAAGAAGTGCCGGACGAGACCGTCGCCCGGCTGCAGGCCGCGCTGGACCAACTGCGCGAAGAAGGCGTGGTGGAAGAGATCATGGGCCGCTACCTGTAGGCAGACGCAGCTGAATATCGCGGGCAAGCCTCGCTCCTACGGATTCAGGTCGTTTGCGGTAATTGCGTCTGGCACGGCTCCTGTAGGAGCGAGGCTTGCCCGCGATGCATTCGAACGTCCGCCGCCAATCCTCAGCGGTAAACCCCATCCTTGCCGTGCCCAACCATCGCCCTGTTGCTGCGCACGCTGATCATCAACTCGATATCGATCCAGTCGATGCCCTGGGCCTTGAGCCTGGGCAGTTCGCGTTCGAGCACGGCCAGGGTCTGCGGGTAGGGATGGCCGATCATCACCGCCGAACCCTGCTTGCGCGCCAGGTCGATCGCGGTCTGCAACTGGTGGCCGATGGCGGCTTCGGTGCGTTCGTCGTCGAGGAACACATCGCGGGACACACTGGCCAGGCCGATCTTCTGCGCTTCGGCGGCGGCCACGGTCTTGGCGCTGGTGCGGCTGTCGACAAAGAACTTGTGGCGGCGCTGCAACTCGGCCATCAGCCAGGCCATGGCCTGGGGCTGGGAGGTCATGCGGCTGCCCATGTGGTTGTTGATGCCACTGGTGTAGGGCACGGCCTTGAAGGCGGCGTTGAGGCGTCTTTCCAGCTCTTCGATGGGCAGCTCGGGGTGCCAGGCGAAGGGGCCGGTGGCCGGATCCATGGGCATGTGCAGGATGACGATCTTGCCGGCGCGATGGGCTTCGCGGGCGAATTCGGCGGCGTGGGGCGTGTCGGGCATGATCGCCGTGGTCACCGGGCCGGGCAGGGCGAGTACGCGGCGATCGCGGGGCAGGTTCTGCCCGAGATCGTCGATGATCAGGCTCAGGTAGGCCTTGCGCGCAGCGGGCTCGGCGGCCTGGGTCGAGGTGAAGGCGAGAAGGCACAGAAGCCCGATCATGAGCCTCCACGACAACCGTGGGTGGGGTTGGCGTTGGTTGGTCAGGATTTGAAGCATAGGGTTCGGGTAAGGCCTTGGCGGGGTGTGGCGATCATGATGACGCCATCGCGAGCAAGCTTCGCTCCTACAGAGGAGGCGGCGGGCTTGCTCGCGATGGGTTCCATCACTTGCTGCGGGTGATGCTCAAGCCCTTGAGCAGGCTGAGGGCCTGGGCCAGCTGGTAGTCGTCGTCCTGCGGCATCGGCTTGGGCTTGCTGCCGGAAGCGGTCGGCTTGTCGGCGCCGCCGTTGCCATTGCCCAGGTGACCTTGCAGGTCGGCTTCCTTGAAGTACTCGTTGTCCTGCGCCTCGTTGGTGATCTTGGCGCGGCGCACCTCGATGTCCGGCACGATGCCCTGGGCCTGGATCGAGCGGCCGTTCGGGGTGAAGTACAGCGCGGTGGTGATCTTCAGCGCACGGTCATTGTTCAGCGGCAGCACGGTTTGCACCGAGCCCTTGCCGAAGCTGGTGGTGCCCATCAGCACCGCGCGTTTCTGGTCCTGCAGGGCGCCGGCGACGATCTCCGAAGCCGAGGCGCTGCCACCGTTGATCAGCACCACCATCGGTACCGCTTCGCTTTCGTCCTTGCCAGTGGCGGAGAAGCGCAGCTCGGAGTTGGCGATGCGGCCCTTGGTATAGACGATCAGGCCCTTGGTGATGAAGTGGTCGACCACTTCCACCGCCGACTGCAGCACGCCGCCCGGGTTGTTGCGCAGGTCGAGGATGATGCCGTTGAGCTTCTTGCCGTTGTCCTTGCGCAGCTTGGCCAGGGCCTTGGAGACTTCCTCGCCGGTCTTGACCTGGAACTGGGTGATGCGGATATAGCCGTAGCCCGACTCCAGCAGTTGGCTCTTCACGCTCTTCACCTGGATGGTAGCGCGGGCCAGGGTCACGTCGAACGGCGCACCGCCGTCGCGGACCAGGGTCAGGGTGATTTTCTGGCCGATCTTGCCGCGCATCTTGTCCACGGCTTCGGTCATGCTCTGGCCACGGGTCGGCTGGCCGTTGATCTTGACGATCAGGTCGCCGGCCTGGATGCCGGCCTTGGACGCCGGGGTGTCGTCGATCGGCGACACCACCTTGATGATGCCGTCCTCGGCGCCGACTTCGATGCCCAGGCCGCCAAATTCGCCGCTGGTGCTTTCCTGCAGCTCGGCGAAGTCTTCAGGGCCAAGGTAGGCCGAATGCGGGTCGAGGTTGCTGAGCATGCCCTTGATGGCGTTTTCCAGCAGGGTCTTGTCGTCGACGGGTTCGACATAGGCGGCCTTGATCCGGTCCATGACCTCGGCGAAGGTGCGCAGCTCTTCGAGCGGCAATGGCGCCTTGGTGGTCGTGGCGGCTGTCGATTGAGCGGTTTCGGCGGCAAACGCCAGGGGCGCACCGATCACCAGAGCGATCGTCAGGGCCAGCGAGGTGAGGCGGGACAAATGCAGCATGTCGAACGAACTCCTGAATGAGATGGCGCGCTTATCCTTGCGCGCGGCACCATTGTGCCGGGTCGCTTGGGCGACCCTGCTGGCGAATAGCGAAGTACAGTGCAGGCGCGCCCTGGCCGCCACTGCTACCCACAGTGGAGATGGACTCGCCGGCCTTGACCACATCGCCTGCTTCTTTAAGCAGCGTCTGGTTGTGTCCGTAGAGGCTCAAGTAGCCGTTGCCATGGTCGAGGATCACCAGCAGGCCGGCGCCGCGCAACCAGTCGGCGAACACGACGCGGCCGCCGTGGACGGCATGCACCTGGCTGCCGGCCGAGGCGCTGATCATCACCCCGTCCCACTTGGTCCGGGCATCGTCGCCGCGGCTTTCGCCGAAGCGCGCCAGCAGTCGACCATCAACCGGCCATGGAAGTTTTCCCCGGGATGAAGCAAAAGGGCCTCCATAGGAGGCGCCTGCGCTGGAAACCAAGGGGCCGGGCGCCGCTCGGGGCGGCTTGCGCGGGCTGTCGTCGGCACTGGCCTGGGCCTCACGCAAACGCTTTTTTTCGGCTTCCTGCTGGGCGATCAGCGCTTTCTGTCGCGCTTGCTCTGCCTCGCGGGCCTGGCGGGCCAGGGTTTCCTCGATGGTTTTCAGCACCTTGCCCAGGTCGGCCTGGTCCTGTTCGCGGGCCTTGAGCTTGTCGCCACGGGCCTTCACGTCGTCATTGAGCTTGGCCAGGGCCACCTGGCGTTCCTTGCGGACCTTGTCGAGCTCTTCGCGCTGGGTGTCGAGGCTGCTTTTCTGCACCAGCAGTTGGGCTTGCTGCAGGGAGATTTCCTTTTCGACATTGGCCAGCTGGCGCAGGGTCTCGTTGAAATTCTTCAGCTGCTCCAGACGGGCCTGGCTCAGGTAGTCGTAATAGGTCAGGGTGCGGGCGAATTTTTCCGGGTTCTGCTGGTTGAGCAGCAGCTTGAGGTACTCCTGACGGCCGTTCTGGTAGGCCGCGCGGGCCTGGATGGCGATCAGTCGTTGCTGTTCAATGCGCGCGCTCTGGAGTTTTTTTTTCTCCTCATCGAGACGCTGCAGCTCGGATTCGCTTTTCTTCAGCTCTTTCTGCAGGGCATCGACCTGCTTTTCCAGCTTGCCCATCTCGGTTTCGGTGCCGCGCAGGTCTTTCTGCACGCCGGACTTTTCTTCCTGCAGCTTGCCCAGCAGCTTTTTCAGCTCGGCAATGTCCTGACGCGTGGCGTCCAACTGCTGTTGGGTTTGCGCGCGCTCGTCGGCGAAGGCCGGTTGGAGCAGGCAGATCAGAGCTAGGGTAATCAGGGCGCGAAGCATAGAGGCGGGCGACACCAGGGAAAGGGACGGCCTAGTATGCCCGCCCCTCGCTGCAAAAAAAACGCCTCAAAGCCAACTGCTTTGAGGCGTTCGTCATAAAAAGCCGTTTCCGGCCCATTATTCGGACTGTTTGATATCAGACCAGTATCGAAGTGCCAGTCATTTCCGCAGGCTGCGGCAGGCCCAGCAACTTGAGCATGGTCGGCGCCACGTCAGCCAGGACTCCGCCTTCGCGGACCTTCAGGTTGCGCTTGCCAACATAGATGAACGGCACCGGCTCGCTGGTGTGGGCGGTGTGGGCCTGGCCGGTGGCGGCGTCGGACATCTGCTCGACGTTGCCGTGGTCGGCGGTGATCAGGGCTTCGCCGCCGACCTTTTCCAGGGCGTCGACGATCCGGCCGACGCACAGGTCCAGGCATTCAACGGCCTTGACCGCCGCGTCGAACACGCCGCTGTGGCCGACCATGTCGCCGTTGGCGTAGTTGACCACGATCACATCGTAGCGCTGGTTTTCGATGGCGTCGACGATCCGGTCGGTGACTTCCGGCGCACTCATTTCCGGCTGCAGGTCGTAGGTGGCGACTTTCGGCGACGGGATCAGGATGCGTTCTTCGCCCGGGAACGGCTCTTCGCGGCCACCGGAGAAGAAAAAGGTCACGTGGGCGTATTTCTCTGTTTCGGCGATGCGCAGCTGGGTCTTGCCGTTTTTCGCCAGGTAATCGCCCAGCACGTTTTCCAGGCTGCCCGGGGCAAAGGCCGAAGGGGCCGGAATGCTCGCCGCGTATTGGGTCAGCATGACGAAGCCGGCCAGTTTCGGCTGGCGGGCGCGCTCGAACTCCTTGAAACCGTCCTCGACGAACACCCGGCTCAGCTCGCGGGCGCGGTCGGCGCGGAAGTTCATGAACACCACGGCGTCGCCGTCTTCGACCTTCACCGGCTCGCCGAGGGTGGTGGCCTTGACGAATTCGTCGCTCTCACCACGCTCGTAGGCGGCCTGCAGGCCTTCCTGGGCGGTGGCGGCGTTGAATTCGCCCTTGCCGTCGACGATCAGGTTGTAGGCCTGGGCCACGCGGTCCCAGCGATTGTCGCGGTCCATGGCGAAGTAGCGGCCGATCAGGCTGGCGATACGGCCCTTGCCCAGGGTCTTGAAGGTTTCATCCAGCAGTTCGATCGACGAGGCGGCGCTTTTCGGCGGGGTGTCGCGGCCGTCGAGGAAGGCGTGCAGGTAGATCTTCTCGGCGCCACGCTTGAAGGCCAGTTCGGCCATGGCCACCAGGTGGTCCTGGTGGCTGTGCACGCCACCGTCGGACAGCAGGCCGAGGATGTGCACGGCCTTGTCGGCGGCCACGGCTTTATCCACGGCGGCGCAGATGGTCGGGTTTTCGAAGAACTCGCCATCGCGGATGGCTTTGGTGACACGGGTGAAATCCTGGTACACCACGCGGCCGGCGCCGAGGTTCATGTGGCCGACTTCGGAGTTGCCCATCTGGCCGTCCGGCAGGCCGACATCCATGCCCGAACCCGAGATCAGGCCATTCGGCACGCTGGCGTACAGGCGGTCGAGGACCGGCTTCTTGGCCGCATAGATAGCGTTGGATTCGTGGCTCTCGCTGTGACCGAAGCCATCCAGAATCATCAGGACCAAAGGTTTAGGCGTGGTAGTCATAGATTCCACTCGTGGCTGGATTGGGAGAATGTTGGAAAAAGGGAGTGGCAGTTTAAAGCGAAGTTCCGGTGGCGTCACCGCCGGGCGGGGTTTGGCCGACCCGGAGGGCTGTGTATACTGGCCGACATTTTAACGCCCTGGAACCTCCTTGATGGTTGCTCACCTGATTCAATTCGCCACTGAACACTACTTGCTCGTCGGCGCCTTCGTCATCTTGCTGGCTCTGTTGATCGCTCACGAGTTGAGCCGCGGTGGCCGCAGCCTCAGCACCCGTGAACTGACCGCGCTGGTCAACAGCGAGCAGGGCGTGGTGATCGATATCCGTCCGTCCAAGGACTTCGCCGCGGGCCATATCGTCGGCGCGTTGAACATCCCTCAAGACAAACTGGCCGCCCGCGTGGGCGAGCTGGAAAAGCACAAGGCCAAGACCATCATTCTGGTCGACGCCCTGGGTCAGCACGCCGGCACCCACGCTCGCGAGCTGATGAAGTCCGGCTTCACCGCCGCCAAGCTGTCCGGTGGCGTTGGCAGCTGGAAAGCCGACAACCTGCCGCTGGTGAAGTGATATGGCCGCCGTCGTCGTCTATTCCAGCGATTACTGCCCCTACTGCTCGCGGGCCAAGTACCTGCTCGAGAACAAAGGCGTAGCCTTCGAAGAGATCAAGGTCGACGGCAAGCCGCAGGTTCGCGCCGAAATGGCCCAGAAGGCCGGGCGCACGTCCGTGCCGCAGATCTGGATCGGCAACACCCATGTGGGCGGTTGTGACGATTTGTTCGCCCTGGAGCGCGCCGGCAAGCTCGACGCACTGCTCGCGGCCTGACTGCCCCCCCAAGATCAGCAAACCCTACATGACCCCGAGATCAAGAAGGATCTGAGATGACTGACCAACAGAACACCGCTGCGACCGAAGACGAATCCGCACCGCAATTCTCGCTGCAGCGTATCTATGTGCGTGACCTGTCTTTCGAAGCTCCGAAAAGCCCGGCGATCTTCCGCCAGCAGTGGGAGCCGAGCGTCGGCCTGGACCTGAACACCCGCCAGAAGGCGCTGGAAGAAGGTTTCCACGAAGTCGTGCTGACCCTGTCGGTCACCGTGAAGAATGGTGAAGAAGTAGCGTTCATCGCCGAAGTGCAACAGGCCGGTATCTTCCTGATCAAGAACCTGGACGACGCTTCGATGAGCCACACCCTGGGCGCGTTCTGCCCGAACATCCTGTTCCCGTACGCTCGCGAAGCGCTGGACAGCCTGGTGACCCGCGGTTCGTTCCCGGCCCTGATGCTGGCTCCGGTGAACTTCGACGCGCTGTACGCACAAGAGCTGCAACGCCTGCAGGCAGCTGGTGAAGGCACTGTTCAATAAGCTGCTGGGTTCCATGAAAAAAGCGCCGTTTCAGGCGCTTTTTTCATGTTCGGGCCCAAGGTTTCGAGACTGATGTCGATACCGGCGCTGAACCTGTAGCCGCTGCCGAAGGCTGCGATCGCGACCGAAGGGCGCGCAGGATCTCAAGATCGCTGAAGGCCTTCGGCCTTATCGCAGCCTGCGGCAGCGGCTACAGGGAGTGGCGCAGAGGTGGGTGGCTTATTTGAACCCCAGCTGGCGCCAGGCTTCGTAGACAGCCACCGCCACGGTGTTGGACAGGTTCAGGCTGCGGCAGCCTTCACGCATGGGCAGGCGCAGGCGTTGTTCGGCGGGCAGGGCGTCCAGCACTTCGGCGGGCAGGCCGCGGCTTTCCGGGCCGAACAGGAAGGCATCGCCTTCGGCGAAGCTGGCGTCGTGGAACGGCCGCGAGCCCTTGGTGGTGAAGGCGAACAGGCGCGGATGGCCTAGGCTTTCAAGACAGCTGGCGAGGTCGGCATGGCGCTGCAAGGTGGCATATTCGTGGTAGTCGAGGCCGGCCCGGCGCAGGCGCTTGTCGTCCATTTCGAAACCCAGTGGCTCGATCAAATGCAGGTGGCAGCCGCTATTGGCGCACAGCCTGATTACGTTGCCGGTATTCGGCGGAATTTCTGGTTGAAAAAGGATGACGTGAAACATGCACGGCTCCGAAGAAAAAGACAGGCCGCATTCTACGCCTGAAGCGGACGTCAGGCCGAAGCTAATGCTGCGGGTGTTCGGCTCGCTGGCGATCTTTGGCGTGATGGTGGGGCTGATGATCGGTCGCCTGACCACTCCGGACCCTACCGAGCTGCAGGAAGTGCAGGTCCAGCCCAATGCCCTGGTGGTGTGGTTCAACAACGAGCCCAAGGTCCATGGCGAGCACATCGACGGGGCAGTGGCGCTGCTGTTCGAAGCCGAGGGGCGAGCGCAGAAGGGCCAGTTGAAGATCAACGACAAGGATGCCAACTGGCGGGTGAGGGCGGCTGAGGAAGGCTTGCTGCTGAACGTGGTCGCCGCGCGGGCGCTGCACGGCGAGTGGTCGGGCAGCGAGGTCGACGGGCGCTGGCGCCTGGAGCTCCAGCTGCGCGAGGAATAAAAGAGGGGATTCCCGGCCTGCCTGTACCAAGGTCCCCAAAAGCGTGAGGGCGGGGCGCTGATTGCGCCGGGCCCGGTGTAAAGAGGGGAAGCCCCGGCCTGCCTGTACCAAGGTTCCCAAAAGCGTGAGGGCCGCGCTGATCGCGCTGGGCCCGGTGTAAAGAGGGAATCCCCGGCCTGCCTGTACCAAGGTTCCCGAAACGGGTAGGGCTCGTCGCTGTGAGCGTGATGAGCCCGGGTGTTAAAGAGGGAATCCCCGGCCTGCCTGTACCAAGGTTCCCGAAACGGGTGGGGCTCGTCGCTGGGAGCGTGATGAGCCCGGGTGTTAAAGAGGGAATCCCTGGCCTGCCTGTACCAGGGTTCCCCAAACCGGCTGGAACCCGTCGCTGCGAGCGGTAGGGGTTCCGGGTGTAAAGAAGGGGATTCTCGGCCTGCCTGTACCAAGGTCCCCAAAACGGGTGAGTGACTGCACTCGTGATCTTGTCTTTGCAGGGGGCGTGCCAATTCTGGCTTAAACGGTTAAGCGAATTTTCAAGAAATGCTGAAAGCCCCGGTTTACGGGGCTTTCGTCGTTCTGTGGATTTGTTCTGGCGAGAAATATCGAGGTCGCCCGTGGTGAAACCCCAGGTCTGTTCGCGCATTTCGGCAGTGCAGGCTCACCATTGCGGTGCACGAAAAGCATCGCGGGCAAGCCTCGCTCCTACAGAACACCTTCATCTGTAGGAGCGAGGCTTGCCCGCGATTGGCCCTGCCATTCGACACAGCACGAATGCCTTGCACTGTAGCCGCTGCCGAAGGCTGCGATCGCGACCGAAGGACGCGCAGGACCTCAAGATCGCTGAAGGCCTTCGGCCTTATCGCAGCCTGCGGCAGCGGCAGCGGCAGCGGCTACAGGCTCACAGCGGCTCAGCCCTCGTCGCTGTCGTCGTCATCCCCGCCGTCGACCTTCATCCCCAACTCCTTGATCTTGCGCGTCAGGGTGTTGCGGCCCCAGCCCAGCAGCACGGCGGCGTCGCGACGGCGGCCGGCGGTGTGCTTGAGGGCGGTCTCGATCATGATCCGCTCGAAGCTCGGCACCGCGCTGTCCAGCAGGCTCGACTGGCCGCGAGCCAGGGCCTGGTCGGCCCACTGGCGCAGGGCCTGCTCCCAGTTGGTCACCGGCGCCGAATCCTGCGGCAGGCTCAGCAGCTCCGGCGGCAGGTCGCTGATATGCACCTCGCGACCCGAAGCCATCACGGTGATCCAGCGGCAGGTGTTCTCCAACTGGCGCACGTTGCCGGGCCACGGCAGGTTCTTCAGGTATTCCTCGGTCTCGCTTTTCAGCAGCTTGGGCTCGACGGCCAGCTCCTGGGCGGCGCGGCTGAGGAAGTGCTTGGCCAGGGTCGGGATGTCTTCGCGACGGTCCGACAGGCGCGGGATATGGATGCGGATCACGTTCAGGCGGTGGAACAGGTCCTCGCGGAACTTGCCGGCGTGCACCAGGGTTTCCAGGTTCTGGTGGGTCGCGGCGATGATGCGCACGTCGACCTTGACCGGCGTATGCCCGCCGACCCGGTAGAACTCGCCGTCGGCCAGCACCCGCAGCAGGCGGGTCTGGGTGTCGGCCGGCATGTCGCCGATCTCGTCGAGGAACAGCGTGCCGCCGTCGGCCTGCTCGAAGCGCCCGCGCCGCAGGTTGGCCGCACCGGTAAACGCGCCTTTTTCATGGCCGAACAGCTCGGACTCCATCAGGTCCTTGGGGATCGCCGCCATGTTCAGCGCGATGAACGGCGAAGCCGCCCGCGGGCTGTGGCGGTGCAGGGCGTGGGCCACCAGCTCTTTACCGGTACCGGACTCACCGTTGATCAGCACGGTGATGTTGGAGTGGCTGAGGCGACCGATGGCGCGGAACACCTCCTGCATCGCTGGCGCTTCGCCGATGATCTCCGGAGTGCGGGCCAGCGCGGGGATCACCTCCAGGCCTTGCTGCTCCTGGGCGTGCTGGTTGGCGCGCTTGACCAGGGACACCGCTTCGTCGACATCGAACGGCTTGGGCAGGTACTCGAAGGCGCCGCCCTGATAGGAAGCGACAGCGCTGTCCAGGTCGGAGTGCGCGGTCATGATGATCACCGGCAGGCGCGGATGTTGCTCGCGGATCCGCGCCAGCAGGTCCAGGCCACTGGCGCCGGGCATGCGGATGTCGGAGATGATCACGTCCGGCTGCTGGCGGGCCAGGCGACTCATCACACCATCGGCGCTATCGAAGCTCTGGGTGGTCATGCCTTCCTGTTGCAAGGCTTTCTCCAGAACCCAACGGATAGAACGGTCGTCATCGACGATCCACACGGTTTCACTACGGCTCATGTCGATGGGGCTCCTTGTTCCAGTGGCAGAAAGATCGAGAACGTGGTGTGGCCGGGATGGCTGTCACACTCGATCAGGCCCTGGTGCTGGCTGATGATGTTCTGGGTAATGGCCAGGCCCAGCCCGGTACCGTCCGGACGGCCGCTGACCATGGGGAAGAAGATGGTTTCCTGGAGTTCCGCGGGGATCCCCGGGCCGTTGTCGATGATCTCGATCTTGGTCACCAGGCGATGGCGCACGTGGCCGATGGTGAACTGGCGCATGGTGCGGGTACGCAGGCAGATGCGGCCCAGGCGCAGCTCGTTCTGGCTGCTGATGGCCTGCATCGCGTTGCGCACGATGTTGAGCACCGCCTGGATCATCTGTTCGCGGTCGATCAATACATCGGGAATGCTCGGGTCGTAGTCGCGCACCAGGGTGATGCAGCCCTGGCTTTCGGCTTCCACCAGGCTGCTCACGCGCTCCAGCACTTCGTGCACGTTGCACATGGCCAGCGACGGCAGCTTGTTGGAACCGAGCATGCGGTCCACCAGGTTGCGCAGGCGGTCGGCCTCTTCGATGATGACGTTGGTGTAGTCCTTGAGGTTCTCGTCCGGCAGTTCGCGGGCCAGCAACTGGGCGGCGCCGCGAATCCCGCCGAGGGGGTTCTTGATCTCGTGGGCCAGGCCGCGCACCAGCATCTTGCTGGTTTCCTGCTTGGACAGCTGGGCCTCTTCCTTGGTGATCCGCAGCAGGCGGTCACGGGGGTGGACTTCGAGCAACAGCAGGGTGTCGCCATTGCTCAGGATCGGCGTCACGGCGTAGTCCACGGTCAGGGTCTGGCCGGTCAGCGCGGTGAGCATGGCTTCGCGCTTGGTGAACGGATGCGCCTGTTCCACCGCCTGGCGCAGGGAGCTCAGGGCTTCGGCCGATTCGGTGAACAGTTCGCTGATGAATTGCCCATGGCTGCGCTGGCCACTGATGGCCAACAACATCTCCGCCGCCGGGTTCATGTACTCAAGGCGCAGGTCGGCGTTGAGCAGGATGGTCGCGGTGGTCAGGTTGTCGAGTAGCAAGCGGTGCAGTTGATCGCTGATGGTCATGGGTAAATGTTGACCTCTTTTGAAACAAGGCAATCCCGGGCCGGCCCAGGATTGCGCGCGCGAATAAGGCGCTGGTATCGAGAAAATGCAAAAACCAAACCAAGGCTCCGAAAAGAAGCGCTCGAGCCCTGAAACAGACGTTTAAAGTTCTCTTTCGCAGCGTTTTGCCGGCTGCGCTGGGTACTTTCGAACCAAAATGGGCTGCGGATGGATGAAGGTGCAGTTTGATGCACCAATATAGTGCGATTTATCCGAGGCTGCGCTAAAGAATGGCCAGCGGCACGCCGGGCCGAAAATTTTCGGCGCACGTAAAAAGGCCCGCTTGCTGCGGGCCTGGAAGAATGCGGCGGATGGCGTCTCAGTGGGCGGGCTGGGCGTCCTTGTCGATATTCGGTGGCAGCGTCGCGGGATCCTCGATCAGCGGCGTGGCACGGGGTTCCCGGGCCAGTTCGTCGGCGTCCGCCTGCTCGGCGGTGGACAGGTCGGCGGCGTTGTGGCCGATGCGCTTGAGCAGCAGGAGCATGCACACCAGGGACACCAGGGCGTAGCAGGCAGAGGCAATGGCCACGCCGACAATGCTTCCGGTGTTGTTGAGAATGCCCTGGGCCAGGACCGGCGTGGCGCCGCCCACCAGCAGGGAGCAGAGCTGGTAGGAAATCGACAGGCCGCTGTAGCGCACCTTGGTCGGGAAGGCGCGGGCCAGGATGCCGCCGACGGCGCCATAGAGCATCGAGTGCGGCACGGTGGCCAGGCACATGCCGAGCACGGCGATCCAGTAGGTGCCGGTTTCCACGGCGAAGAACATCGCCGGCATCAGGAAGAACTCCGGCAGCAGCATCAGCATTACCGCCTTGCGCATGTCCATCCTCGAGACCAGCACCGCGCCCAGCGGCTGGGTGATGAACTGCACCACCAGGGATATGACGATCACGCTGAGAAAGGTGCTCTGGCTGTAGCCCAGCTCCTTGGTGGCCCAGGACAGGGCAAAGGTGCTCTTGAAGTAGGTGACATGGATGATCGGCAGCACGCCGGCGCCCAGCAGCACGATCTGCCAGTGGTTGCGCAGGACCTCCAGGATTGGCAGCTTGACGGTCTTTTTCTGCTGGATCAGGCGCTTCATATCGTCGGATTCTTCGAGCTTGAGGCGAATCACCATGCCCACCAGGACCAGTGCCGCCGAGAGCAGGAACGGAATGCGCCAGCCCCACAGCAGGAAGTCCGGCGCGGGCAGGGCGCTGAGGCCGAAGAACACCAGGGTCGCCAGCAGGTTGCCGGCCGGCGAGCCCTGTTGGGCGAACGCCGCGTAGAGGATGCCTTTGCCCTTGGGCGCGCTTTCGCTGGCGATGAGAATGGCGCCGCCCCATTCGCCGCCCACCGCGATGCCCTGGATGATGCGCAGCACCACCAGGGCAATCGGCGCCCAGATACCGATCTGCAGGTAGCTGGGCAGCAGGCCGATGCAGGTGGTGGCCACGCCCATCATGATCAGGGTGATCACCAGGGTGGTCTTGCGGCCGATCTTGTCGCCCAGGTGGCCGAAGATGATGCCGCCGACGGGGCGAGCGATGAAGCCGGCCCAGAGGGTCAGGAACGACAGCAGGGTGGCGGTGCCCGCAGGCAGGTCGGCAGGGAAGAACACCTTGCCGAAGACCAGCGCGGCGGCGATCCCGTAGGCGTAGAAGTCATACCATTCGATGGTGGTGCCGATGAACGAGGCGATTCCCGCCTTGCGGGCTTTCTTGTGCGCGGCAGCGTGCTGGGCGGCATTCATATTCAATTCCTGCATGTTGTTATTGTTATCTGCGCCGCGGGAGGTCGTCTGGCGACCGCTCCGGATACTCGTTGCACGAACAGGCGCATCACGCATTTGCAAGGTCCGACGGCACGGAGCCTATACAGGCAGGAATGAAAAAAATAATGATTAAATCTTATTGTGTGATACGGGATTTCGTATGGTCGACAGTCCTCAAAGCCCCGGCGCCACGGGCTTTTGCAGGGCCTTGAGGACAGTCAGGAAACTCTCCGCGGCGGCCGACGGTTTGTCCGCATGGCGGATGGCGTGAATCTCGGATAACGCACCGTCGCCGCTGATTTCGCAGTAATGCACACCCTCCTTCCAGGTGCCGGCCAGGGTCTGCGGCACCAGGGCCACGCCCATCTCATAGGCGACCATCGCCACCACCGTTTGCCACAGCCGGGTTTCGTGGCGGATGCGCGGGCTGAAGCCGGCCGCCACGCAGCGGGCGATGATCAGGTCGTGATAGTGCGGCGAGACGTTGCGTGGAAACAGGATGAAGTCGTCGTTGGCCAGTTGTGCCAGGTCGATGCGCGCCTCGCCCGCCAACCGGTGGCCCTGGGGCAGGCAGCAGAGGAAAGGCTCGGCGAGGACCGGCTCGCCGCGGATGCTCTCGGGAAAATGGCTCCAGTGCACGAAGCCGATATCGATCTGCCCGCGTTGCAGCGCCTGGGCCTGCTCGGCGCTGTTCATCTCCATCAGCACGATCTCGGTATCCGGGTGATCCTGCTCGAAGGTTCGCACCGCTTGCGGCAGGCCGCGATGCAGGATCGAGTTGACGAAACCGATGCTCAGCCGACCGACGAAACCCTGGGCCGAGCGCAGGGTCAGGCGTCGGGCCTGCTCGGCCCGCAGCAGCAGGTAGCGGGCTTCGTCGAGTAGCACCTGGCCGGCGTTGGTCAGGCTCACCGACTTGTTGTTGCGGGTCAGCAACTGCACGTCCAGCTGGCTTTCGAGCTTCTTGATATCGAAGCTCAGGGCTGGCTGGGAGATGAACAGGCGAGCGGCGGCCCGGCCGAAATGCAGCTCTTCGGCGACCGCGACGAAGTAACGAAGCTGTTTGAGATCCATGCTGACGTCCTCGTTTTACGATCTGGTTTTCTTATCGTAGTGGATTGATTTTGTATTAGATACTTATCGATGGCGACTCTAGTCTCGGGGCAAAAGAGCCTGGAGAGACGTCATGACTGCCTTGCCTGAACCCGCCCAAGACACCCTGAATATCCCCGATAGCCGGGGCCTGAACCTGTTCGACTGCGATGCCGGACTGGCGGCCTTGCTCAAGGTCTACCTGCCGCCGCAGCTGTTCGCCCAGTGGTTGCCGACCTTGCGCCAGCTCGGTGGGCGGGCCGGTGGCGAGCTGGATGTGCTGGCGCTCTCGGCGGACAAGAACCCGCCGCAACTGCGGCCGCGCACCCGTCGTGGCGAAGACCTGCAAAGCATTTACAAGCACCCGGATTTCATCGCCCTGGAGCGCGCCGCTTATGCCGAGCTGGGCCTGGCCTCCATGAGCCATTGCCCCGAGCCCGTGCTACCGCTGGTCAAGTACGCCCTGACCTTCCTCTTCGTGCAGGCCGAGTTCGGCCTGTGCTGCCCGGTGAGCATGACCGACTCGCTGACCCGGACCCTGCGCAAGTACGGCTCGCCGGAGTTGGTGGCGCGCTACCTGCCGTCCCTGGCGTCGCGGGATTTCGACCGGTTGTTCCAGGGCGCGATGTTCATGACCGAACAGGCGGCGGGCTCCGACGTGTCGCGCACCGAAACCCGCGCGCGCCTGGAGAACGGCGAGTGGCGGCTGTTTGGCGACAAGTGGTTCTGCTCCAACCCGGACGCCGACCTGGCCATGGTCCTGGCCCGTCCGGAAGATGCTCCGGAGGGCATGAAGGGGGTCAGCCTGTTCCTGTTGCCCAAGCTCCGCCCCGACGGTTCGCGCAACGCCTATCGGATCCTGCGCCTGAAGGACAAGCTGGGCAGCCGCTCCATGGCCAGCGGCGAAATCAGCCTGGACGGTGCCACCGCCTACCTGATCGGCGAGGTCGGCCGCGGCTTCCAGCAGATGGCCGACATGATCAACATGTCGCGCCTGTCCAACGGGGTGCGGGCCGCGGGGCTGATGCGCCGCGGGGTCAACGAGGCGCTCTATGTCGCCCGCCACCGCCGGGCCTTCGGCCGCCATCTGATCGAGATGCCGCTGATGCAGCGCCAACTGCTGAAAATGATGCTGCCCGCCGAGCAGGCCCGTTCGATGTTCATGCAGATCGCCACGCTGCTGCCCAAGGCCGATGCCGGCGACGAGGCGGCGCGCAAGTGCGTGCGCATCCTCACGCCGCTGATCAAGTTCCGCGCCTGCCGCGATGCGCGGCGGGTCACCGGGGACGCCATGGAGGTGCGCGGCGGGGTCGGCTACATCGAGGAGTGGAGCGATGCGCGGCTGGTGCGCGATGCCCACCTGGGCTCGATCTGGGAGGGCACCAGCAACATCGTCGCGCTGGATATCGCCCGCGCCGTGACCCGCGAACAGGCCCTGGAACCGCTGCGGCATTACCTCGCCGGCCTGCTCGCCGAGGCCGACCTGCCGGCGGCCAGCCAGCGCCTGTTCGAGACAGTCCTGCAACGCGCGGTCGCGGCCATCGAAAAGGTCGCGCAAGAGCGCCGCGACGACCAGGTACGCCTGGCCGGCAGTGCCCTTTATCACACCGCCACGGCGATCTTCATGGCCTGGGAAGCGAGCCGCCAGGCCCCCGATTACCGGCGCCTGGCCCTGGCCCATCTGCTGCTCCAGCACAAGCTGCTGCCCCGCGACCCGCTGCGCCCGGAGCCAGCGCTCGAACCTGAGCTGCTGGCGCTCCTGGCCAATGAAGGCCCGTTGTCGAAAGCCGACGCGATGCAGCTGTTGCCAGCCTGAACGGCCCTGCCCATTTTTCTCAGAGAACTGCCATGAACCATGCAAAAGGGGCCCTGGCCGGCCTGAAAGTGATCGACCTCAGCCGTGTGCTGGGCGGACCCTACTGTTCCCAGGCCCTGGCCGACCACGGCGCCGAGGTGATCAAGCTGGAACCCTTGAGCGGCGACGAGACACGCGGCTGGGGCCCACCCTTCGAGGGTGCCGACGCTTCGTACTTCAGGGGCGTGAACCGCAACAAGCAGGGGATCGCCGTGGACCTGTCCCGGCCCGCGGGCATCACGTTGCTGATGCGCCTGCTGGAAGATGCCGACGTGCTGATCGAGAACTTCAAGCCTGGCACCCTGGAGCGTTGGGGCATCGGTTATGCCGAGGTGCTGAGCCAGCGTTTCCCGACACTGATCCACTGCGCGGTTTCCGGTTTTGGCGGCGACGGCCCGCTGGGCGGCTTGCCTGGCTACGACGCGGTGATCCAGGCGATGGCCGGGCTGATGAGCGTGAACGGCGAAGCCGAGAGCGGCCCGCTGCGCATCGGCCTGCCGATCGTCGATATGGTCACCGGGCTCAATGCCCTGGCGGGGATTCTCCTGGCGCTCAACGAACGCCATCGCAGCGGCCTGGGGCAGTCCCTCGACATCACCCTGTACGACTGCGGCGTGTCCCTGCTGCACCCGCATCTGGCCAATTATTTCGCCGCCGGCAAGACCCCGCTGCGCACCGGCAACGCCCATCCGAATATCGCCCCCTACGACAGTTACCGCACCGGCACCGAGCCGATCTTCCTGGCGGTGGGCAATGACCGGCAGTTCGCCAAGTTGTGCGAGCAGCTGGATGCCGGCGCCTTGCTGGACGACCCGCGCTTTGCCGACAACGGCTGCCGCTCGGTCAACCGCGAGGCGCTGAAACAGGCGCTGGAGGCACGGCTGGCGGAGCACGACTGTACGCTCCTGGCGCAGCGCCTGATCCGTCTGGGCGTGCCCTGTGGCTCGATTGCCTCGATCGACAAGGTGGTCGAGCACCCGCACACCCGGCATCGCGGCCTGCTGGTGGAGATCGGCGACTACCGCGGCGTCGGCTCGCCGGTGAAGCTGTCGCGGACCCCGGCCAGCTATCGCAGTGCCCCGCCGGCGCTGGGGGCCAATACCCGTGAGGTGCTCGAGGGCCTGGGCCTCGACGACCAGACGATCGAAAGCCTGTTCGAGCACGGCATCGTCCGCGAATGAAGGGCTGCGCCAGATCCCTGCGGGGCCTCTGGCGCAGCTCTCAGGTCCCTATCTGCATCAGGAGATTCCATGAGTCCCGAGTCCGTTAGCCCTCAACCCCTGGTCCTGCTGGAGCACCCCGCGCCGGGCGTGGCGCTGCTGCGGCTGAACCGCCCGCAGGCCCTTAACGCGCTGAACATGGCGCTGCGCGAGGAGCTGGCCGAGCACTTTCGCCGCCTGGATGCCTGCCCCCAGACGCGGGTGGTGGTGCTCACTGGCGGCGATACGGTGTTTGCCGCCGGCGCCGACCTCGGCGAGCTGGTGAACGCCAGCGCGCTGCAACTCTATGCCCGGCATGCCGAGCGCCACTGGCAAGCCATCTCGGCGTGCCGCAAGCCGGTCATCGCCGCGGTCAACGGCTATGCCCTGGGCGGTGGCTGCGAGCTGGCGATGCATTGCGACCTGATCGTCGCCGGCCACTCGGCGCGGTTTGCCCAGCCGGAAATCAAGGTCGGGGTGATGCCGGGGGCGGGCGGCACCCAGCGCCTGCTGCGTGCGGTCGGCAAGTTCCAGGCGCTGCGCCTGTTGCTCACCGGTTGCCAGGTGCCGGCCGACGAGGCGCTGCGCCTGGGCCTGGTCAGCGAGGTGGTGGCGGACAACGAGACCCTGCCGCGGGCCCTGGCCCTGGCTACCAGCATCGCTGGCATGCCGCCGCTGGCCGTGGCGCAGATCAAGGAGGTGGTGCTGGCCGGCATGGACCTGCCACTGGAGCAGGCGCTGGTGCTGGAGCGCAAGGCGTTCCAGCTGCTGTTCGGCTCCCATGACCAGCGCGAAGGCATGCAGGCCTTTCTGGAGAAACGCAAACCGGAGTACCAGGGGAAATGACCGCACAACCATTGCAACGCATCGGTCTGGTCGGCACTGGAGCCATGGGCCGGGGCATCGCCCAGGTCATGGCCATGGCCGGGCTCAAGGTGTTTTTGTTCGATGCGCGCCCGGGTGCCGCGGGCACGGCGCGGGAACAGCTGGCGACGATCTTCGCCCAGCAGATCGAGAAGGCCCGCATCACCCCGCAGGACGCCGCGGCGGCCATGCTCAACCTGGAAGTGGTCGACAGTTTGGAAGCGCTGCGCGACTGCCAGCTGGTGATCGAGGCGATAGTCGAGAACCTCGAGGCCAAGCAGCAGCTGTTTCGGCAACTGGAAGAGGTGCTGGCGCCGAGCGCGATCCTGGCCAGCAATACCTCGTCGCTGTCGATCACCGCGATTGCCTCGGTGTGCCGCCATCCGGAGCGCGTCGCCGGCCTGCATTTTTTCAATCCAGTGCCGCGGATGCGCATTGTCGAGGTGGTCGACGGCCTCGCCACCAGCGTCGGCGCCCGCTTGCAGGAACTGGTGCGCGCCATCGGCTACTACCCGGCGCGGGCCAAGGATTCTCCTGGCTTTATCGTCAACCATGCCGGGCGGGCCTTTGGCACCGAGGCGCTGCGCATCCTCAGCGAGGGCGTGGCACCGGCGTGGCGGATCGATGCGCTGCTGCGCGACAGTGCCGGTTTCGCCATGGGGCCGTTCGAGCTGCTCGACCTGATCGGCCTGGATATCAGCGTGCCGGTGATGGAGTCGATCTACCGGCAGTTCTATGAGGAGCCGCGCTATCGGCCTCACCCGGTGCTGCGGTTGATGCAGGCGGGTGGGCACCTGGGGCGCAAGAGCGGGCAGGGCTTCTATCTCTACGACGAGCCAGGCGACACGCGGCGCCCGCCACAGGCGGTGCCCCATTGCGCGGTGCTGCCGCCGGTATGGATCGTCGCCGACGACGAGGTCGGCCGGCTGCGCCTGCTGGACCTGCTCGAACGCCTGGGGGCCAAGGTCGAGAACGGCCTGCGACCTTCCACCTCGGCCTTGTGCCTGGTGGCGCCGCTGGGCGATGACGCCACCGAAGCGGCCTTGCGTCATGCCACAGACCCGTCGCGCACGGTGGCGATCGATACCCTGACCACGCTCGACAGCCAGCGCTGCCTGATGCTCAACCCGGCGACCCGCGAAGACATGCAGCACGCCGCCCATGCGCTGTTCAGCGCCGACGGCGGCACGGTGACGCTAATCCGCGACAGTTGCGGCTTCATCGTCCAGCGCACCCTGGCCTCCATCGTCAACCTGGCCTGCGATATCGCCCAGCAGGGCATCGCCTCGGTGGCCGATATCGACGCGGCGGTACGCCTGGGTCTTGGCTACCCGCTGGGGCCGCTGGAGTGGGGCGACCAATTGGGTCCCGAGCGCCTGTTGCAGATCCTCGAGCGCCTGCATGCGCTCACGGGCGACCCGCGTTATCGCCCCAGCGGCTGGTTGCGCCGTCGGGCCCTGCTGGGCTTGTCCCTGCGCCAGCCGGAAAACCCACTGCCGGCCTGAGGCCTGCCGATCCCTACCTCTGCGAGAGTCCTTTCATGCTTGATGCCTATATCTACAGCGGCTTGCGAACCCCTTTCGGCCGCCATGGCGGCAGCCTCGCCAGCGTGCGCCCGGATGATCTGGTGGGGCCTTTGCTGGTGCGTTTGCTGGAAACCTCGGGGCTACCGGCCGAGGCGCTGGAAGAGGTGATCCTCGGTTGTACCAACCAGGCCGGCGAGGACAGCCGCAACCTGGCGCGCAATGCCTTGCTCAGCGCCGGGCTGCCTTGGCGCGTGCCGGGGCAGACGGTCAACCGCCTGTGTGCCAGTGGCCTGTCGGCGGTGATCGATGCGGCCCGGGCGATCACCTGCGGCGAAGGCCGGCTGTACCTGGCCGGCGGCGTCGAAAGCATGTCCCGCGCGCCCTTCATCATGGCCAAGGCCGAGAGTGCCTACAGCCGGACCCTGGACGTGGCCGACAGCACCATTGGCGCGCGCTTCGCCAACCCGAAGCTGGTCGAGCGCTACGGCAACCACAGCATGCCCGAGACCGGCGACAACCTGGCCCGCCGGTTTGCCATCAGCCGCGAGGATGCCGACCGCTTTGCCGCCGCGTCTCAGGCGCGTTATCAGGAAGCCTTGCTGGCCGGGGTGCTGGACGACGAAATCATGGCCGTCGAGGTGCCGATCGGGCGCAAAGGCCAGTCCTTGATCGTCTGCGATGACGAACATCCGCGACCCCGCTCCGACCTGGCGGCCCTGTCGCGATTGCCGACGCTGTTCGCCGAGGGCGTGGTGACCGCCGGCAATGCTTCGGGGATCAACGATGGCGCGGCGGTGCTGCTGCTCGGCAGCCGCGAGATCGGCATGGAGCATGGGGTCGCGCCCATGGCACGGATCCTCTCGTCGGCCTCGGTCGGCGTGGAGCCGCAGTTCATGGGCATCGGCCCGCACAGGGCGATTCTGCTGGCGCTGCAGCGCGCCCGCATCGGCCTGGAGCAGCTCGACCTGATCGAAATCAACGAGGCATTCGCGCCGCAGGTGCTGGCCTGCCTCAAGGCCCTGAACCTGGATTTCGACGATCCGCGGGTCAACCCCAATGGCGGCGCCATCGCCATCGGCCACCCGCTGGGCGCGTCCGGGGCGCGGCTGGTGTTGAGCGCCTGCCGCGCCCTGCAACGCAACCACCAGCGTTACGCCGTGGTCAGCCTGTGCGTGGGCGTTGGCCAGGGCGTGGCCATGGTGATCGAGCGCGCCTGAGGCGGAGCTACCGCTCGGCGTTGTTTCACGCCGGGCGCAAAGTGGGGGCACCGTTGGCGAATCAACGCCTGATTTGCGGCGGCATCCGTTGCGGCGCTGCTCTACAGTGCACAGACATTCCCTCTGGTGCTGGAGACGGCCATGGACAACGCCCCCTTGCTGTTCCAACTGCCCGATGACGACACCCTGTACCGCGCCTTGCTCGAACGCGACCCGGCCTATGACGGGTTCGCTTTCGTCGGGGTCAAGAGCACGGGCGTGTTCTGTCGGCTGACCTGCGCGGCGCGCAAGCCCAAGCGCGAAAACACGGTGTTCTTCAGCTCGATCAAGGCCTGTGTCGAGGCCGGTTTTCGCGCCTGCCTGCGCTGCCGTCCGCTGGAGCAGACAGGTGCCCAGGAGCCCCTGGTCAAACAGCTGCTGGCCTTGCTGGAAAACAATGCCGACAAGCGCTGGTATGAAGGCGACCTGATCGAGCTCGGCTTCGACCCTTCCACGGTGCGCCGGGCCTTCAAGCGACACTTTGGCGTGACCTTCCTGGAAATGGCCCGGCTGCGGCGGATTGGCGAGGGCATGCAGCAACTGGCGGGCGGCGCCAGCGTGATCGATGCGCAGATCAGCGCCAGTTTCGATTCCGACAGCGGCTTTCGCAGTGCCTTCACCCGGCTGCTCGGCCAGCCACCGTCGAACCTGCGCGGCCGTGAACTGCTCAAGGCCGACTGGCTGCAAACCCCGATCGGCGTGATGCTGGCGGTGGCCGATGCGCAGGCCCTGCATCTGCTGGAGTTCTTCGACCGCCCGGCATTGGCCACTGAGCTGAAGCGCCTGCAAGAGCACACCGGCTCGACCATCGGCTTCGGGCGTTTTGCCCCCATCGACCAGATCGAGAGCGAATTGCGACGGTTTTTCGCTGGGAAGTCGGCGAGCTTTGCCACGCCACTGGCGCTGAATGCTTCGGCCTTCACTCGCACGGTGTGGCAGGCACTCAGGGCCATTCCTCCAGGCGTTACCCGCAGTTACGCCGAGGTGGCGAGCAGCATCGGTTCGGCCTCCGCCGTGCGGGCCGTGGCCCGGGCCAATGGCGCCAATCAGATCGCCATCGTGATTGCCTGTCACCGGGTGATAGGTTCCGACGGTTCGCTCACCGGTTATGGCGGCGGGCTGTGGCGCAAACGCTGGTTGCTCGAGCATGAGCGGCGCCTGTACTCGCAGATTCAGGCGCGACAACACCTCAGGGCCGATGAACCCGTTGCAGGGTGAAGGTCAACGGCGGGCTTTGCTGGATCACCCGCTCGCCATCGAGCACTTGCACCGCCAGGCGGTGCTCGCCGCGATCGATGTTCACCAATTGCAGGCTAGGCAGGTTGCCGGGCTGACCGTAAGGCTGGTCGTCCAGCAGCAGGCGCAGGCGATGCTCGTTGAGCAGGGGCGGTTGCAGGCGCACCTCGACTTCGAAGGTGCCGTTATTGGCACGCACCACGCCGCCATCCGCTACGCCGCTCAGCTCCAGGGTGGTGTAGGCCGGTGCGCGGGTGGGTGGCGCCTGTGTTGGTTCGACGCCGGGCGGTGTGAGCGGCCTGGGCGCCTCGATGCGATTCAGCGGCGCCAGCTCGACGGCCTGGCCGGGCACGCCGGCCGGCGGCTGGTCGCTGTAGGCGGTGTTGCCGTGGGCGTCGGTGTAGCGGTAGATCTGCGCGGCGGCCGGCAGGGCGGCCAGCAACAGCAGGTAGAGACAGTGCACACGCATGGCGGCTTTCCTGGGCGCTGGGGGCGGCGGTTTCAAGGATGGAAGTGCCTCCAGCATAGAGCCGCAGACCGTGCCCGGGTTCGCCGCTTCAACCTTTGAACACACAAAGCTCGGCGGTGGCACGGATCAGCGCTAGTTGGCGCAGTGGTGCCCGATCACCTTCGTGGGTGGCCTGGGCCAGCCATTGTGGGCACTGCGGGTCGTTACGGTGGGGGCTGAAATCGGCCAGTTGCTGCAGCAGGCGTTTTTGTAACCGATCAAGTTGCGGGCGGATCTGTCCCACCAGGTCCGGGCGCGGCGCGTCCGGTGCCTGGCCTTGCAAGGTCCATTCGGACAGATGGGCGTACTGCACCAGCTTGTTGGCCTCGATCTGCGCGGCGAAGAACTGTTCCACCGCCGCGCCGTCGAGTTTGTAGGCCGGCGCCTGGGCCACCGCGCCGGCAATCACCTCACGCTCGCGCGGGCGGTCTTCCACCGGCTTGTGGCTGTCCCATTTGCTCAGGGCCACCTGGTCGGCGATGGCCAGGCGTTCTTCGATGCTGGCCAACAGAGGGCTGAGGGTGGCAGGGGCGGCGCAGGCATTGCCGGCCAGCAACAGGGTCAACAGGGCAAGGCAGAATCGCGAAGTCATGGATAGTCTCGGCTTCTTGGGGACAAGTCGGCGGCCATGATGCACGCAAAACCGCAGTGCCTGGCAAGCGTCGGGCACAAGATGGATCATTGGCCGGCCGCGGCGGTCGCGGGCGCCCCGCAATCGGTCGGGCTGGAAGACAGTCGCTTGCCGCTTTCGTCATAGATGATCCGGCAGGCGCTCAAGCCGTTGTCGATCAGCTCGCGGCTCTTGACCACGCCGTTGCGGTGATAGCACAGCTGTTCGCCGGTCAGTTGGCCGTCGGACTCATGACTTTTCACCTGTTGCTGGTTGATGGTCATCCAGGTGAAACCCACCGAGTTTTTCTGGCACTCGACCTGCCCATTGTCGTAGTAGGTGCGCTGAGTGATCTGGTCATTGTCGCCGATGATCTTCTCGCGGATCTTTTGGCCTGTTTCATAGTTGTACTCGATGGAGCCTTGGGGGCTGCCAAAGAGAAAGTCCGTTTCCCAGGACAGCTTTCCGTGGGTGAACCGCCGTTGTTTTCCACAGCGTTCGACGGTTGAACCGCGCTTGTCGAAGCGGCACCAGTTGGCTTCTTCATAAAGCACTTCGTCCTGATCGTATTGTTTCATCAGGCCGACAAAGCGCCCTCCCTCGAAGCGTCCGACCGTGGCCGGCGTACCGTCGCTCAGGAAGGTCAGGTGAGGGCCTTCGTAGCGATCGTTGTGCCAGGAAATATCGCTGATCAGCTTGCCGTCTTCGCTGTAACCCAGTGAGCGGCCTTCCCGTTTGCCATTCTCATATTGCTGCGAGTACTGCAGGTTGCCGCTGGGGCTATAGCCTTCGCGGGTACCGGACAGCACATCTGCCTTGTAATGCTCGATCAGGACCAGCACGCCGTTGGCGTCGGTTTCGCGCAACTCACCGTCTTTTTTATCGGCGACGAAGTTCACGCTCTGGTTATGGCCCTTGTCTGTCTTGAGTATCCACGGGCCGCTTTTCAGGCCGTTCTCGAAGTTGCCGCGACCTGCTTGGGTCACCCATGGCCCTTCGCGTTTGTCGTTGCGGTAGCTGCCGCTCTCCGTGGAGCCGTCCACCCGCTCTTCGCTCGGACCGTCGAGCACACCCTGGACATAGGTCTGGAAGCCGGTGACAGCGGATTCGCCTCCTTCGTCGTAGGACAGCACCCAGCGTCCCTCACGCAGATCGTCCCGATACTCGCCGGTAGCGGTTTGCCAGCCGTAGGACTCAGTCCACTGGCCTTGGCGTTTGCCATCGACAAAACGGCCGTGGGTCCAGCCATCGTCTGGGTTGGAAAAACTCCATTCGCCGGTGCGTTGGCCGCGGGCATAGGCACCCTGGGCGATGACGGCACCGCCGAAACTGGAGTACTCCACGTAGGCCCCGTCCTCACTGCCAGTGAAGCGCTGCGGCTCGGTCTCCCAGGCGATGTGGCTGGCCCGGTAGTTGTACAGCAGGGGCTCGCCCTCCAGCGCAGGCGCTTCGCCGCGCCAGTAGGTGGCGGTGAGAAAGCGTCCGTCTTTTTCGACGAAGGTCTTTTTGTAGCGGTACTGGTCGGCTCCGGGCGGATTGGCGGTGATGGGCTGCCCGTTAGCGTCGAAATAACCCACCAGGGTGCCGGCCGAATGGTCGAGCTGGTCGAATTCGTCGATACCCGAGTCTTCGTAGAAGTAGCTGTAGTTCAGTGGCGTCAGCTGGCGCAGGGCCTGTTTCACCGTCGGGGCATCGAGCTTCTTGCGGTCTTTGGCGATGCGCTCCAGGGCGGGCTGCAGTTTCTCCAGGCGCCGGTAGAGGCGGTCGTTTTCGTCATAGCGATAGGCATGCAGGCGGTATTGGCCACGCTGTTTGAACAGCACCAGGCGGGTCAGGGACTCATCATCCAGGGCGATGTTGAACACCGACTCGATGGTGGCATCGCCGAAGTCGTCCAGCAGCTGCGGTTGGCTCTCGTCCGGGTCGACCGAGTAATAACCTTTGACGCTGCCGGCCTGCTTGATAAAGGCCAGGGTCGCCGAGCTTTCCGCCAGGCCGGTGATCAGCGGGTGGGCCAGGGATTTGTCAGCATAGAAAGGAGCGGCCTGGGTGTTGCCGAACGCCAGGCAGGCGATCAGGCCGAGAGAACGAGTCCACTGCATACGAATCCCTTCGTCGAGGCGCCGGACAGCGGGCGCGAGAGGCGCGGATTATCCATGGATGGCTGGCCTGGGGGAATGCTCCGGGGCGATGGGCGGGCAATAAAAAAGGCCTCCCGAGGGAGGCCTTTTCTTGTCACGCCGCGTGGAGCGGCGCTACCGGATCAGCAGCTGTAGTACAGCTCGTATTCCAGTGGGTGTACGAAGGTACGAACCTTGATTTCTTCTTCGCTTTTCAGGGCGATGTAAGCGTCGATGAAGTCGTCGCTGAAAACGCCGCCTTTGGTCAGGAACGCACGACCTTTGTCCAGCTCTTCCAGGGCTTCTTTCAGGCTGCCGCAAACTTGTGGGATCTCTTTCGCCTCTTCAGGCGGCAGGTCGTACAGGTTTTTGTCAGCGGCGTCGCCAGGGTGGATCTTGTTCTGGATACCGTCCAGGCCGGCCATCAACAGGGCAGCGAAGGCCAGGTATGGGTTGGCAGCCGGATCCGGGAAGCGCGCTTCGATACGGCGGGCTTTAGGGCTCGACACGTAAGGGATACGGATCGATGCGGAACGGTTGCGAGCCGAGTAGGCCAGCATTACCGGAGCTTCGAAGCCTGGTACCAGACGCTTGTAGGAGTTGGTCGAAGGGTTGGTGAAACCGTTCAGGGCCTTACCGTGCTTGATGATGCCGCCGATGAAGTACAGGGCGGTGTCGGACAGGCCGGCATAACCTTCGCCAGCGAAGGTGTTCTTGCCATCTTTGGAGATGGACATGTGCACGTGCATACCCGAGCCGTTGTCGCCGTACAGAGGCTTAGGCATGAAGGTAGCGGTGCGGCCGTAGGCGTCGGCCACGTTGTGTACGCAGTACTTCAGGGTCTGAACTTCGTCGCCCTTGTTGACCAGGGTGTTGAACTTCACGCCGATTTCGTTCTGGCCGGCAGTCGCCACTTCGTGGTGGTGAACTTCGATGACCAGGCCCATTTCCTCCATGGCATTACACATGGAGGTACGGATCTCGTGGTCGTGGTCGAACGGAGGAACCGGGAAGTAGCCGCCTTTGACGCCTGGACGGTGGCCTTTGTTGCCGCCTTCCACGTCCTGGTCGGACATCCACGAGCCTTGCTCGGAGAAGATCTTGAACATGGAGCCGGAGATGTCGGACTTGAACTTCACTTCGTCGAAGATGAAGAACTCAGGCTCTGGACCTACGAATACGGTGTCGCCGATACCGGTGGACTTCAGGTATTCCTCGGCACGCTTGGCGATGGCGCGTGGGTCGCGATCATAGCCCTGCATGGTCGAAGGTTCGATGATGTCGCAGACCAGGATCAGGGTCGGCTCTTCGGTGAACGGGTCCAGGACGGCGGTTTCGTCAACCGGCATCAGGATCATGTCGGAGGCTTCGATGCCTTTCCAGCCAGCGATGGAGGAACCGTCGAACATTTTGCCGATTTCGAAGAAATCGTCATCCAGCGCATCACGGGCCGGCATGGTCACGTGGTGCTGAGTGCCTTTGGTGTCAGTGAAGCGCAGATCAATCCATTTGACGTCATGATCTTTGATGAGTTGAACCGACTTCGACATAGTGTCCTCCGGGTGGCTTCGGGCGAGTGTTGGTGTGCCCTTAGAATGTGGGTGATGCCGGCGCAGATACTCTGCCATGGCAACCTGCCTCACAAGGGAGCAAATTGCATGCCAGTGCCCTGAGTTGGGTTTTATGCCCCAAACTCACGCATTCCGGGCGCTATTTGGGCCCGATTGGCAAACTTACGCACCGCAATGTTGCGTTTTTATCTGGCGACGACCCGTTTTGGTGCACGAAAAACCGAGTGCACATTAATTGGTTAAACCTTGAGCAATTTCCGCTATAATCCGCGCCCCCCTTTTTCGGCTGGCCCAGCGCGCGCTGTTTTCATGAAACTAATCGTTAAAGTTTTCCCGGAAATCACCATCAAGAGCCGCCCGGTACGGACGCGTTTCATCCGTCAGTTGGCCAAGAACATCCGTGCCGTGCTCCGCGATCTGGACCCGGCCGTGGTGGTCAATGGTGTGTGGGACAACCTCGAGCTGGAAACCGCCGTCAGCGAGCCGAAAGCCTTGAAGGAGATGACCGAGCGCCTGAGCTGCATGCCGGGCATCGCGCATTTCCTGCAGGTCGATGAATACCCGCTGGGCGACTTCGACGACATAGTCGCCAAGTGCAAGCAGCACTTTGGCGAGGCCCTGGCGGGGAAAGTTTTCGCCGTGCGCTGCAAGCGCGCCGGCAAGCATGAATTCAGCTCCATGGACGTGGAGAAATACGTCGGCAGCCAACTGCGTCGGCAGTGCGGCGCCGCCGGAATTTCCCTGAAAGAGCCTGCAATCGAAGTGCGGATGGAAATTCGCGACCAACGGTTGTTCGTGATCCACAGCCAGCACAACAGCATCGGCGGTTATCCGCTGGGCGCCCTGGAACAGACCCTGGTTTTGATGTCCGGCGGTTTCGATTCTACGGTGGCGGCCTACCAGATCATGCGTCGCGGCCTGATGAGCCACTTCTGCTTCTTCAACCTGGGCGGGCGTGCCCACGAATTGGGCGTGATGGAAGTCGCGCACTATATCTGGAAGAAGTACGGCAGCTCCCAGCGCGTGCTGTTCGTCAGCGTGCCGTTCGAGGAAGTGCTCGGCGAAATCCTCGGCAAAGTCGACAACAGTCATATGGGCGTCATTTTGAAGCGTATGATGTTGCGTGCCGCGTCGAGCATCGCCGACCGCCTGCACATCGACGCGCTGGTCACCGGCGAGGCGATTTCCCAGGTGTCGAGCCAGACCCTGCCGAACCTCTCGGTCATCGACTGCGTAACCGACAAGCTGGTGCTGCGCCCGCTGATCGCCAGCCACAAGCAGGACATCATCGACCTGGCCAACGAAATCGGCACCGCCGACTTCGCCAAGCACATGCCGGAGTACTGCGGGGTCATCTCGGTGAACCCCAAGACCCACGCCAAGCGCCATCGCGTGGAGCACGAAGAGAAAGAATTCGACATGGCGGTGCTCGAGCGTGCGATCGAGCGGGCCAAACTGGTGCCGATCGATCGGGTAATCGACGAACTGGGCCAGGATTTGCAGATCGAAGAAGTCAGCGAGGCGCTGGCGGGGCAGATCGTGATCGACATCCGTCATCCGGATGCTCAGGAAGACGACCCGCTGGAGTTGGCTGGCATCGAGATAAAAGCGCTGCCGTTCTATGCATTGAATGCACGCTTCAAGGAACTGGACCCTACTCGCCAGTACCTGCTGTATTGCGACAAAGGCGTCATGAGTCGCCTGCATGCTCACCATCTGCTCAGTGAGGGACATGCCAATGTGCGCGTTTATAGACCGAGCTAAGTGCCCGGGGCTGTTTGCCTGTGGCTTGCGTCACCGGCCCCCCGACGCCACCGTCAAGCTGTAACGGCCTTGCCGGACTCTATTGTTAATCGCTGCCAGCAGTTGTCAGCACACCGAATCCTCTGATCGAGATACACAAGTGATCGAAAATCTACGCAACATCGCCATCATTGCTCACGTTGACCACGGTAAAACCACCCTGGTAGACAAACTCCTGCGTCAATCCGGCACCCTGGAGCGCAACGAGCTCAACGACGAGCGCGTGATGGACTCCAACGACCAGGAAAAAGAGCGCGGTATTACCATCCTGGCCAAAAACACCGCCATCAACTGGAACGGCTACCACATCAACATCGTGGATACCCCGGGCCACGCCGACTTCGGCGGCGAAGTTGAGCGCGTAATGTCGATGGTCGACTCCGTTCTGCTGCTGGTCGACGCCCAAGACGGCCCTATGCCGCAAACCCGTTTCGTGACCAAGAAGGCTTTCGAAGCCGGCCTGCGTCCAATCGTGGTAATTAACAAGGTCGACCGTCCAGGCGCGCGTCCTGACTGGGTTCTGGACCAGATCTTCGACCTGTTCGACAACCTGGGTGCCACCGAAGAACAGCTGGACTTCAAAGTCGTCTACGCCTCGGCCCTGAACGGCATTGCCGGTCTGGACCACACCGACATGGCCGAAGACATGACCCCGCTGTACCAGTCGATCGTCGACAACGTTCCGGCTCCAGCCGTTGACCGTGACGGTCCGTTCCAGATGCAGATCTCCGCTCTGGACTACAACAGCTTCCTGGGTGTGATCGGCGTTGGCCGTATCGCTCGCGGTCGCGTCAAGCCGAACACTCCGGTCGTCGCTATCGACACCGAAGGCAAGAAGCGCAACGGCCGTATCCTGAAGCTGATGGGTCACCACGGTCTGCACCGTGTGGACGTTGAAGAAGCCGCTGCCGGCGACATCGTCTGCATCAGCGGTTTCGACGAGCTGTTCATCTCCGACACCCTGTGCGATCCGACCGCTGTCGAAGCGATGAAGCCGCTGACCGTCGACGAGCCGACCGTTTCCATGACCTTCCAGGTCAACGACTCGCCATTCTGCGGTAAAGAAGGCAAGTTCGTGACCAGCCGTAACATCAAGGAACGTCTGGACAAAGAGCTGCTGTACAACGTTGCACTGCGCGTTGAAGAAGGCGACTCGGCCGACAAGTTCAAGGTTTCCGGCCGTGGTGAGCTGCACCTGTCGGTACTGATCGAAACCATGCGTCGCGAAGGCTTCGAAATGGGCGTTGGCCGTCCTGAAGTGATCATCCGTGAAGTCGACGGCGTGAAGCAGGAACCGTTCGAAAACGTCACCATCGACATCCCTGAAGAATCCCAGGGCAAGGTCATGGAAGAAATGGGTCTGCGTAAAGGCGACCTGAGCAACATGGTTCCGGATGGCAAGGGCCGTGTACGCCTGGAATACAACATTCCAGCCCGTGGTCTGATCGGTTTCCGTAACCAGTTCCTGACCCTGACCAACGGTGCAGGCATCCTGACCTCGATCTTCGATCGCTACGCTCCGATGAAGTCCGGCCACATGTCCGGCCGTCAGAACGGCGTACTGGTTTCGGTCGAGACCGGCAAGGCACTGACCTACTCCCTGGAAACCCTGCAGGCGCGCGGCAAGCTGTTCGTCGAGCACGGCCAGGAAATCTACAACGGTCAGATCGTTGGTCTGAACAGCCGTGACAACGACCTGGGCGTGAACCCAACCAAAGGCAAGAAGCTCGACAACATGCGTGCTTCGGGCAAGGACGAAACCATCGCCCTGGTTCCGCCGGTTCGTTTCACCCTGGAACAGGCTCTGGAATTCATCCAGGACGACGAGCTGTGCGAAGTGACTCCTAAGTCCATCCGTCTTCGCAAGAAGATCCTGGACGAAGGCGAGCGTACCCGCGCTGCCAAGAAAGCCAAGAACTGATCCTTTAGTTCCGGCTGAATAAAAACGCCCCCGGTCGAAAGGCCGGGGGCGTTTTTTTGATCTGCGAAAATGAGCTGATTCCTGTAGCCGCTGCCGAGCGCCAGCGAGGCTGCGATCGGCCGCGTAGCGGTCGTCAAGCGGTGTATCTGAAACTCTGCGGTGGCCCGTACTGCGGCTGCTTTGCAGCCGTTCGCAGCTTCGCCAAGGCTCGGCAGCGGCTACAGGGTGGCAGGGTTGCGCGGGGAACGGGGTTGCAGGCGCAGGTTGGGGCTCAGAAGCGTTCCAGGGTTCGGCTGCCGGTGTTGGTCGGGCGCTCGACCGGCTTGGGCTTGTACGCGCAATAGCCTGGGCGCGGGCCGATCTTCGGGTGGTTGCGGCAGGTGTCCGGGCGCTTGTCATAAATGGTGCACAGGCGGCTCTTACGATCCAGATACAGGCAGTCGTTGTTGCTCATGCGCTGCAGGGTGAAGATCTCGGACTTCTGGTTGTAGCGCTCGACGATGCCTTCCTTCTGCAGGCGCTTGGCGATGTTCTTCGCCGGCTCGCCGCGCTCGAATTCGTCGACGATGCCGATGCGGATCAGGTCCTTGATCTTGACCTCCACCGGCAGGGTGCAGCAGCTGGACATGCAGGAGCCGCACATGGGCGCGGAATACTTGGCCCAGGTATCGAGTCGGTCGATTTCCGCGGCGGCGATCAGGTTGGACTTCATCAGGCTTGCTTCCAGCGTGTGTATCAGGGCGCGCGATCATACCGGTACTGGTGGATTTTTGAACAACCATTTAACGGAATTTAACCGTGCCCGGGGAGATTGCGAGGGTCGGCACGGCATCTGCATCATTTTTACCCGCTGCCGCGGGAGACGCTGCCTCTGTTCGGGCAATTGCACGACGCACCGAACCAGAGACTTTGGCTCCTGTCAGACCGACTAGGCTCAGACAATTCTATGCTCACTGTCTATCTCGCTCGAGGTCGTATTCATGACTCAGGAACTGCAAGTTCGTGACGCTGAGGTGGCCGCTTTTCGCGATGCCGTCCTGACCAAACTCACCTACGCGGTGGGCAAAGACCCGGACCACGCTTTCGACCATGACTGGTTCGAAGCCATCGCCCTGGCGGCGCGCGATCACATGGTCGAGCACTGGATGGACCACACGCGGCAGATCTACCGCAAAGGCCAGAAGCGCGTTTATTACCTGTCCCTGGAATTCCTCATCGGCCGCCTGCTCTACGACAGCCTGAGCAACCTCGGGCTGCTGGACGTGGCGCGCGATGCCCTGAGCGATCTGGGCGTCGACCTGGAGCGCATCCGCCTGCTGGAGCCGGACGCGGCGCTGGGCAATGGTGGCCTCGGCCGGCTGGCGGCGTGCTTCATGGAAAGCATGTCGACCCTGGGCATTGCCGGCCACGGCTACGGCATCCGTTATGAGCACGGCTTGTTCCGCCAGGCCATAGTCGATGGCTGGCAGCAGGAGCAGACCGAGCACTGGCTGGATTTCGGCAACCCCTGGGAGTTCGAGCGTCCGGAAGTGATCTATTCGATCGGCTTCGGTGGCAGCGTCGAGACCGTCACCGACGAGGCTGGCCATGCGCGGCAAGTCTGGTGGCCGGCGGAAACCGTGCGCGCGGTGGCCTACGACACGCCGGTGGTCGGCTGGCGCGGCGCCAGCGTCAACACCCTGCGCCTGTGGCGGGCGCGAGCCATGGAAGACCTGCACCTGGAGCGCTTCAACGCCGGCGACCACCTCGGCGCGGTGGCCGAGGTGGCCCGCGCCGAGAGCATCTCGCGGGTGCTCTACCCGGCGGACAGCACCGAAGCCGGCCAGGAACTGCGCCTGCGCCAGGAATACTTCTTCGTTTCCGCGTCCCTGCAGGACCTGCTGCGCCGGCACAAGAACATGCACGACTCGGTGCTCAGCCTCGGCGAGCATGCGGCGATCCAGCTCAACGACACGCACCCGTCGATTGCCGTGGCCGAACTGATGCGCCAGTTGGTGGACCTGCACGGCATCGCCTGGGAGGCGGCCTGGCAGATCACTGTCGAAACCCTGGCCTACACCAACCACACGCTGCTGCCCGAGGCCCTGGAAACCTGGCCGGTGGGCCTGATGGAACGCATGCTGCCGCGGCACATGCAGATCATTTACCTGATCAACGCCCAGCACATCGATTCGCTGCGGGCCAAGGGCATCCACGACTTCGACGTGCTGCGCGCGGTGTCGCTGATCGAAGAAGACAACGGGCGCCGCGTGCGCATGGGCAACCTGGCGTTTCTCGGTTCCCACAGCGTCAACGGTGTGTCCGGCCTGCACACCCAGCTGATGCGCAGCACGGTGTTCTCCGAGCTGCACAAGCTGTATCCGGAGCGCATCAACAACAAGACCAACGGCATCACCTTCCGCCGCTGGCTGTACCAGGCCAACCCCAAGCTGACGGCGATGCTGGTCGAGGCCGTCGGCCCGGAGCTGCTGGACAACCCCGAGGAGCTGTTGCTCAAGCTCGAGCCCTTCGCCGAGAAGTCGTCCTTTCGCAAGCAGTTCGCCGAGCAGCGCCTGCACAGCAAGCGCGCACTGGCGGCGATCATCCATGAGCGCCTGGGGATCGCGGTCAATCCGGCGGCGCTGTTCGACGTGCAGGTCAAACGGATCCACGAGTACAAGCGCCAGTTGCTCAACCTGTTGCACACCGTGGCGCTGTACCAGGCGATCCGTGCCGAGCCGGAAATCGACTGGGTGCCGCGGGTGAAGATCTTCGCCGGCAAGGCCGCGGCCAGTTATCACCAGGCCAAGCTGATCATCAAGCTGAGCAACGACATCGCCCGCACGGTGAATAACGATCCGACCGTGCGTGGCCTGCTCAAGGTGGTGTTCCTGCCCAACTACAACGTCAGCCTGGCCGAAAGCATCATCCCGGCGGCGGACCTGTCGGAGCAGATCTCCACTGCCGGCTTCGAGGCCTCGGGCACCAGCAACATGAAGTTCGGCCTCAACGGCGCCCTGACCATCGGCACCCTGGATGGCGCCAACGTCGAGATGTGCGAGCGGGTCGGCGCCGAGCACATGTTCATCTTCGGCCTCAGCGCCCAGCAGGTGGAGGCGCGCAAACGCAACGGCGAGTTCAGCGCGGTGCCGGACATCGCCGCCTCCCATCGCCTCAACGATGTGCTGCAGGCAATTCGTGGCGGGGTGTTCTCGCCGGACGATCCGGCCCGCTACACCGGCCTTATCGATTCGCTGATCGACTATGACCGCTTCCACGTGTGCGCCGATTTCGATTCCTACTGGAATGCCCAATTGCATGTCGAGGAGCGCTGGCGCGACAGCAATCATTGGTGGCGTTCGGCGGTGCTCAACAGTGCGCGCATGGGCTGGTTCTCTTCGGACCGGACCATTCGCGAGTACGCCACGGAGATCTGGAAGGCTCTGGAATAGGCTGCTCGTCGGCCCCCTAGTGTCGAAAGGGCGCAGGCTAGCGCAGCCTGCGCCAGCGGCTACGGGTCGGATTTCGGGCTACGCTCAACCCCACGCATGAACTCTCTATGACGGATCTCGTCTCATAGGAGGAAATGCACCCCGACTCGCGCTAAACTGCGCGGGTTTTTTAGCCCCCCCATTCCTCCGGAGCCTTCCATGTCCCGCGTTACCCTGAGTCGCTATTTGATTGAGCAGACCCGCAGCAACAACACTCCTGCCGATCTGCGCTTCCTGATCGAAGTGGTGGCGCGTGCCTGCAAGGAGATCAGCCACGCCGTGTCCAAAGGCGCCCTGGGCGGTGTCCTGGGCAGCATGGGCACTGAGAACGTCCAAGGCGAAGTGCAGAAGAAGCTCGACGTGCTCTCCAACGAGATCCTGCTCGAAGCCAACGAATGGGGCGGCCACCTGGCCGGCATGGCGTCCGAGGAAATGGACAACGCCTACCAGATCCCGGGCAAATACCCGAAAGGCGCCTACCTGCTGGTGTTCGACCCGCTGGACGGTTCGTCGAACATCGACATCAACGCGCCGGTCGGCACCATCTTCTCCGTGCTGCGTTGCCCGAACGAGCACCTGAGCCAGAACGAAGCCCTGAACGAAAAGGCCTTCCTGCAACCAGGCACCCAGCAGGTAGCCGCCGGTTATGCCATCTACGGTCCGCAGACCATGCTGGTGCTGACCCTGGGCGATGGCGTCAAGGGCTTTACCCTGGACCGTGAAATGGGCAGCTTCGTGCTGACCCACGAAGACCTGACCATTCCTGAGAGTACCCAGGAATTCGCCATCAACATGTCCAACCAGCGTCACTGGGAAGCGCCGGTCGCGCGCTACGTGAGCGAGCTGATGGCTGGCGAGGAAGGTCCGCTGAAGAAGAACTTCAACATGCGCTGGGTCGCCGCGATGGTCGCCGACGTACACCGCATCCTGACCCGTGGTGGCGTGTTCATGTACCCACGTGACAGCCGCGAGCCATCGAAGCCGGGCAAACTGCGCCTGATGTACGAAGCCAACCCGATGTCGTTCCTGGTTGAACAGGCCGGCGGCGCCGCCACCGACGGCCACCAGCGCATTCTCGACATCCAGCCTGAAGGCCTGCACCAGCGCGTAGCGGTGTTCCTCGGCTCGAAGGAAGAAGTCGCCCGCGTCACCGCCTACCACAAGGAATAAATCATGGCCGCGCCCTGGCAGCCCCTGCTCGACTGGTGGTTCGGCTCTGCCGAGAAACCTGCGGACATCGTCGCTGAAAAGGGCAAGCTGTGGTTTGGCAAGCGTGACAGCCAGGACCTCGAGGCGCGCGAGCGTTTCGGGGATCTGGTGGAACAGGCGCTGGCCGGTGGATTGACCGAGTGGGCGCAACGCCCGCAAGGCTGGCTGGCCCTGGTGCTGCTGCTCGACCAACTGCCACGCATGCTGTATCGCGAAACCCCCAAGAGCTTTGCCGGCGACCTGCGTGCCCAGGCACTGGTGGCCCAGGGCATCGCCGCGGATTTCGACCGGCAACTGCCCGCGATGCAGCGCAGCTTCATCTACCTGGTGTTCGAGCATTGCGAGAACCTGGCGGTGCAGAACGAAGCGATCTCCAGGTTCGCCGCGTTGCAGGACGAACAGCCGCCGGAAGATCGACCGGTGTTCGCCGACCAGCTGGACTACGCCGAACGGCATCAGAAAATCATCGCCCGCTTCGGGCGCTTCCCCCATCGCAATCGGATTCTCGGGCGTGAATCGACGCCGGAGGAACTGGCATTCCTGCGCGAGCCGGGTTCCAGCTTCTAAATCTTCTGAGCAGCATCAAACGCTATCGCGGGCAAGTCGGATCGCCGCCCGCTCGCTCCTACAGACGCCTAGGTTCTTCTGTAGGAGCGGCCGGTCGACGCTCGATTGCCCGCGATAGGGCCTCAAGCCCCATGAATACTTAGCGCTTGGCGCGCAGCAACCGTGCCATCAGCAAGCTTTGCAGGTCTCGGCGGGTGTCGGCGATGACATGGATGTAGACGGTGGCGTCCCGTACTTCATAGATGATTCGATTCATTCCCGAGAGTATCTGTCGGTAGTGACCGATATGCAGTTGTTCGAGTTCTTCGGGAATCACCCCGGCATAGGGCAGGGTGGCCAGTTGGCGAATGGCCTGTTTCAGGTTGCCGTAGCTGCTTTGCCAGGTGGCGGTGGAGAACCGCTGGGTGAGGTAGGTACGCAACTCGATGAGGTCGGTTTCCGCTGAATGCAGAAGCACTACCTTGAACGTCACGGCTGGTCAGCCTGGTCCAGGTCGGCGAACACGTCCTCCGCATCACGGAATTGGCCTTCATCGATCTCGCGATTACCGAGGGCGAGGATCTTCAGCAGCGCCATGGTTTCTTCCTGCTGCTCGAAGCTTTTCACATCCATGACCACCAGTTTCGCCTCGCCATTCTGGGTAATGACCATGGGCTCACGGCTTTCGGTGATGGTCTTGACGATCTCGGCGGCGTGGCTTTTCAGGTAGCTGATCGGTTTGATCTGAGAAGAAAGCTTCATGGGAGCATCTCGTCTGGGGAAGCAGGGCTGAGTTTAGTCTTTATTCAGTCCTGTGTGCGCCGCGCCAGACGAGTTGAGTGTTGCCGATCGTTAAATGCGGAAACTGCCCACCAGATGCGTCAACCGCGCCGCTTGCTGCTCCAGGTCGGCGCAGGCGCGCAGGGTTGCCTGCAGGTTTTCCACGCCTTCCTGGTGGAGGGTGTTGATCTCGGTGATGTCGACGTTGATCGACTCCACCACGGCGGTCTGTTCCTCGGTGGCGGTGGCCACGGACTGGTTCATGCCGTCGATCTCACCGATGCGCTGGGTCACGCTGCCCAGGCGCTGGCCGGCCTGGTTGGCGATGCCGACGCTGCTTTCGCTCTCGCGCTGGCTTTCGGTCATGGTGTTCACCGCCTGGCGGGCGCCGACCTGCAGGTCCTCGATCATCTTCTGCACCTGCTGCGCCGAGTCCTGGGTGCGGTGGGCGAGGTTGCGCACTTCGTCGGCGACCACTGCGAAACCACGCCCGGCCTCACCGGCGCGGGCGGCCTCGATGGCGGCGTTGAGGGCCAACAGGTTGGTCTGCTGGGAGATGCTGGTGATGACTTCGAGGATCTGCCCGATGTTCACCGTGTTGCTGTTCAGCGTCTCGATGTTGCCGCAGGAGTCGCTGATCTTCGCCGATAGCTGCTGCATGGCGGCGATGGTCTGGCCCACCACGGCCTGGCCTTCGCTGGCCAGGTTGCGCGCATCGCTGGAGTGCTGCGATGCCAGGGCGGCGTTCTGGGCGATTTCCTGGGCGGCGGCGCCGAGCTGGTTGATCGCCGCGGCGACGCTGCTGGTGCGGCTGGCCTGCTGGTCGGAGTTGAACATCGACGAGTTCGAGGCGCTGACCACCCGCAGGGCGACCTCGTTGACCTGGCCGGTGGCCGAGGCGACTTCGCGGATCGAGCCGTGAACCCGTTCGACGAAGCGGTTGAACGACGCGCCCAGGGTGCCGAACTCGTCGTGGCCATGGATGGTCAGGCGCTTGGTCAGGTCGCCTTCGCCCTCGGCGATGTCGTGCATGGCGCGGCCCATCAGGTGCAGCGGTTGCATCAGCACGCGGATCAGCATGCCCAGCAGGCTGATGATGATCACTACGGCGATCAGCATGGCGATGATCGCCGAGGTGCGGAATTCGCTGAGCATCGAGAACGCGGTGTCCTTGTCCAGCACCAGCGCCACGTACCAGTCCGCCGACGGCACACCGTTGACCCGGGTGAAGGAGATGAACTGGGTCTTGCCGTCCAGCTCGACTTCCTTCAGGCCCGGGCTGACCTGCGGAGCGCCATTGGGGTAGGCGTCGCTGAGGTTCTTGAGCACCAGCTTGCTGTCCGGGTGGATCAGGATCTTGCCGCCGGCGCTGACGATGAACGCCTGGCCATGGCCGCCGAAGTTCAGCGAGTTGATGATGGCGCTGACGTTGGACAGGTCGATATCGGCCCCGGCGACGCCGATGAAGCTGCCCTGGTGCTGGACCGGGGTGGCGACGGTGATCACCAGCTTGCCGGAAGAGGCGGCGATGTAGGGTTCGGTGACGATGGTCTGCTGGGCCGCGTTGGCCGCCTTGTACCAGCCGCGGGCGCGCGGATCGTAATCGGGCGCGCGGTTGCCCGCCGGGACCGAGAACATCGCACCGTCCTGGCCGCCGAAATAGCTGAGCTGGAAGTTGCTGGCGTAGGCGGGGAGGCCGACGCTGCGTTTCAGGCCGTCGGCACCGCTGCCGTCCACGGCGATCTGCTGGGCCAGGGTGTGCAGCAACTGGATGCGGCTTTCCAGCCAGGTCTGGATGTTGCTGCTGGTCAGGCTGCCGAGTTCCTGCATGGAGGATTCGTTGCTGCTGCGCAGGGCTTCGCGCTGTCGATAGTCGTTGAACAGGATAAAACAGACGAACGCAACGGCGACCACAAGAGCGGCGGCAAGCAGGATCTTATGGCTGAATTTCATGTTTCTGGTCATTAAGTGAACTACCGCGAGAGGGTGGTCAGCGAGGGGGCGTCAATTTGCCATAACGGCGGCTTTTTCGCTGCTTTTATGTCGACTGGCCATCACTAAAGATGAGGGGCGTCGAAGCCTGTCCGACGAAATGTCTTTGGCCGTCGCAAAGTGGTTGATTCGGGAGGAAATGCTGGGCGCTGCGTCACAATAAATAGCCGTCTGGCTGGGGAACCAGATGGGGCTTTTCTCTTCTAAGCTTCTGGTTGGCAGCATGCCATCCCCCCGTCCGCCCAGGAGTTTCACCATGTCCCTGCGTTCTCTCGCTCTGTTGTCGTTCTGCGTGCTGTTGGCTGCGTGCGGCAAGATCAATCAGGAAAACTATTCCAAGCTGTCGGCCGGCATGCCCAAGGCCGAAGTTGAAAAACTGCTGGGCAAACCGACCGACTGTTCCGGCGCGCTGGGCATGTCCAGCTGCACCTGGGGCGACAAGAACAGCTTTATCAGCGTGCAGTACGCCGGTGACAAAGTGTTGATGTTTTCCGGGCAAGGCCTGAAGTAAAAAAAACCGGGGCCACGTGCCCACGGGAGAAAAATAATGATGCGTTTGCTAGTCACTCTTCTGGCCGGCCTGTTGTTGGCCGGCTGCGCCACTTCCCGGGACGATTCACTGGCGCCCAAGACCGCGAATCACGTCGATCTCAAGCGTTACCAAGGGACCTGGTACGAGTTGGCGCGTTTGCCGATGTATTTCCAACGTAACTGCGCGCAATCCGAAGCCCGCTACACCCTGTTGCCCGAAGGCAATATGACGGTGCTCAACCGCTGCCTGACCGCCAACTGGCAATGGGAAGAGGTGCGGGGCACGGCAACGCCGCAGGCGCCGGATAAAACCGACAAGCTGTGGGTCGAGTTCGATACCTGGTTTTCCCGTTTGATACCGGGCCTGGCCAAGGGCGACTACTGGGTGCTGTACGTGAGCGACGACTACAAGACCGCCATTGTCGGCAACCCGGATCGTCGATACCTGTGGCTGTTGTCGCGCCGGCCGAATGTCAGCGAGGCGGTTCGCGAGGATCTGCTGAGCAGGGCGCGTCAGCAAGGGTATGACACCACCCGCCTGATCTGGCGTGTGTCGGACTCGGCGATGGCCAAGACCTCGAAGTGAATCCATGCGGGAACCAGCACGCTGGCTCCCGCGGTGACGGCTTCAGCCGAGCAGGTCGCGCAGCACCCGGGTAAAGGCCCGATTGCTTTCTTCCTCGCCTGCGTGACGTCCGTCGCGCACCACCCACTGACCGTTGACCAGCACATCGCGTACCTGGCGATCACCGCCGGCGAACAGCCAGCGGTTGAGGATGCCGTCGCCCTCGGCGGTGGCCAGGTAAGGATCGTTGCCGTCGAGCACCAGCCAGTCGGCGCGCTTGCCCACTTCCAGGGCGCCGATCGGCTGCCCCAGGGCCTGGGCGCCACCGTCCAGCGCGGCGTCGTACAGGGTCCGGCCAACCATCGGCTGGTCGTTTCGATACAAGCGGTTGCGGCGTTGATCGCGCAGGCGCTGGCCATATTCCGCCCAACGCAATTCCTCCACCACGCTCAGCGACACATGGCTGTCGGAGCCGATGCCCATGCGCCCGCCCTGGGCAAGGAAATCCACCGCCGGGAAAATCCCGTCGCCGAGATTGGCCTCGGTGGTCAGGCACAGGCCGGCGATGGCCCGGCTTTGCGCCATGAGGCTGACTTCTTCGGCATTCGCGTGGGTGGCGTGGACCAGGCACCAGCGCTGATCGACCTCGGTGTTTTCATACAGCCATTGCAGCGGTCGGCGTCCACTCCAGGTCAGGCAGTCGTCGACTTCCTTCTGCTGTTCGGCGATGTGGATATGCACCGGGCACAGCTTGTCGCTGGCGGCCAGCACCTCGCTGATCTGCTGCGGGGTGACCGCGCGCAACGAGTGGAAGCACAGCCCCAACTGCTGGGCCGGCTGCCGGGCCAGCAGCGGTTGCAGGCGGCTTTGCAGCTTGAGGTAGTTTTCCGTGCTGTTGATGAAGCGGCGCTGGCCTTCGTTGGGCGCCTGGCCGCCGAAACCGGAGTGGCTGTACAGCACCGGCAGCAGGGTCAGGCCGATGCCGGCGGCGCTGGCGGCCTGGCTGATACGCAGCGACAGCTCGGCCGGGTCGGCGTAGGGCTGGCCGCTGGTGTCGTGATGCACGTAATGGAATTCGGCGACCGAGGTGTAACCGGCCTTGAGCATTTCGATGTACAGCTGGCGGGCGATGATGCCCAGCTGGTCCGGGCTGATCTTGCCCACCAGGCGATACATCAGGTCGCGCCAGGTCCAGAAGCTGTCGTTGGGGTTGCCGGCCACTTCCGCCAGCCCGGCCATCGCCCGCTGGAAGGCGTGGGAGTGCAGGTTGGGCATGCCCGGCAGCAGCGGGCCCTGGAGCCGTTCGGCGCCTTCTGCGCTGGCATCGGCCTGGATGTGGGTCAACAGGCCGTCGGCGCTGACCTCGAGACGTACGTTGTTGGCCCATCCGTTAGGCAGCAGTGCGCGTTCGGCAAAGAAGGCGGACATGGTTCAAGCACCCCGTCGTGTGTTATTTGTATATACATATACAGACGTTTGCCTGCTCGGTAAACTCCGGCAAGCTAGTGGCCTTCTTCGACAAACAAGGATTTCCCGTGCCGACTCCGCCCGCCAACTCCCCGCTGGCCGCCCATCTGGGCGATAGTCCGGCGCCCCTGTACGCCCGCGTCAAGCAGATGATCACTCAGCAGATCGAGAGTGGAAACTGGCCGCCGCACTACCGTGTGCCCTCGGAAAGCGAGCTGGTCAGCCAGCTGGGGTTCAGCCGCATGACCATCAACCGCGCCCTGCGCGAGATGACCGCCGAAGGCATGCTGGTGCGCATGCAGGGCGTGGGGACTTTCGTCGCCGAACCCAAGAGCCAGTCGGCCTTGTTCGAGGTGCACAACATCGCCGACGAGATCGCCTCGCGCGGCCATCGCCACACCTGCAAGGTCATCACCCTGGGTGAAGAGACGGCCGGTTCCGAGCGCGCCGTGGCCCTGGAAATGCGCGAAGGGCAGAGGGTCTTCCACTCGCTGATCGTGCATTTCGAGAACGATATCCCGGTGCAGATCGAGGACCGCTTCGTCAACGCGCTGGTGGCGCCGGACTACCTCAAGCAGGACTTCACCCTGCAGACCCCATACGCCTACCTGAACCAGGTCGCGCCGCTGACCGAGGGCGAGCATGTGGTCGAGGCGATTCTGGCCGAGCCGGAAGAATGCAAGTTGCTGCAGATCGAGCGCGGCGAGCCGTGCCTGCTGATTCGCCGCCGGACCTGGTCCGGCCGCCAGCCGGTGACCGCCGCGCGCCTGATCCACCCGGGTTCTCGTCACAGCCTGGAAGGGCGGTTTCATAAGTAAGGGGCATCAATGACTCAGTTGAACGTTTTGCGCGCGGCCAGCTACCCGCGCATGCCGTGGAAGAACGGTGGCGGCAGCACCGAAGAGATCACCCGGGACGCCGGCGTCGGCCTGGAAGGTTTCGGCTGGCGGCTGTCGATCGCCGATATCGGCGAGTCCGGCGGCTTTTCCAGCTTCACCGGCTACCAGCGCATCATCACCGTGCTGCAAGGCGCGGGCATGACCCTGACGGTGGACGGCCAGGACAGCCGCGCACTGTTACCGCTGGACCCCTTTGCCTTCAGTGGCGCCAGCCAGGTCGCCTGCACCCTGATCGACGGGCCGATTCGCGACTTCAACCTGATTTACGCGCCGGATCGCTACAGCGCTCGCTTGCAATGGCTGCAGGGTGGCCAGCGTTTCTTCACCCAGGCCAGCACGGTGCTGGTATTCAGCGTGGCCGACGAAATGCGCGCCGACCTGGGTGGTGGTGTCGCCGCCTTGCTGGAGCGCCATGACTGCCTGCAACTGCTCGATAACCCCGGCCTGCGGGAAGTCAGCGTCAGCGGCGCTTGCTGCGTGATCGAACTGACGGCTATCTGACCTGTAGCCGCTGCCGCAGCCTTCGGCAGCGGCTACAAAACCCTCCTGTTTCTCTCCCTCCCTGATGTTGTTTCCCTCGCGCACCAATTTGTTACCGAACGCCCCAGCGTGGCGCAAGGCTCAGCCGAAGTAACAGCGCTCACATCTCTCGCCACATTCCCCGCGAAAAAATAATCGACGCTGAAACCCTTGATCCAAGGGCCTCTCCAGCATTTCCAGAGATTTTCTTGAAGGTGCATTCAACGAGTTGGCCGCTCGATTGCATATGCTTGTATGTACAAGTAAAGACGTATGCGTATGAGTCGCTGAAGACTCTTCGCAGCGTCCCCTGATTCGCTTGCTGCGCAGCGCCCTGCGCGCAGGCACGCTCGCCCACTGCCTGGGTTGGTTTGGATTGATCGCTGAGGAGTTTTTTCGTGACTGAGAATAAACCTACGAAATACCGGAACGTCGAAATTCGCGCTGCCCGCGGCAACAAGCTGACCGCCAAGAGCTGGCTGACAGAAGCGCCGCTGCGCATGCTGATGAACAACCTCGATCCGGAAGTCGCCGAGAACCCGAAAGAACTGGTGGTCTACGGTGGCATCGGCCGCGCCGCGCGCAACTGGGAGTGCTACGACAAGATCGTCGAGAGCCTGACCAACCTGAATGACGACGAGACCCTGCTGGTGCAATCCGGCAAGCCGGTCGGCGTGTTCAAGACCCACAGCAACGCACCGCGTGTGCTGATCGCCAACTCCAACCTGGTACCGCACTGGGCCACCTGGGAACACTTCAACGAACTGGATGCCAAGGGCCTGGCCATGTACGGCCAGATGACCGCCGGCAGTTGGATCTACATCGGCAGCCAGGGCATCGTCCAGGGCACCTACGAAACCTTCGTCGAAGCCGGTCGCCAACACTACAACGACAACCTCAAGGGCCGCTGGGTCCTGACCGCCGGCCTCGGCGGCATGGGTGGCGCCCAGCCTCTGGCCGCGACCCTGGCCGGCGCCTGCTCGCTGAACATCGAATGCCAGCAGAGCAGCATCGATTTCCGCCTCAAGACCCGCTATGTCGACGAGCAGGCCAAGGACCTGGATGACGCCCTGGCGCGTATCGCCAAGTACACCGCCGAAGGCAAGGCGATCTCCATCGCCCTGTGCGGCAACGCGGCTGAAATCCTCCCGGAAATGGTCCGTCGCGGCGTGCGTCCGGACATGGTCACCGACCAGACCAGCGCCCACGACCCGCTCAACGGCTACCTGCCGGCCGGCTGGACCTGGGAGCAGTACCGCGAGCGCGCCAAGACCGAGCCGGCGGCGGTGGTCAAGGCGGCCAAGCAATCGATGGCCGTGCACGTCAAGGCCATGCTCGACTTCCAGAAGCAGGGCATCCCGACCTTCGACTACGGCAACAACATCCGTCAGATGGCCCAGGAAGAGGGCGTCGAGAACGCCTTCGACTTCCCTGGCTTCGTACCGGCCTATATCCGTCCGCTGTTCTGTCGCGGCATCGGTCCGTTCCGCTGGGCCGCGCTGTCGGGCGATCCGCAGGACATCTACAAGACCGACGCCAAGGTCAAGGAACTGATCCCGGACGACGCTCACCTGCACAACTGGCTGGACATGGCGCGCGAGCGCATCAGCTTCCAGGGCCTGCCGGCGCGTATTTGCTGGGTTGGCCTGGGCCTGCGCGCCAAGCTCGGCCTGGCGTTCAACGAAATGGTGCGCAGCGGCGAGCTGTCGGCGCCGATCGTGATCGGTCGCGACCACCTGGACTCCGGCTCGGTATCCAGCCCGAACCGCGAAACCGAATCGATGCAGGACGGTTCCGACGCCGTGTCCGACTGGCCGCTGCTCAACGCCCTGCTGAACACCGCCAGCGGTGCGACCTGGGTTTCCCTGCACCACGGCGGCGGCGTCGGCATGGGCTTCTCCCAGCACTCCGGGATGGTGATCGTCTGCGACGGTACCGACGAAGCGGCCGAGCGTATCGCCCGTGTGCTGCATAACGACCCGGGTACCGGTGTCATGCGTCACGCCGATGCCGGTTACCAGATCGCCATCGACTGCGCCAAGGAACAGGGCCTGAACCTGCCGATGATCACTGGCAAGTAAGCTCCCGGCGGATTGCCGCCAGGATCAGGGAAGGAGCCGTCGCACGCTGTAGTGCGGCGGCTCGGTCCATGTAGCAGAGCTTTGACATGACAAGAATCTCCCGGGAGAACAATAACGATGTCCACGGCCAGCGATAGCTCCAAACCCCTGATCGAACGGCGCTCGATCAACTACATCCCCGAAGCCGAACGCCACGGCAAGCTCTACAGCCAGTTCACCCTGTGGCTGGGGGCTAACCTGCAGATCACGGCCATCGTCACTGGCGCTCTGGCGGTGGTGCTGGGCGGTGATGTGTTCTGGTCGTTGATCGGCCTGCTCATCGGTCAACTGCTGGGCGGCGGTGTGATGGCGTTGCACGCGGCGCAGGGGCCCAAGCTCGGCCTGCCGCAGATGATCTCCAGCCGGGTCCAGTTCGGCGTCTATGGCGCGGCCATCCCGATTGTCCTGGTGTGCCTGATGTACCTGGGCTTCACGGCTACCGGCACCGTGCTTTCCGGCCAGGCGCTGGGCCAGCTGTTCGGGGTCAGTGACAGCGTCGGGATCCTGATCTTCGCCAGCGTCATCGTGCTGGTCACGGTGCTTGGCTACCGGGTGATCCATTTCATCGGTCGCGCCGCCAGCGTCATTGGCGTGATCGCCTTCGTTTACCTGTTCAGCCGCCTGATGAGTCAGACCGACGTTGGCGCGCTGTTGGAAATCCGCCACTTCAGCTGGAGCAGCTTCCTGCTCGCGGTGTCGCTCGCCGCGTCCTGGCAGATCGCCTTCGGCCCCTACGTGGCGGACTATTCGCGCTACCTGCCGAGCAAGACCTCCTCGGTGAAAACCTTCCTCGCCGCTGGCGCAGGCTCAGTGATCGGCGCGCAGGTGGCGATGATGCTCGGCGTGTTCGCCGCAGCCATGGCCGACGGGCAGTTCGCCGGTCACGAAGTGGCCTACATCGTCGGCCTGGGCGGCAGCGGTGCCACCGCGGCGCTGCTGTACTTCAGCATCGCCTTCGGCAAGATCACCATCTCGACGCTGAACTCCTACGGCAGCTTCATGTGCATCGCCACCATCATCAGTGGCTTCCGTGGCCACCTGGAAGTGACGCGCTTGCAGCGCCTGGTGTTCGTGCTGGTCATCGTCGGCACCGCGACCCTGATCGCCTTGCTCGGCCAGCACTCGTTCCTCGGTGCGTTCAAGTCTTTCATCCTCTTCCTGCTGGCCTTCTTCACCCCGTGGAGCGCGGTCAACCTGGTGGACTACTACTGCATCACCCGCGAGCACTATGACGTGCCGGCGCTGGCCGATCCGAACGGTCGCTACGGCCGCTGGAACATCCTCGGGATCAGCGTCTACGTGATCGGCGTGCTGGTGCAGCTGCCGTTCATCGGCACCAAGTTCTACACCGGTCCGCTGGTGGAAGTCCTGGGTGGCGTGGATATCTCCTGGATCGTCGGCCTGGTGGTTCCCGCGGCGCTGTATTACGTCTGCGCGAAGAAATGGCATGGCGCTGTACCCGATCGCCTGATCCTGCCGGTAGAGCAGGACTCGATCACAGAACAAAAGCTGAGTGGGGCAGGCCGCGCTACTGCGGTCTAGACCTGATTGGACGTGGACGGGCTGGATGCCTTTTGACTGCCGTAATCCATTTCAATGATTGGGAGCGTCACACAATGAAAATGAATAAGACCCTGCTGACCACTTTGCTTTCCATGGGCCTGCTGGCCAGCGCCGGCGCTACCCAGGCGGCCGGCTGGTGCGAGTCCGGCAAACCGGTGAAATTCGCCGGCCTGAACTGGGAAAGCGGCATGTTGCTGACCGACGTGCTGCAAGTGGTCCTGGAAAAAGGCTACGGCTGCAAGACCGACAGCCTGCCAGGCAACTCCATCACCATGGAGAACGCCCTGAGCAGCAATGACATCCAGGTTTTCGCCGAGGAGTGGGTCGGTCGCAGCGAGGTCTGGAACAAGGCCGAGAAGGCCGGCAAGGTGGTCGGCGTCGGCGCCCCGGTGGTGGGCGCCATCGAAGGCTGGTACGTGCCGCGCTACGTGATCGAGGGCGATGCCAAGCGCAAGCTGGAAGCCAAGGCCCCGGACCTGAAGAACATCGCCGACCTGGCCAAGTATTCCGCCGTGTTCAAGGACCCGGAAGAGCCGAGCAAAGGCCGTTTCTATAACTGCCCGGCCGGCTGGACCTGCGAGCTGGACAACAGCGAGATGCTGAAAAGCTACGGCCTGGAAAGCAGCTACACCAACTTCCGCCCAGGCACCGGCCCGGCGCTGGATGCCGCGGTGCTGTCGAGCTACAAGCGTGGCGAACCGATCCTGTTCTACTACTGGTCGCCAACCCCGCTGATGGGCCAGGTCGACCTGGTGAAGCTGGAAGAAAAGCCGGGCGTGGACAAGAGCGTGACGATCAAGGTTGGCCTGTCCAAGACCTTCCACGAACAAGCGCCTGAGCTGGTGGCCGTGCTGGAAAAGGTCAACCTGCCGATCGACCTGCTGAACCAGAACCTGGGCCGCATGGCGAAGGAACGTATCGAGTCGCCGAAACTGGCGAAAATCTTTCTCAAGGAACATCCTGAAGTCTGGCACGCATGGGTGAGCGACGACGCAGCCAAGAAAATCGACGCGGCCTTGTAGGTAGAGCCTTTCCGGCTGCCTGAAGCGCAGCCGGGAGCCTCGCCACAACCCACTTGATCGAGAGTCTCTCTATGTTTCCTGAAAGCTTCACCTTTTCCATCGCCGACTGGGTCAACGGTTGGGTCGATTCGCTGGTGACCAACTACGGCGATGTGTTCCGCCACATCTCCGACACCCTGCTGTGGGCCATCGTCAACCTCGAAGGCCTGCTGCGCCTGGCGCCCTGGTGGCTGATGCTGGCGATCGTCGGCGGCATCGCCTGGCATTCGACCCGCAAGCTGGTGACCACCGCGGTAATCGTCGGCCTGCTGTTCCTGGTGGGTGCGGTCGGCCTGTGGGACAAGCTGATGCAGACCCTGGCGCTGATGCTGGTGGCGACCTTCATTTCGGTGCTGATCGGCATTCCCCTGGGGATCCTCTCGGCGCGTAGCAATCGCCTGCGTTCGGTGCTGATGCCGCTCTTGGACATCATGCAGACCATGCCGAGCTTCGTGTACCTGATCCCGGTGCTGATGCTGTTCGGCCTGGGCAAGGTGCCGGCGATCTTCGCCACCGTGATCTACGCCGCGCCGCCGCTGATCCGCTTGACCGACCTGGGCATCCGCCAGGTCGACGGCGAGGTCATGGAAGCGATCAACGCCTTTGGCGCCAACCGCTGGCAGCAACTGTTCGGCGTGCAACTGCCGCTGGCCCTGCCGAGCATCATGGCCGGGATCAACCAGACCACCATGATGGCCCTGTCGATGGTGGTGATCGCCTCGATGATCGGTGCCCGTGGCCTGGGCGAAGACGTGCTGGTGGGGATCCAGACCCTCAACGTCGGCCGTGGCCTGGAAGCCGGCCTGGCGATCGTGATTCTGGCCGTGGTCATCGACCGTATTACCCAAGCCTATGGTCGTCCACGCCATGAGGTGAGCAAATGAACAACGCAACCGTGAGCAAGATCGAAGTCAAGAACGTCTTCAAGATTTTCGGCAACCGTTCGGCCGACGCGCTGAACATGATTCGCCAGAACAAGACCAAGGACCAGGTACTGGCCGAGACCGGCTGCGTGGTCGGGGTCAACGACCTGTCGCTGAGCATCGGCACCGGCGAGATCTTCGTGATCATGGGCCTGTCCGGCTCCGGCAAGTCGACCCTGGTGCGCCACTTCAACCGCCTGATCGACCCGACCAGCGGCGCGATCCTGGTGGACGGCGTGGACATCCTGCAATACGACATGGAAGCCCTGCGCGAATTTCGCCGGCACAAGATCAGCATGGTGTTCCAGAGCTTCGGCCTGCTGCCGCACAAGACCGTGCAGGAAAACGTCGCCTACGGCCTCAAGGTGCGTGGCGAGAGCAAGGAAGTCTGCGCCGAGCGCGCGCTGCACTGGATCAACACCGTGGGCCTCAAGGGCTACGAGGCCAAATACCCGCACCAGCTGTCCGGCGGCATGCGCCAGCGCGTCGGCCTGGCCCGCGCCCTGGCGGCGGACACCGACATCATCCTGATGGACGAAGCCTTCAGTGCCCTCGACCCGCTGATCCGCGCGGAAATGCAGGACCAGTTGCTGGAGCTGCAAAAGACCCTGCACAAGACCATCGTCTTCATTACCCACGACCTCGACGAGGCCGTGCGCATCGGCAACCGCATCGCGATCCTCAAGGATGGCCGGCTGATCCAGGTCGGCACGCCGAAAGAGATCCTGCATTCGCCGGCGGACGAGTACGTCGACCGTTTCGTGCAGCGGCGCGCGGCGGTGGTTTAAAGGCTTTGGGGAATTGTGGCCTGTAGGTTTTTATCGCGAGCAAGCTCGCTCCTACAGGTTTCCCACTGCCTCTGTAGGAGCGAGCTTGCTCGCGATAGACCGCAAAGCGGTCTCAATAAAGTATTCGAGGGCACCTGGCATGTCGCAGGCTGAAAAAATCGTTATCGCCGACGCCCCGCTGCGTTGGCAGGATGTGGTCGCCGTAGCCCGGCATGGCGCGCAGCTCGAGCTGTCGGCCCAGGCCTGGGCACGCATCGAGAATGCCCAGGCCATCGTCCAGCGCATCGTCGTCAGCGGCGAACGCGCCTATGGCATCAACACTGGCCTGGGCGCGCTGTGCAACGTTTCGCTGCAGGACGAACAACTGAGCCAGCTGTCGCGCAACACCTTGCTCAGCCATGCCTGTGGCGTGGGCGCGCCGCTGGCGGACGAGCAGACCCGGGCGATCATCTGCGCGGCCATCGTCAACTACAGCCACGGCAAGTCCGGCCTGCATCGCCGGGTGGTCGAGGCGCTGCTGGCCCTGCTCAATCGTGGTATCACCCCGCAGGTGCCGTCCCAGGGCTCGGTGGGTTACCTGACCCACATGGCGCATATCAGCATCGCCTTGCTTGGTGTCGGCCAGGTCAGCTATCGCGGGCAGGTCGTATCGGCCGAGCAGGCGCTGGCGGCGGAAGGCCTGCAGCCGGTGCAACTGGGGGCCAAGGACGGTCTGTGCCTGGTCAACGGTACGCCGTGCATGACTGGCCTGAGCTGCCTGGCCCTGGCCGATGCCACGCGCCTGCTGCAATGGGCCGACGTGATCGGCGCCATGAGCTTCGAGGCGCAGCGCGGGCAGATCGCCGCGTTCGATGCCGAGATCATCGCGCTCAAGCCGCACCCGGGCATGCAGCAGGTCGGCATCAACCTGCGTGCCTTGCTCGACGGCAGCGAAGTGATTGCTACCAGCAAAGGCATCCGCACCCAGGATGCCCTGAGCATCCGTTCCATCCCGCAGGTTCACGGCGCCGCCCGCGATCAGTTGGCGCATGCGACGCAGCAGGTTGAGACCGAGCTCAATTCCGTCACCGATAACCCGATGGTGCTGGGCACTCCGGACAACTACCGGGTGATGTCCCAGGCCAACCCTCACGGCCAGTCGGTGGCATTGGCGGCGGACCTGCTGGCGATCGCCATGGCCGAGATCGGCTCGATCGCCGAACGGCGCCTGGATCGCTTGATCAACCCCCACGTCAGCGGTTTGCCGGCATTCCTGGTGAGCAACCCCGGGGTCAACTCCGGAATGATGATCGTCCAGTACGTCGCTGCCTCGCTGTGTGCGGAAAACCGCCAGCTGGCGCAACCGGCGGTGCTCGACAACTACGTCACCTCCGGCCTGCAGGAAGACCACCTGAGCCTGGGCACCAACGCCGCGCTGAAGCTTTCCCGTGTGCTGGAAAACTGCACCCAGATCCTCGCCATCGAATACCTGCTGGCGGCCCAGGCCTTCGAATTTCTCAAGGAACAGCGTTTCGGTGCCGGCACCGATGCGGCCTGGAAGCTGTTGCGCCAGCGGGTTGCGGCCTATGACCAGGACCGCTGGCTGGCCCCGGACATCGCCAGCGCGGCGGCGCTGCTCAAGGCTCCGGCCTTGCTGCAGGAGGTTTTACCGGGCGTGCGCTGAGCAACGCCCTGCAAGAACGGAATTTTCCACGACAACGGTTTCCACGAAAAACCAGCGTGCCAAGGCGCCACTCGCTCACAAACGGCGGGCTGCGACGGACAACGGAAGCTTCCGGAGCGACTGGTAGTTAATAACAAACTCTCAAAAGGAGCATAAATGTGACTGCGCTAAATCTGATTCCCGGCCAACTGACCCTGGCCCAACTGCGTGCCGTCTACCAACAGCCGGTAACCCTCAGCCTCGATGACAGTGCATCGAAGCAGATCGACGCCAGCGTCGCCTGTGTCGAGCAGATCCTCGCCGAGAACCGCACCGCCTACGGCATCAACACCGGTTTCGGCCTGCTGGCCTCGACCCGTATCGCCAGCGCAGACCTGGAAAACCTCCAGCGCTCCCTGGTGCTGTCCCATGCCGCCGGTGTCGGCGAGCCGATCAGCGACGCCTTGGTGCGCCTGATCATGGTGCTCAAGGTCAACAGCCTGAGCCGTGGCTTCTCCGGTATCCGCCGCCAGGTGATCGACGCGCTGATCGCCCTGGTCAACGCCGAGGTTTACCCGCATATCCCGCTCAAGGGCTCGGTGGGCGCTTCCGGCGACCTCGCGCCGCTGGCGCACATGTCCCTGGTGCTGCTGGGTGAAGGCAAGGCCCGTTATAAAGGTCAATGGCTGAACGCTACCGAAGCGCTGAGTGTGGCCGGCCTCAAGCCGCTGACCCTGGCGGCCAAGGAAGGCCTGGCGCTGCTCAACGGCACCCAGGTGTCCACCGCTTTCGCCCTGCGTGGCCTGTTCGAAGGCGAAGACCTGTTCGCCGGCGCCCTGGCCTGTGGCGGCCTGACCGTCGAGGCGGTGCTGGGCTCGCGTTCGCCGTTCGATGCGCGGATTCATGCCGCCCGTGGCCAGAAAGGCCAGATCGACGCTGCCGCGGCTTACCGCGACCTGCTGGGCGACAGCAGCGAAGTCTCCAAGTCGCACCAGAACTGCGACAAGGTGCAGGACCCGTACTCCCTGCGTTGCCAGCCACAGGTCATGGGCGCCTGCCTGACCCAGTTCCGCCAGGCCGCCGAGGTGCTGGTGGTCGAAGCCAACGCCGTGTCGGATAACCCGCTGGTGTTCGCCGCCGAGGGCGACGTGATCTCCGGTGGCAACTTCCACGCCGAGCCGGTGGCCATGGCCGCCGACAACATGGCCCTGGCCATCGCCGAAATCGGTTCCCTGAGCGAGCGCCGCATCTCGCTGATGATGGACAAGCACATGTCCCAGCTGCCGCCGTTCCTGGTGGCCAATGGCGGGGTCAACTCCGGCTTCATGATCGCCCAGGTGACCGCCGCGGCCCTGGCCAGCGAAAACAAGGCGCTGTCCCATCCGCACTCGGTGGACAGCCTGCCGACTTCCGCCAACCAGGAAGACCATGTGTCCATGGCGCCCGCCGCTGGCAAGCGCCTGTGGGAAATGGCCGAAAACACCCGTGGCATCCTCGCCGTGGAATGGCTGGCAGCCTGCCAGGGCCTGGACCTGCGTGACGGCCTGAAGACCTCGACCAAGCTGGAAAAGGCCCGCGCTACCCTGCGTAGCAAAGTGCCGTTCTACGAGAAGGACCGCTTCTTCGCCCCGGACATCAACGCCGCGAGCGAACTGCTGGCGTCCCGTTGCCTGAATGAGCTGCTGCCGGCCAAGTTGCTGCCGAGCCTGTAACCCCATGCCGGTAGCCGCTGACGAGGCACGAGGCTGCGATGGGCTGCACAGCAGCCCCTGAGGGTGGTCCTGCGGACCGCTTCGCAGCCTCGTACCTCGGCAGCGGCTACAGGTGGTTCCGGTTTTCTCCGATAAAAATAATTAGGAACGAGAAATGCAACAGCAAGCTCAAGGATTGAAACGTGGGCTGTCCGCCCGACATATTCGCTTCATGGCGCTGGGGTCGGCGATCGGCACCGGGCTGTTCTATGGTTCTGCCTCGGCCATCCAGATGGCCGGTCCCGCGGTCCTCCTGGCCTACCTGATCGGTGGCGCTGCGGTGTTCATGGTGATGCGCGCGCTGGGCGAGATGGCCGTGCGCAACCCGGTGTCCGGCTCGTTCGGTCACTACGCCAGTACCTACCTGGGGCCGATGGCGGGTTTCCTGCTGGGCTGGACCTATGCCTTCGAGATGGTCATCGTCGGCCTGGCCGATGTCACCGCCTTCGGCATCTATATGGGTTTCTGGTACCCGGACGTGCCGCGCTGGATCTGGGTGCTCGGCATCGTTTCGCTGATCGGCGGGTTGAACCTGTGCAACGTCAAGGTATTTGGCGAGATGGAATTCTGGCTGTCGCTGCTCAAGGTCGGCGCCATCGTTGCCATGATTCTTGGCGGCTTCGGCATCATGCTGTTCGGTATCGGCAGTTCATCGGCGTCGGCGGTTACCGGCATCAGCAACCTCTGGGAGCACGGCGGTTTCATGCCTAACGGTGTCGGCGGTCTGATCGCTTCCTTTGCCGTGGTGATGTTTGCCTTCGGCGGCATCGAAATCATCGGCGTCACGGCGGGCGAAGCCAAGGACCCGGATCGCGTGCTGCCCAGGGCGATCAACGCGGTGCCGTTGCGCATCCTGCTGTTCTACGTACTGACCCTGTTCGTCTTGATGGCCATCTTCCCTTGGCAGCAGATCGGCAGCCAGGGCAGCCCGTTCGTGCAGATTTTCGCCAACCTGGGCATCGGTTCGGCGGCGACCATCCTCAATATCGTGGTGATCTCGGCGGCGGTCTCGGCCATCAACAGCGATATCTTCGGTGCCGGCCGCATGATGTACGGCCTGGCCCAGCAAGGGCATGCGCCGAAGGGCTTCGCCCAGTTGTCCCGTTACGGCGTGCCGTGGATGACAGTGGTGGTCATGAGCATTGCCTTGCTGCTGGGGGTATTGCTGAACTACCTGATTCCGGAGAACGTTTTCCTGTTGATCGCTTCGATCGCGACCTTTGCCACGGTCTGGGTCTGGCTGATGATTCTCTTCACCCAGGTGGCCATGCGTCGCTCGATGACGGCTGAGCAGGTGGCACAGCTGAAGTTCCCGGTTCCGTTCTGGCCTTACGCACCGATGGCGGCGATTGTCTTCATGCTGTTTATCTTCGGTGTGCTGGGCTACTTCCCGGACACCCAGGCGGCGCTGATCGTTGGCGTGGTGTGGATCGCTCTGCTGGTGCTGGCGTACCTGATCTGGGTCAAGCCCGCTGCCGGGCAGGCCGCGCTGGTCAATCGCGATCCTTCTTTTTCTCATCGATAACCTAATGGAGCCCCAGGATGAAGACTCTCTGGCAACACTGCCACGTCGCAAGCATGGCGCAAGGCGCTTACTCGATCATCGAGGATGCCGCCATCGTGACGTCAGGAGCGCTCATAGAGTGGATCGGCCCACGCGACCAGGTTCCGGCCGGCGACTATGCCGAGCGGCATGACCTGGCGGGGGCCTGGGTCACCCCGGGCCTGATCGACTGCCACACCCACACGGTGTTCGGCGGCAACCGCAGCGGCGAATTCGAGCAACGCTTGCAAGGGGTGAGCTACGCCGAAATCGCCGCCGCCGGTGGCGGTATCGCCAGCACCGTGCGGGCCACCCGTGCGGCGAGCGAGGATGAACTGTTCGACAGTGCCCGCAAGCGCTTGAAAAGCCTGCTGCGCGACGGCGTGACCAGCGTCGAGATCAAGTCTGGCTACGGCCTGGACCTGGCCAGCGAACGCAAGATCCTGCGGGTGATCCGGCGCCTGGGCGCCGAGCTGCCAGTCAGCGTGCGCAGCACCTGCCTGGCGGCCCACGCCTTGCCGCCGGAATACGCCGAGCGCTCGGACGACTACATCGAGCACATCTGCAGCAAGATGCTCCCGGCCCTGGCCGCCGAGGGCCTGGTGGACGCGGTGGATGCGTTCTGCGAATACCTGGCGTTCTCGCCGGAGCAGGTGGAGCGGGTGTTCATCGCCGCGCAGAAGCTCGGCCTGCCGGTGAAGCTGCACGCCGAGCAACTGTCGTCGCTGCATGGCTCCAGCCTGGCGGCGCGTTATCACGCGCTGTCGGCCGACCACCTGGAGTTCATGACCGAAGAGGACGCCATCGCCATGGCCAAGGCCGGCACCGTCGCCGTGCTATTGCCGGGCGCCTTCTATTTCCTGCGCGAAACCCAGCTGCCGCCGATGGACGCACTGCGTAAACACGGGGTGAAGATCGCCGTGGCCAGCGACCTCAACCCCGGCACTTCGCCAGCGCTCTCCCTGCGCTTGATGCTGAACATGGCCTGCACCTGTTTCCGCATGACCCCGGAAGAAGCCCTGGCCGGCGTGACCCTGCACGCGGCCACCGCGCTGGGCATGGAGCGGACCCACGGTTCGCTGGAGGCCGGCAAGGTGGCGGACTTCGTCGCCTGGCAGATCGATCGTCCCGCCGACCTGGCCTACTGGCTGGGCGGCGACCTGGAAAAACGCGTCGTGCGCCACGGCGTTGAAGTGGATTTATAGGAGAAGGGTTGTGGATAAGGTTCTGAACTTCAAACAAGGCCGGGTGCCGCTGCTGATCAGCATGCCCCACGCCGGCCTGCGCCTGACGCCAGTGGTCGAGGCCGGGCTGATCCCCGAGGCGCAAAGCCTGCCGGATACCGATTGGCACATCCCGCGGCTCTACGCGTTCGCCGAGGAACTGGGCGCCAGCACCCTGGCGGCCGAGTATTCGCGTTTCGTCATCGACCTCAATCGCCCGTCCGACGACAAGCCTTTATATGTCGGCGCCACCACCGGGTTGTACCCGGCCACGCTGTTCGATGGTGTACCGCTGTTCCGTGAGGGGCGGGAGCCGTCGAAACAGGAGCGAGCGACTTATCTGGAGCAGGTCTGGACGCCTTATCACAGCACCCTGCAGCAGGAGCTGGCGCGGCTGAAGGCCGAGTTCGGCTATGCCTTGCTGTTCGACGCGCACTCGATCCGCTCGCTGATCCCGCACCTGTTCGAAGGCAAGCTGCCGGACTTCAACCTGGGTACCTTCAATGGCGCCAGCTGCGATGCCGAGCTGGCCAGCCAGCTGGAAGCGATCTGCGCCCGTCATGCCGACTACAGCCATGTGCTCAATGGCCGTTTCAAGGGCGGCCATATCACCCGGCATTACGGCAACCCGGCGGAGAACATCCATGCCGTGCAGCTGGAGCTGGCGCAGAGCACCTACATGGAAGAGTTCGAGCCGTTCCGCTACCGCGACGATCTGGCGGCGCCGACCCAGGTGGTGCTCAAGCAGCTGCTGCAAGGGCTGCTGGCCTGGGGGCAGAAGCGCTACGGGCGCTGAGGCCGACGGGAAAGCCTGTAGCCGCTGCCGCAGGCTGCGATAAGGCCGAAGGCCTTCAGCGATCTCAAGATCCTGCGCCTGCTGCGCAGTCGAGCGCAGCCTTCGGCAGCGGCTACAGGTGCGCCTGGCTTTCCGGGGGGAACAACCGCATTTTTTCCAAGGACATGCTCATTCCGTAATTCGGGTTTATGATGCCGGACGGCAGAATAATTGAAGTCCCCCCAGGGATGACCTCGACCCCTTACGGAGCGCGCAATGCAGACTTTGTACCCGCAGATCAAACCCTATGCCCGGCACGATCTGGCTGTCGACGAACCCCATGTACTGTATGTCGATGAGAGCGGTTCCCCGGAAGGCTTGCCGGTGGTGTTCATCCACGGTGGCCCGGGAGCCGGGTGCGATGCCCAGAGTCGCCGTTACTTCGACCCGAACCTGTACCGCATCGTCACCTTCGACCAGCGCGGTTGCGGGCGCTCCACCCCGCACGCCAGCCTGGAAAACAACACCACCTGGGACCTGGTCGCCGACCTCGAGCGGATCCGCCTGCACCTGGGCATCGAGAAATGGGTGGTGTTCGGCGGCTCCTGGGGTTCGACCCTGGCCCTGGCCTATGCGCAAACCCATCCTGAGCGTGTCCATGGCCTGATTCTGCGTGGGATCTTTCTGTGCCGTCCGCAGGAAATCAAATGGTTCTACCAGGAAGGCGCCAGCCGTCTGTTCCCCGACTACTGGCAGGACTACGTGGCGCCTATCCCGCTGGACGAGCGCGACGACCTGCTCAGCGCCTTCCACAAGCGTCTCGTCGGTAATGACCAGATCGCCCAGATGCATGCGGCCAAGGCCTGGTCGATCTGGGAAGGGCGCACCGCGACGCTGCGGCCAAACCCGCTGGTGGTCGATCGTTTCTCCGAGCCGCAGCGCGCGCTGTCGATCGCCCGGATCGAATGCCATTACTTCACCAACCATGCGTTCCTCGAGCCGAACCAGCTGATTCGCGACATGGGCAAGATTGCCCACCTGCCGGGGGTGATCGTGCACGGTCGCTACGACGTGATATGTCCGCTGGACAACGCCTGGGAATTGCACCAGGCCTGGCCGAACAGCGAACTGCAGGTGATCCGCGATGCTGGTCACGCCGCGTCGGAGCCGGGCATCACCGATGCCCTGGTGCGCGCCGCTAATCAGATGGCCCGGCGCCTGCTCGACCTGCCGCCCGAAGAAGCATGAAGGGGTTGTTGCAGCGCGTGCGCGGCGCGCGGGTCGAAGTGGCGGGGGAAATCGTCGGTGCGGTGGACCAGGGCTTGCTGGTGCTGGTAGCGGTGGAGCCCGAGGACACCCGGGCCAGTGCCGACAAACTGCTGCACAAGCTGCTTAACTATCGGGTATTCAGTGATGCCGAGGGCAAGATGAACCTGTCCCTGGCCGATGTGGACGGCGGTTTGCTGCTGGTCTCGCAGTTCACCCTGGCCGCGGACACCAAGAACGGCCTGCGCCCGAGCTTTTCCACCGCGGCGCCGCCGGACCTCGGCGAGGAACTTTTTGACTATCTGCTATGCAAGGCGCAACAGTTGCATGGCAAAGTAGCATCAGGGCGCTTCGGGGCGGATATGCAGGTCCATCTGGTCAATGATGGCCCGGTAACCTTCCTGTTACAGACCTGAAAGTGCTTGAAACATCTTTTTCGGCCGGAAGCGGCCGAAAATAGGCGTTTTTCGCGATAAATACTTGGTTGCCCCTGATGCGTTGTAACGCGGGCTACTAGATAATCGCGCGCTACGGGGATCAGCGTTCGTTGGTCCGTTTTGACTTAGGTAGAGACTTGTTCGGGACCGTTTGGGGAATCATTTAGCCCCATCGGAGTCGGAACAATGCTCGCCAACCTGGCATATAGATAGCTGGCCGTTGGTTTTTTGATCTGTTTTCGGCGAGGGTTGCTCGTGATTGTTAGTCCCTGTAATGCACCAAAATTGTCTGCCAAACGGTTACGAAACGCACTGGTGACGGGCTCCGCACTGCTTTGCCTGCTTAGCGCCGGCCAACTCTGGGCATTCAATCTGGATGATGTATCGGCCAAGGCTAAGGATCTGGCCGGGCAGAAGTACGAGGCTCCGCGCAGTAACCTGCCGAACGAATTTCGTGAGATGAAGTTCGCGGACTATCAGAAAATCCGCTTCCTGCCTGAAAAGGCCGAGTGGGCCAAGCAGAAAACCCCATTCAAGCTGTCCTTCTATCACCAGGGCATGCACTTCGATACGCCGGTGAAAATCAACGAAATCACGGCGAACACCGTCGAAGAGATCAAATACGACTCGACTCGCTTCGATTTTGGCGACCTCAAGTTCGATCCCAAGGCCACCGAACAGCTCGGTTACGCGGGCTTCCGTGTCCTGTACCCGATCAACAAGGCGGACAAGCAGGACGAAATCATGACCATGCTCGGCGCGAGCTACTTCCGCGTCATTGGCAAGGGTCACGTCTATGGTCTGTCGGCCCGTGGCCTGGCCATCGACACTGCGCTGCCGTCCGGTGAGGAATTCCCGCGCTTTACCGAATTCTGGATCCAGCAACCCAAGCCGACCGACAAGCACCTGGTGATCTTCGCCCTGCTGGACTCGCCGCGGGCCACTGGCGCCTATCGCCTGACCCTGCGTCCGGGCAGCGACACCATCGTCGACGTCAAGGCCAAGATGTTCCTGCGTGACAAGGTTGGCAAGCTGGGCATCGCCCCGCTGACCAGCATGTTCCTGTTCGGCGCCAACCAGCCGTCGAAAGTCCTCAACTACCGCCGCGAGCTGCACGACTCCAGCGGCCTGTCGATCCATGCCGGCAACGGCGAGTGGATCTGGCGTCCGCTGAACAACCCGAAACACCTGGCCGTGAGCAACTTCTCGGTAGAGAACCCGCGTGGTTTCGGCCTGCTGCAGCGTGGCCGCGACTTCAGCCACTACGAAGACCTCGACGACCGCTACGACAAGCGCCCAAGCGCCTGGATCGAGCCGAAGGGCGACTGGGGCAAAGGCACCGTCGATCTGGTAGAGATCCCGACCGCGGACGAAACCAACGACAACATCGTGGCGTTCTGGAGCCCGGAAAAGCAGCCTGAGCCAGGCCAGGCGTTCGATTTCGCCTATCGCCTGCACTGGACCATGGACGAGGCTTCCCTGCATTCGCCAGACAGCGCCTGGGTCGAGCAGACCCTGCGTTCCACCGGTGACGTCAAGCAATCCAACCTGATCCGCCAGCCGGACGGCAGCGTGGCCTACCTGGTGGACTTCGAAGGTCCATCCCTGGCGGCATTGCCGGAAGACACCGAGGTGCGCAGCCAGGTCAGCGTCGGCGACAACGCCGAGCTGGTGGAAAACAGCGTGCGCTACAACCCTGAAACCAAGGGCTGGCGCCTGACCCTGCGGATGAAGATCAAGGATCCGAGCAAATCCACCGAGATGCGTGCGGCCCTGGTCAAGAACGCCACCCCTGTCGAGCCGGCCAAGGCCGTGTCGCCAGCCTCCAGCGCCTCCATCGCCAAGGCCGACAAAGTCGCCGCCAAGCAGCAGGAGAAGAAAGAGGCGGATGCCAAGCAAGCCGAAGCCAAGCCGGCCAAGGACGCCAAGAACCACAAAGACGCCAAGCAGCCAGCTGCTGCCGAGGCGGCCCCAGCCACACCGGAATCTGTCCCGACCGAGCAAGTCCTGACCGAGACCTGGAGCTACCAGTTGCCTGCCGATGAGTAACCCTCAAGTACAGCCAGAGACTCTTGCCGAGTATCTGGCGCACCTGCCAATGACCGATGAGCAGCGCGCGGAACTCGCGGGCTGCAAGTCCTTCAGTGAACTGCACGAACGCCTGTCGTCCTCGACGTTCGACGCGCCTGCCGATGCCGCCCAGGCCTCGGTGGGCCGCCGGCTGACCCTGAGTTCCGCCGAGGAGCTGATCGATGCCGAGATGCTGGCGCTCGACGCCAGCGGTCGTGTGTGCCTCAAGGCCACGCCGCCGATCCGTCGGACCAAGGTGGTTCCCGAGCCCTGGCGCACCAATATCCTGGTGCGTGGCTGGCGGCGCCTGACTGGACGCACCAACCCGCCGGCACCGCCGAAGGATGAGCGGGTGCTCCCGGCGGCGCGCTGGCGCACCGTGGGCTCGATCCGCCGTTACATCCTGCTGGTGCTGATGCTCGGCCAGACTATAGTGGCCGGCTGGTACATGAAAGGCATCATGCCGTACCAGGGCTGGTCGTTCGTCGACCTAGAAGAAGTCATGCATCAGCCATTGATGCAGACCGCCACCCAGGTACTGCCGTACGCCCTGCAGACCAGCATCCTGATCATGTTCGGCATCCTGTTCTGCTGGGTTTCGGCCGGTTTCTGGACCGCGCTGATGGGCTTCCTCGAGCTGCTCACCGGGCATGACAAATACCGCATTTCCGGTAAAAGCGCCGGCAACGAGCCGATTCCGCAAGACGCACGCACCGCGCTGGTGATGCCGATCTGCAACGAAGACGTGCCGCGGGTATTCGCCGGCCTGCGGGCGACCTTCGAGTCGGTCGCGGCCACCGGTGACCTGGACCGCTTCGACTTCTTCGTGCTCAGCGACAGTAACGACACCGATATCTGCGTGGCCGAGCAGCAGGCCTGGCTGGACGTCTGCCGCGAAACCAAGGGTTTCGGCAAGATCTTCTATCGCCGCCGTCGCCGTCGGGTGAAACGCAAGAGCGGTAACCTCGACGACTTCTGCCGTCGTTGGGGCGGCGACTACAAGTACATGGTGGTGCTCGACGCCGACAGCGTGATGAGCGGCGAATGCCTGACCAGCCTGGTGCGCCTGATGGAAGCCACGCCGGACGCGGGGATTATCCAGACCGCGCCGAAAGCCTCGGGCATGGACACCCTGTATGCGCGCATGCAGCAGTTCGCCACCCGCGTCTACGGCCCGCTGTTCACTGCCGGCCTGCACTTCTGGCAGCTGGGCGAGTCCCACTACTGGGGCCACAACGCGATCATCCGCATGAAGCCGTTCATCGAGCACTGCGCCCTGGCGCCGTTGCCCGGTAAAGGCGCCTTCGCCGGTGCGATCCTGTCCCACGACTTCGTCGAAGCGGCGCTGATGCGTCGCGCCGGCTGGGGCGTGTGGATTGCCTACGACCTGCCGGGCAGCTACGAAGAGCTGCCGCCGAACCTGCTGGACGAGCTCAAGCGCGACCGTCGCTGGTGCCACGGCAACCTGATGAACTTCCGCCTGTTCCTGGTCAAGGGCATGCACCCGGTGCACCGTGCGGTGTTCCTCACCGGGGTGATGTCCTACCTGTCGGCGCCGTTGTGGTTCTTCTTCCTGGTGCTGTCGACGGCCCTGCTGGCGGTCAATACCCTGATGGAACCGCAGTACTTCCTGGAGCCGCGCCAGCTGTATCCGCTGTGGCCACAATGGCATCCGGACAAGGCGATCGCGCTGTTCTCGACCACTATCGTGCTGCTGTTCCTGCCGAAACTGTTGAGCATCATCCTGATCTGGGCCAAGGGCGCGAAAGAGTTTGGCGGCAAGTTCAAGGTGACCCTGTCGATGCTGCTGGAGATGCTGTTCTCCATGCTGCTGGCGCCGGTACGGATGATCTTCCACACCCGTTTCGTGCTGGCCGCGTTCCTTGGCTGGGCCGCGACCTGGAACTCGCCACAACGTGACGACGATTCCACGCCGTGGAGCGAAGCGGTGCGCCGCCATGGTCCACAGACCTTGCTGGGCTTCTTCTGGGCGCTGCTGGTGATCTGGCTGAACCCGAGCTTCCTCTGGTGGCTGGTGCCGATCGTCGGTTCGCTGATGCTGTCGATCCCGGTGTCGGTGATTTCCAGCCGCGTCGGCCTGGGCCTGAAGTCCCGTGACGAAAGCCTGTTCCTGATCCCCGAGGAATACGCGCCGCCACAGGAGCTGGTGTCCACCGACCAGTACACCCATGAAAACCGTTGGCATGCGCTGAACGACGGCTTCATCCGGGCGGTGGTCGATCCGCAGCAGAACGCCCTGGCCTGTGCCCTGGCGACGTCCCGGCACGGCCTGGCCGAGCCGATCGAGTGGCTGCGTAGCGAACGTGTCCGCCATGCCCTGAAAGTGGGGCCGGCGGCGCTGAATAATGGCGAGCGCCTGGCGCTGCTGAGCGACCCGGTGGCCCTGGCCCGCCTGCACGAGCAGGTCTGGAGCGAAGGCCATGCCGACTGGCTGAGCGCCTGGCGGCAATCGGTGGATGAAGACCCTCATGCACCGTTGTTGCCGTTGCGACCGCAAACGGCAATCGCCCAACCGGCCTGATGACAACGCCCTTGAGAGCACTCTCAAGGGCGTTGTTGTTTGTGGGCCCGCTCTTGTAGCCGCTGCCGCAGGCTGCGATCGATTGGGCGGCATCCGTACCGAAGGGGACGCAGGATCCTGAGATCGCAGGAGGTCCTACGACCAGCGTGGCCCGGACCATCGCAGCCTGCGGCAGCGGCTACAGGGAGATTGTCACCCCCCTCTGTAACAACAAATCCTGGTCAAACCCTTGTGCAAACGGCCGGGTGAGTTAGCATCGCACCCCGAATTGCTGCGAGCGGGCATTCCTGGTGCCCGTATCCGTCGGTTTTCCAGGGAAAACCTGTCGCGGGTTCGCCTCACAATAAAATGGGTTCAGGGGACTTGAAGATGAAGAAGTATCTCTCGATGCTGCTGCTCGGCGTCACGGCAATGGTGGCGGTCAATGCAGCCCAGGCTGGCGCCATCGATGATGCGGTCAAGCGCGGCACGCTGAAAGTCGGCATGGACCCGACCTACATGCCGTTCGAGATGACCAACAAGCGCGGTGAGATCATCGGTTTCGAGGTCGATATCCTCAAGGCCATGACCAAGGCCATGGGCGTCAAGCTGGAGCTGGTTTCCACCGGCTACGACGGCATCATCCCGGCCCTGCTGACCGACAAGTTCGACATGATCGGCAGCGGCATGACCCTGACCCAGGAACGCAACCTGCGCCTGAACTTCAGCGAACCCTTCATCGTGGTCGGCCAGACCCTGCTGATCCGCAAGGAACTGGAAGGCACCATCAAGTCCTATAAAGACCTGAACACCGCCGACTACCGCATCACCTCCAAGCTGGGCACCACCGGCGAGATGGTCGCCAAGAAGCTGATCGCCAAGGCCAAGTACCACGGCTACGACAACGAGCAGGAAGCCGTGCTCGACGTGGTCAACGGCAAGGCCGACGCCTTTATCTACGATGCCCCGTACAACGTGGTGGCACTGAGCAAGGTCGGCAACGGCAAGCTTACGTTCCTCGACAAGCCGTTCACCTATGAGCCCCTGGCGTTCGGCCTGAAGAAGGGTGACTACGACAGCCTCAACTTCATCAACAACTTCCTGCACCAGATCCACGAAGACGGCACCTACGATCGTATCCATGACAAGTGGTTCAAGAGCACCGAGTGGCTCAAGGACATGGAATAACACTCGGTCAGACAGACCGAGTCGCCCCATTCGCGGGCAAGCCTCGCTCCTACGGATTCACGCAATCCCTGTAGGAGCGAGCCGGCTCGCGATGGCGTCCTGATCGGCGATACCGAACTTCCCCGCTGCAAACGGCTGGAACCTGTAAAGTGATCAAACATAAAAAAGCCCAATGGCCCTGGCACGTACTGACCGTGCTGGTGCTGATCGGCCTGGCCGGCGCGCTGTATTACGCCACCTCGCTGATGTCCTACGAATGGCGCTGGAACCGCGTACCGCAGTACTTCGCCTACCAGGCTGAGGAGTCGCAGCGGGCGGCGGACATCTCCACCGTCAGCGAGCTGGTGCGCAAAGGCGGCAAGGCCGAGGTCACGCTGCGCAACGACGCGGGTGACGAGCAACGGCTGACGGTCGACGAAAACAGCCTGCAAGTCGCCCGTGGCGACGATGTGGCCGAAGGCGATGTGATCGGCGTGACCCGCCATTGGGCGGCCGGGCCGCTGCTGCTGGGGCTGTGGACCACCTTGTGGCTGTCGCTGGTGTCCGGGGTGCTGGGGCTGTTCATCGGCCTGGCGACCGGGCTTTGCCGGCTGTCGAACAACCCGACCCTGCGGGACCTGTCGACCATTTACGTCGAACTGGTGCGTGGCACGCCGCTGTTGGTGCAGATCTTCATTTTCTATTTCTTCATCGGCACGGTGCTGAACCTGTCCCGCGAGTTCGCCGGGATCGCCGCGCTGTCACTGTTCACCGGTGCCTATGTGGCGGAAATCGTCCGCGCCGGCGTGCAGTCGATCGCCCGTGGCCAGAATGAAGCGGCCCGCTCCCTGGGCCTGAACGCCAGCCAGTCGATGCGCCATGTGGTACTGCCGCAGGCCTTCAAGCGGGTGCTGCCGCCGCTGGCCGGGCAGTTCATCAGCCTGGTGAAAGACACCTCGCTGGTGTCGGTGATCGCCATCACCGAGCTGCTCAAGAGCGGACGTGAAGTCATCACCACCTCGTTTTCGCCGTTCGAGATCCTGTTCTGCGTGGCGGCCCTGTACCTGTTGATCAACCTGCCGCTGTCGAAGATGGCCAGCCGGCTTGAGCGGAGGCTCGCGCAAAGTGATTGAAGTCCGCGATCTGGTAAAAGTCTTCGACACCCGGGGCCAGGTGGTCCGCGCGGTAGATAACGTCACCACTAACGTGGCCAAGGGCGAAGTGCTGGTGGTGATCGGCCCGTCCGGCTCCGGCAAGTCGACCTTCCTGCGTTGTCTCAACGGCCTGGAACAGTTCGATTCCGGCTCGGTGAGCATCGACGGCCTGCAACTGGCCGATCCGAAGACCGATGTGAATGCCTATCGCCGCGAAGTCGGCATGGTGTTCCAGCATTTCAACCTGTTCCCGCACATGACCGTGCTGGAAAACCTCTGCCTGGCGCAGAAGGTGGTGCGCAAGCGCGGCAAGCAGGAGCGCGAGGCCAAGGCCCTGGCGTTGCTGGAGAAGGTCGGTATCGCGCAGAAGGCCAACGAGTTCCCGTCGCGGCTCTCCGGCGGCCAGCAGCAACGCGTGGCCATCGCCAGGGCGCTGGCCATGGAGCCCAAGGTCATGCTGTTCGACGAGCCGACTTCGGCGCTGGACCCGGAAATGGTCGGCGAAGTGCTGGACGTGATGAAAACCCTGGCCCTGGAAGGCATGACCATGGTCTGCGTGACCCACGAAATGGGCTTTGCCCGGGAAGTGGCGGATCGGGTGCTGTTCTTCGATCACGGCAAACTGCTGGAAGACGCCTCGCCAGCGGCGTTCTTCGATGCGCCCCAAGACCCGCGGGCCCAGGCGTTCCTGCGTCAGGTCCTGTAGGTTTTCCACCGGCTGAAACCCATCGCGGGCAAGCCTCGCTCCTACAGATGACCTTTATCTGTAG
>NZ_JAQZAA010000073.1:0-57934 GCF_028640875.1 Pseudomonas sp. SBT1-2 | reverse complement strand
TCGACGAATTGCGCGGTGCCGATGTTGGCGTGCTGGGTGACGGCCACGGTGAGGTGGTCGTTGGCGCGGATTTCGCTCTTGCGGTCGAGGTGGGTGATGCGGTGTTCTTCGGCCTTGAGTTCGGTGAGGGTGTTGGCTTCGACTGTGTCGTGGCGTTCATTGCCGACGCGGATCCGCTGGTCGTGCTCGACGTTTTCGTCCCAGTCGCGCTGGGCGTGCAGGTAGATCTGCTCGGCGCCTTTCTTGTCTTCGATGCGCAGTTCGTTATAGCCCTTGCCGCCCGGCGAGCTGAGGGTCTTGAAGGTGCTGCGGGTCTTGTTCGCCGGCAGGTCGTAGGGGACCACGTTTTCCTTGTGGTACAGGCAGCCGGTGACCAGCGGTTGGTCGGGATCGCCTTCGAGGAAGGTCACCAACACTTCCATGCCGATCCGCGGGATGGCGATGCCGCCGTAGGCCTTGCCGGCCCAGCCGCTGGCGACGCGGACCCAGCAGGAGGTGTTGTCGTCGGCCAGGCCGTCGCGGTCCCAGTGGAACTGCACCTTGATCCGGCCGTATTGGTCGCAATGGATTTCTTCGCCCTTGGGCCCGGTGACCACGGCGGTCTGGCTGCCCAGGGACTTGGGTTTCGGGTGTTCCAGCGGCGGGCGGTAGTGGGCGTCCCAGGGCGTGGCGAGGAAGCGGTTGCGGTAGCCCTGGTGGAAGTCGTCCTTGTGGCTGGTGACATCGCTGGTGATGTTCTCGCCCAGCACCTGCGGTTGCTTGCCCTCATGGATCACTTCCAGCAGCAGCCACAGGTCGTTCCATTCGCTGCGCGGGTGGGCGGCCAGGGTCAGGAAGTGGCCGCTGACCAGACTCGGCTCGTCGCCTTTGCCTTCGGCCAGCTGGTAGTCGCTGCGGTGGCGTTCCAGGGCGCGGGTCGCCAGTTGCTTGCCGCGGGCCTGCTGGGTGAACAGGCCGGGGTAGTCGTAGTCTTCCAGGTCCGGCATGGCCCCGGACTTGGCCGCGCCTTCGGGCAGCAGCCGTGGTTTCTCGAAGTCGTAGTCGCGGCGGCTGACGCGACTGGTGCGGGTTTCCAGGCGCAGGTTGAAGCGCTTGATCACCGGCTGTTCGGCGGCCATGCCGGAGTCCTGCTGGTAGTTCACGGCCGCCAGCTTGCGGAACACCGTCTGGTCGTCGCCGAACACCAGCTTGTGGCCGCCGGTACTGTGCTGGAAGTGGAAGTGAATGCCTTCTTCTTCGCACAGGCGCTGGATGAAGTGCAGGTCGGACTCGTCGTACTGGGTGCAGTAGACCCGTTCCGGGTAGGTGGCGCCGAGCTGGAAACTGTAGGCGTCGGCCAGGATGCCGCGGGCCTCGAGGACCTGGGCGATGATCTTCGGCACGCTCAGGTGCTGGTAGATCTTCTGGTTGAAGTTGTGGCGCAGGTAGTTGAGCTGCGGGGTCAGGCTGATGCTGTAGCGGGTCAGCTTGCGCCCGGAATCACCCTGGGCGATGCGGTACACCAGGCCATGGATCAGGCCTTTGCCACTGCCTTTGCCTAAGCCGCCGAAGGTCAGGCAGGCCGGCTTGTGCAGCAGTTCCTCGAGCTTGAGGTCGGGACGCGCGCTGACCAGTTCGATATCGAAGCAGAAGGGCTGATTGAGGGCTTCGCGGCCAACGAAACTGAGGACCTGAAGGTCGACCGAGGCGCCTTCGATCGTCAGGGAAATATGGGTAGCGTTAGCATCCAGCATGCCGTGAAATCCATCCATTGAATAAGCAAGGGCTGAATAGTGGGGGACGCCTCTCCCGAAACTCAATACCGGCCAACTCCAATCACGATAAAGAACAGAAAATCAGACGATTCCTACATCTCCCGAACTTACCTACTTACAAAATCGGGACGGTTATGCCCTACCTCCTACAGTCGCCCACTCTGCACTCTTTGCCTGAACACCCGTGCCAACCGCATATCCCCCCGACTATCTTCAGCCTCTGGAAAAAAAACCGCTGGCCCCTGCGACGGCGGCCAACGGCTGTGTATGATTGATCACTCTTGCAGGACGGCAATCCAAGGTATGGAGCGCCGGCACCCGAACCGACGCCGGGTGCGAACCCAAGCGGCCCGGTTCATCACCGCACGCCGACCGCCCCGGAACAAGGATGTGACACCCATGAGATCCATACCCCTGAGCGACAACTGGCCGGAGCAGGTCTGGAACGGCGCCCGCCAACTGCTCGACGTCCCCCCCATCAACCTTGCCAGCCTGGTGCCGCCCGGCTTTCGCGCGGTGGTCATCGCCCCGCACCCCGGCGACGAAGTGCTGACCTGCGGCGGCCTGCTGCAGGTACTGGCCCACCACGGCCATCCGCTGCAACTGATTTCCGTCACCGACGGCAGCGCCAGCCACCCCGGCTCCGACCTGTGGTCCGAGCGGCGCCTGAGCGTGTTCCGCCCCCAGGAAAGTGTCGAGGCCCTGCGCCGCCTGGGCTTGCCCCTGCACAGCCTGCAGTGGATTCGCGGCGGTTTTGCCGACAGCGGCCTGCAGGAACGCGAGCACCAGCTGAGCCAGTTCATCGGCCGCTACCTGCGCCCCGATGACGTGGTGTTCAGCACCTGGCGCGAAGACGGCAACGACGACCACGACGCCGTCGGCCGGGCCAGCGCCAAGGCCGCGGCCCAGGCCGGCGTGGCGTTCCACGAAGTGCCGGTATGGGCCTGGCACTGGCCGGCGCGCGATGAGCACCTGCTGCCCTGGCACCGCGCCCGCAAGCTGCGCCTCGACACCTGGACCGTGGCCCGCAAGCGCCATGCGGCGCATGCCTATGCCAGCCAGTTGCAGGGCGACCCGGGCATCGGCCTGGCCCCGACGCTGACGCCGGTGGTGCTGGAGCGGCTGCGCCAGTCCTACGAAATCATTTTCATGTAGGGCTGCCCGCTGCAGGCAGACCGGGGAAAAACCTGAACTGACCGGCAAAGTGTCAGTCGCATGAGTAACCGCCCTGATTACGAGGAGTGAGCGTGAGCACCGATTCAACCAGGCGCCCGGTCACGTCGGCAGCGCCAGACGAAACCCCGGCGATCCATCGCCTGCGCATCCTGACCGTCAATACCCACAAGGGCTTCACCGCCCTGAACCGCCGTTTCATTCTCCCGGAGCTACGTGACGCGGTCCGCAGCACCCAGGCCGACCTGGTGTTTCTCCAGGAAGTGCTGGGCGAGCACGATCGCCACGCCAACCGCTACAGCAACTGGCCCCAGCAGTCGCAATACGAGTTTCTCGCCGACAGCATGTGGAGCGATTTCGCCTATGGGCGCAACGCGGTCTATCCCGACGGCCATCACGGCAACGCCCTGCTGTCGAAATACCCGATCCGCCAGTACCGCAACCTCGATGTCTCGATCACCGGCCCCGAGCGCCGCGGGCTGTTGCATTGCGTGCTGGATGTACCGGGGCACGCCGAAGTGCACGCGATCTGCGTGCACCTGAGCCTGCTGGAAAGTCATCGCCAGCTGCAGCTGGCGCTGTTGTGCCAGTTGCTCGAGTCGCTGCCGGACGATGCGCCGGTGATCATCGCCGGCGACTTCAACGACTGGCAGCTGCATGGCAACGCCACTCTCGCCCGTCGCAACGACCTGCATGAAGCCTTCGAACGCCACCATGGCAGCCCGGCCAAGACCTACCCGGCACGCTGGCCGCTGCTGCGCCTGGACCGCATCTACCTGCGCAATGCCAGCAGCCACGCGCCGAAGATCCTCGGGCACAAGCCCTGGACTCATCTGTCGGATCACCTGCCGCTGGCGGTCGAAGTGCACCTCTGAATATCCGCTCGAACATTCGCCGTGCACCGCCGGCGATTGTCACCAATACTCGACCACTCTCATTCCGACGCTGCCCACAGCGTCGGGGCGCTGTCTGGTGTGTTTACCAAGGAGTCATCCCATGAGTGACAAACCCGTGATTGTGCTGGTCCATGGTTTCTGGGGCGGTGCCGCCCACTGGAACAAGGTCATTGTCGAGCTGTTGCAACGGGGCTACACGCGGATTCGCGCGGTGGAGCTGCCGCTGACCTCGCTGGCCGACGACGTCGAGCGCACCCGCAAGCTGGTGGCCCAGCAGCAAGGCCCGGTGCTGCTGGTCGGGCATTCCTATGGCGGCGCGGTGATCACCGAGGCCGGCCTGGCACCGAATGTCGCGGGCCTGGTGTACATCGCCGCCTTCGCCCCCGACGCCGGCGAAAGCCCGGGCAGCATCACCCAGCAGCATCCGCCGGTGGCCGCGGCGAACCTGCAACCCGACAGCGACGGTTACCTCTGGGTCCAGCCGGAGCTGTTCCATGAAAGCTTCTGCCAGGACCTGCCGGAGCAGGACGGGCTGGTCATGGGCCTGACCCAGAAGGCGCCGCTGGCCAGCACCTTCGGCGACCCCATCGGCACCCCCGCCTGGAAGCACAAGCCGTCCTGGTACCAGATTTCCACCGAGGACCGGATGATCGCCCCGCAAAACCAGCAGCGCATGGCCGCGCGCCTGGGGGCGAAAAAAATCATCAGCCTGGCCGCCAGTCACGCCTCCCTCGCCTCCCAGGCCAGCGAGGTCGCCGGGCTGATCGACGAAGCGGCCAGCGAGCTGGCCAAGGGCTGACACCGTCCCTGGCACAGGAAAATGACCGACTCGCGCGCCCAGGGCGAGTCGGTAGCGGGCTACCGAAAATCGCTTTCTCTCGCCTTTCTTGACGTTTTTCCGCGCAAACAAGAACTTAGAGAAACGCTTTTTTTCAGTCGGTTACAACGCCTAAATCTCCTACGCCGCTGGTCGGTCATTTTCTTGACGGCTGCCCTGTCGTCTCCTTAGCTACAGCTTACTACCCCCGGAAATACAACCAGGGGCAAGCCTCGGATACCTGCTCTAGAGCGGGTCGCCGAGCCTTGCCTCAACGAACTCGGTCGCCCCTCATTCGGGGTAGGAGAGACGCCACGGCGAGACACGGCATGCGATTGCAAGGTAGCCCTCCATGAAAACTTCACTCACCCCACAAGAGATCAAGATCATTCTGTGCACAGTTTCCGCTTCGGTATTGCTGTGTTCTTCCATGGAGGTACAAGCATCCCCTGCCGAGGATGAGGCGCAGCTCTGGTATCGCCAGGACCTGCTCCTGAACCGCCTGTTGACACCCGCGACATCCGCGACGCCCATGCCGGCCAGCCAGCCCATGGGCAACAGCCTGGGCATCGTGCAAGGCAGCCCGCAGGTCTGGGACCCGTCGTACGGGCCCGCGGCGCGGCAGACCGAAGTCGGCTATCTCGGTTCGCGTTTTGCCAGCAGCATCAACGGTACGCCCGGCGGCTCGGTGCTCTACACCCTGGAAAGCAGCAGTGGGCATACCCAGCGCATCGGCCTGTTGGGCGGCCAGAGCCAGTTCCAGGCCAACGGCCAGGGAATGCCCGGCGGTTTCAGCGACCCGCGTAACGACAGTTTCAGTGTCCAGGGTCAAAGTCTTGGCGCGTTCTGGAGCCTGACCGGCCCGCAGGGCTGGCACGTCGACCTGTCGGCCAGCGGCGCCCGGGTCAGCGGCTTCAGCCGCACCGAGCAAGGCCAGCGGCAAGCCGCCGAAGGCAGCGCGGTGACCCTGTCGGTGCAAGGCGGGATTCCCATCGGTATCAGCGACAACTGGGTGGTCGAACCCCAGGCGCAATTGATCAACCAGCGCGTCAGCCTGGACAACCCGAATGCCGACAGCAGCACCCGCTCCGCCGGCAACCTGAACGCCTGGAGCGGCCGCGTCGGGGCCCATTTGCAAGGTCGTTATGACATCGCCGGGCACTCGCTGGAACCCTATGTGCGCACCAGCTTGTGGCACACGGTGTACAGCGGCGATGTGCTGACCCTGGACAAGGTCGACAAGATCAGCAGCAGCCACAAGTCCTCCACAGTTGAAGTCGGCCTGGGCCTGGTGGCCAGGATTACCCCCGTCGTCAGCCTGTATGTGAGCGCCGACTACAGCAGCGACGTGGACGACAACGACCTCAACGGGCTGATCGGCAGCCTGGGTGTGCGGATGCGCTGGTAAAAACCTGCTACGAGGATTGGATGTTCAGGGACAACCTGATGGTGTCTGGGCGGATGTCATCGCGAGCAAGCTCGCTCCTACAGGATATATACCGCCCTTGTAGGAGCGAGCTTGCTCGCGATCCGCTGCGCTCAGCGGCCAGTCGGATCAAGTCTCCGGTTGCAGGATCAGCACCGCCAGCGGCGGCAGGTTCAACACCAGCGACAACGCCTGGCCGTGGCTCGGCTCATCCTCGGTGAAGACCCCGCCACCGTTGCCATAGTTGGAGCCGGCGTAGGTGTCGGAGTCGCTGTTGAGCAACTCGCCCCAACGCCCGGCGAACGGCACGCCGACCCGGTAGGCCTGGCGCGGCACCGGGGTGAAGTTGGCCACCACCAGCAGCGGCTTGCCCTCTTTGCTCCAGCGCAACCAGGCGTAGACGCTGTTGATCGCGTCGTCGCCGATCAGCCACTGGAAGCCCTGGGGCGCGTCGTCCTGGTCGTGCAGCGCCGGATGCTCGCGGTACAGCCGGTTGAGGTCGCCCACCAGTTTCTGCACGCCACGGTGCTCGGGGTATTGCAACAGGTACCAGTCCAGTTGCTGATCGTGGTTCCACTCGCGCCACTGGCCGAACTCGCAGCCCATGAACAGCAGCTTCTTGCCCGGGTGGGTCCACATGAAGCTCAGGTAGGCCCGCAGGTTGGCGAACTTCTGCCAGCGATCGCCGGGCATCTTGTCGATCAACGAGTGTTTGCCGTGCACCACTTCGTCGTGGGAGATCGGCAGGATGAAGCGCTCGGACCAGGCATACACCAGGCCGAAACTCAGCTCGTTATGGTGATGGGCGCGGTACACCGGGTCCTGCTGGATGTAGTGCAGCGAGTCGTGCATCCAGCCCATGTTCCATTTGTAGGCGAAACCCAGACCGCCCTGCTGGGTGCTCTGGCTGACGCCGGGCCAGGCCGTGGACTCCTCGGCGATCACCAGGGCTCCCGGTGCCTCGAGGGACACCACGTCATTCAGGTGACGGAGGAAATCAATGGCTTCGAGGTTCTCGCGCCCGCCGTGGCGATTGGGCACCCACTCCCCGGCGTTGCGCGAATAGTCGCGGTAGAGCATCGAGGCCACGGCATCCACCCGCAGGCCGTCGACATGGAAATGCTTGAGCCAGTGCAGCGCCGACGCCAACATGAAACCGTGGACCTCGGTGCGCCCCAGGTTGTAGATCAGGGTGTCCCAGTCCTGGTGAAAACCTTCCAGCGGGTTGCCGTATTCGTACAGCGCGGTGCCGTCGAACTGCGCCAGGCCGTGGGCGTCGGTGGGAAAGTGCGCCGGCACCCAGTCGAGGATCACACCGATGCCCGCCAGGTGGCAGGCGTTGACGAACGCCGCGAAGTCGTCGGCGCTGCCGTAGCGGGCGCTGGGAGCAAACTGCGACAGCGGCTGGTAACCCCAGGAGCCGCCAAAGGGATGCTCCATGATCGGCATCAGCTCGATATGGGTGAACCCCAGGTTCTGCACGTAAGGGATCAGGCGCTCGGCCAGTTCGTGCCAGTCGTACTGGCGCGCCACCTCGCCCAGATCGTCCACCTCGCATTGCCAGGAGCCGGCATGCAGCTCGTAGATCGACAGGGGCGCATCCGCGCGCTGGCGCTCGCCCCGGGCCTGCATCCAGTCGAGGTCCTGCCAGTCGATGCTCAGCGGGCTGGCGACTTTCGAGGCGGTGTCCGGCGGCAGCTGGGTGGCCAGCGCCACCGGGTCGGATTTCAGCGGCAGGATGCCGTGGGCGCCGAGGATTTCATATTTGTAGGCTTCGCCCGGCCCCAGGCGCGGCACGAACAGCTCCCAGACCCCGGACGGATGGCGCAGGCGCATCGGGTGCCGCCGCCCGTCCCAGACGTTGAAGTCGCCGACCACCGAGACCCGCCGGGCATTCGGCGCCCAGACCGCGAAACGCACGCCGTCGACGCCATCCACGGTTTTCAGCTGCGCGCCGAGGCAGCTACTGAGGTCGCGGTGGTTGCCCTCGGCGAACAGGTACAGGTCCATCTCTCCCAGCAACGGGCCGAAGCTGTAAGGGTCTTCGCCGATGTGCTCGCCACCGGCCCATTGGGTGCGCAGCAGATAGGGCTGGGCCTGGGCAAAATGCCCGACGAACAGCCCCGGCACCTCGGTGCCCTCCAGGCTACCCAGCACGGTAGTGCCATCGCGGGCCAGCACCTGCACACTCAGGGCGCCCGGCAGGAAGGCACGAATGAATTGGCCACCGGCGTCGTCGCCATGGGGGCCGAGTACGGCAAAGGGATCCTGGTGCTCGGCACGCACCAGCGCCTCGACATCCCGGGCGCCGGGCATTGCCTGTTTGACCTCACCCTGTTCCTTGTTCGAGAAACTCATGACTGCTCTCCACCACTTTTTGTATCGGAAAAGGGTTTCACATCACTCAACCTTCATATCACTCAGCAGCGCCTGCAGCCCGCGCAGCGGTACCGCGAGCCAGGCAGGACGGTTTTCCGCTTCATACACCACTTCGTAGGCTGCTTTTTCCAGGCTGAACAAGGCCAGCGCGGCGTCCTCCCCGTTTTTGTCCTGCCAGGCATGAGCAAGACTAGCTGCCGCCAGCCGGTACGCCTGGACAAACGACTCGCGGGCTTCGTGCAGATAACGCTCGGCAACCCGCTGCCGGGCCGCCAGGGTGTGAGCCGAAGCGTCGAGGCTCTGGCCGCTGAGGGCCAGCGCCGCGGCATAGTCGAAGGAGCGCAGCACGCCGCTGACGTCCTTGTACGGGCTGTGCTTGCCCCGGCGCTCGTCCAGCGGCCGCGCCGGTTCGCCCTCGAAATCGATCAGGTAGGCATCGCCCTTGATCACCAGCACCTGGCCCAGGTGCAGGTCGCCGTGGACGCGCATGCGCAGGCCGCCGACCGCCTGTTTCGCCAGGCCCTGGATATGCGCCAGGATCGCCTGCTTGTGTCGGGTCCATGACGCCACGCGCTGTTGATCCTCGGCCGTCAGCTCGGCGTGATGCTGCTGGAGCAAGTGCAAGGCGCGTTCCAGCTGCGCGCCGATCTGCCTGGCCCAGGCCTGGGCATCCTTGTCCGTGCTCGGCTGCGCGCGAAAGTCCGGGTTGGCGGTCGGCGTCGCGAGGATCTGGTGCATTTCCCCCAGGCGCTGGCCGAGCATGCCGGCGAAGTCGCGCAGCTCGCCCAGGGCGTTGTAATGCTGGTCCTGCTCGGACATGGCGTCGGCCAGTTCGTCGCGGATCGCCCGCTCCAGGTTGTTCTGGGTCCACTCCCAGGCGTCGCCCTGATTGCTCAGGTAGCCCTGGGCGATCATCAACAGGCTGTCGCCCTGCCCGTCCCGACGAATCACCGATCCGAGCAAGGGTGAAATGTGCTGGAAGCCGGCGGCGGTCAGGTAGGCGCCCATCTCCAGTTCCGGGTGCACGCCACTGGCCACCTTGCGGATCAGCTTGAGCACCAGGCTGCCACCGATCACCACCGAGCTGTTGGACTGCTCGGCGGACAGGTAGCGCACCTCGGAGTCCGCGCCCAGGCCGAGCGCGGCCAGTTGCTGCGTGGCCTCGAAGCGGATCTCGCCCTCGCCACAGGGCAGCACGGTGTTCGTCTGGATCGCCTGCAGGACATTGTGGACAAAACTTTCCAGGGCGAAGGCGTCGGTGATCAGCCCCACCTGGCGTCCCCGGCGAACCCGGGCCAAGGCCAGTTGCTGCGGCAGCGCCGCGCCGATCTGCTCTTCGCCGAGCAGGCCGAACGGCAGTTGGTAGCGCCCGCTCTGGCCGCCGCCGCTGACCTCCAGCTCGCTGAGCAACACCGGATGCTGCGGATCGCCGAAGCGCACGCCGTAGGCGATATGCACCTGCTCGATGGCGCTGTCCTTGCCGGCGAACCAGCGGCGCTTGGGCAGCCAGGTCGGTAGCGAACTCTGCTCCAGAGTGGTGCGCGACGGCGCTTCGAGCAATTCCTCGAGGCGTTTTTTCAATACCAGGGTGGTGAAGTCCGGCATGCTCTGGGCCGGCTCCACATGCCAGCTCGGCATCTGGTTTTCCGCCGCCAGGACGAACCAGTAGAAACCGTAGGGTGCCAGGGTCAGGAGGAAATTCAGCTGGCCGATCGGTGGGAAGGCGTTCCCGCCGAGCATCTCCACCGGCACCATGCCGGCGAACGCCGACAGGTCCAGCTCCGCCGCCTGGGCGCTGCGCGACACGTTGGCCACGCAGAGGATGATTTCGTGCTTGCCGTCGGGCCCGGTGTATTCGCGGGTGTAGGCGAGGATCCGGCGGTTGCTCGGCGACAGCATCTTCAGGCTGCCGCGGCCGAAGGCCTTGGACTGTTTGCGGATCGCCAGCATGCGCCGGGTCCAGTTGAGCAGCGAATGCGGGTCGCCGGCCTGGGTCTCGACATTCACCGACTGGTAGCCGTACAGCGGGTCCATGATTGGCGGCAACACCAGGCTCGCCGGGTCGGCCCGGGAGAAGCCGCCGTTGCGGTCGATCGACCATTGCATCGGCGTGCGCACGCCATCGCGGTCGCCCAGGTATATGTTGTCGCCCATGCCGATCTCGTCGCCGTAATACAGGGTCGGCGTGCCGGGCATCGACAGCAGCAGGCTGTTGAGCAGCTCGACCCGGCGCCGGTCGCGCTCCATCAGCGGTGCCAGGCGCCGGCGGATCCCCAGGTTGATCCGCGCGCGGCGGTCGGCGGCGTAGTAGTTCCACAGGTAGTCGCGCTCACGGTCGGTGACCATCTCCAGGGTCAGCTCATCGTGGTTGCGCAGGAAAATCGCCCACTGGCAGTTGGCGGGAATCTCCGGGGTCTGGCGCAGGATGTCGGTGATCGGGAAGCGGTCTTCCTGGGCCAGCGCCATGTACATGCGCGGCATCAGCGGGAAGTGGAAGGCCATGTGGCATTCGTCGCCGTCGTCGCCCTTCACATCGCCAAAATACAGTTGAGTGTCTTCCGGCCACTGGTTGGCCTCGGCCAGCAGCATGCGGTCCGGGTAGTTGGCGTCGATCTCGGCGCGGATCTGCTTGAGCACGTCGTGGGTCTCGGGCAGGTTCTCGTTATTGGTGCCGTCGCGTTCGATCAGGTAGGGAATGGCGTCCAGGCGCAGGCCATCGATGCCCATGTCCAGCCAGTAGCGCATCACCGACAGCACCGCCTTCATCACCTGCGGGTTGTCGAAGTTGAGGTCCGGCTGGTGGGAATAGAAGCGGTGCCAGAAGTACTGGCCAGCCACCGGGTCCCAGGTCCAGTTGGATTTCTCGGTGTCGAGAAAGATGATCCGCGTGCCGTCGTACTTCTGATCGTCATCGGACCACACATAGAAATCCCGCGCCTTGGAGCCGGCCTTGGCCTTGCGCGCCCGCTGGAACCAGGGGTGCTGGTCCGAGGTGTGGTTGATGACCAGCTCGGTGATCACCCGCAGCCCGCGCTTGTGGGCCTCGGCGATAAACCGCCGGGCATCGGCCAGGGTCCCGTAGTCGGGACTGACGCCACGGTATTCGGCGATGTCGTAGCCATCGTCGCGGCGCGGCGAGGGGTAGAACGGCAGCAGCCAGATGGTGTTCACACCCAGGTCGGCAATGTAGTCGAGCTTGGCGATCAACCCGGGAAAGTCGCCGATCCCGTCGTTGTTGGAGTCGAAATAGGATTTGACGTGAACCTGATAGATCACCGCGTCCTTGTACCAGAGCGGGTCCTTGATGAAGGTGGCTGACCTGGTTTTCTTCGCCATGGGTAACTCCTGAAAAATTCATTGATCCGTGGCTGTGTCACTGCCCTGTAGCCGCTGCCGAGCCCCGCGAGGCTGCGATAAGGCCCGCAGGGTCTTCGACGGCCCCAAGAGCGCGTCCCGTTCCGGGCCGATCGCAGCCTGCGGCAGCGGCTACATCGATCGCGCTGTAGCCGCTGCCGAGCCCCACGAGGCTGCGCCAAGGCCCGCAGGGCCTTCGACGGCCCCAAGAGCGCGTCCCGTTCCGGGCCGATCGCAGCCTGCGGCAGCGGCTACACCGATCGCGCCTGTAGCCGCTGCCGAGCCCGCGAGGCTGCGCCAAGGCTCGCAGGGCATTCGACGGCCCCAAGAGCGCGTCCCGTTCCGGGCCGATCGCAGCCTGCGGCAGCGGCTACACCGATCGCGCTGTAGCCGCTGCCGAGCCCCGCGAGGCTGCGATAAGGCCCGCAGGGCCTTCGACGGCCCCAAGAGCGCGTCCCGTTCCGGGCCGATCGCAGCCTGCGGCAGCGGCTACATCGATCGCGTCAAGCAACGCTGATACGCCAGATGCCGAACGGTTGCTGCCAGGGTTCGATCCGCATGAACTGGGTCTTGCCGTACCAGGTCCAGCGATGGCCGTTCATCAGGTCCTCGCCCTGGGTTTGCGCATCGTCGGGCAGGCCCAGCTCCCACAGCGGCAATTCGAAATGCGCCTCCTGGGCGTTGAACGGGTCGAGGCTGACCGCCACCAGGATGAAATTGCTGAGGTCGGCGGTGCGCTTGCCGAAATACAGGATGTTGTCGTTCCAGGCGTTGTAGACCTGCAGGCCCAGGTGGGTATGCAGCGCCGGGTTCTGCCGGCGGATGCGGTTGAGCTGGGCGATCTCGGCAATGATGTTGCCCGGAGCGCTGAAATCCCGGGGGCGGATCTCGTACTTCTCCGAGTCGAGGTATTCCTCGCGCCCCGGAACCGGCGCCGACTCGCACAGCTCGAACCCCGAGTACATGCCCCACAGGCCCGAGCCCATGGTGGCCAGCGCGGCGCGGATGAGAAACCCCGGCCGTCCCGAGTCATGGAGAAAGAACGGGTTGATGTCCGGCGTGTTGACGAAAAAGTTCGGCCGGTAGCACTCGCGCCACGGCGACTGGTTCAGTTCGGTGAAGTAAGTCGCCAGTTCGCTCTTGGTATTGCGCCAGGTGAAATAGGTGTAGCTCTGGGAATAACCGACCTTGCCCAGGCGCGCCATCATCGCCGGCGTGGTGAAGGCCTCGGCGAGGAAGATCACCTCCGGGTACCGCGCCCGCACATCGGCGATCAGCCACTGCCAGAACGGCAGCGGCTTGGTGTGCGGGTTGTCCACGCGAAAGATCTTCACCCCCTCCTCGACCCAGCCGACCACGATGTCGCGCAGCTCCAGCCACAGGCTGGGGATGGCCTCGATGGCATAGAAGTCGACGTTGACGATGTCCTGGTATTTCTTCGGCGGGTTCTCGGCATATTTGATGCTGCCGTCCGGGCGCCAGTTGAACCAGCCCGGATGTTGCTTGAGCCAGGGGTGGTCCTGGGAACACTGGATGGCGAAATCCAGGGCGACCTCCAGGCCGTGTTCGGCGGCGGCCGCCACCAGCCGGCGGAAATCCTCGCGGCTGCCGAGCTGCGGGTGGATCGCCTCGTGGCCGCCTTCTTCGCCACCGATCGCATAGGGGCTGCCCGGCTCGTCGGGGCCGGCGGTCAGCGAGTTGTTGCGGCCCTTGCGGAAGCTGCGGCCGATGGGATGGATCGGCGGGAAGTACAGCACGTCGAAGCCCATGTCATGGATCATCGCCAGGCGCGAGTGCACATCATTGAACGTGCCGTGTCGGGCCGGATCGTCGGTGATCGAGCGGGGAAACAGCTCGTACCAGCTGGCGAACTGCGCGCGCTCGCGTTCCACGTCCAGCGGGTATTCCGGGCTCAGGCTCAGGTACGGGCGGTAGTCGGCCTCGGCCATCAGTTGTGCACTGCGTTCGTGCAGGAACAGCGCCACCTGCTCGGCTTCCAGCAGCGTCGCCAGTTCATGGTGCAGCGCCAGCAACTGCTCGCGCAGCGGCCCTTCGCTGCGCTCGGCGGCCTGCAACACGTGGCTGCGGCCCTCCTGCAATTCGAGGCTGACGGCGATGCCGGCCTGGTGTTTCTTCTGCAGGTCGTAGCAGAAGCTGGCGAACTGATCGATCCAAGCCTCGATGCAATACAGGTAGCGGCCCTGGCTGGGCACTGTGAACTGGCCTTCCCAGCTATTGTTGCCGAGGTCTTCCATGGTTTCGCTGTGCCAGTGGCTGTCGTTCTCGGCGCACCAGCGGATGCGCACGGCCAGCTTGTCGTGGCCATCGGCGAACACCTTGCTGCTGACCTTGACCACCTGCCCCACCACCGCCTTGACCGCGAACTGGCCACCGTCGATCAGCGGCCGGGTGTTCTCGATGACGATACGTGGCAGCAACAAGGCCTGCGACAGCGGCAGGTTCGGGTTGTATTGCAGTTCAGTCGGTCTTTTTTCGGCAGTCATCGAGCATCACTCCTTACGCCCCATGGACGCTCTGTTGCTGGTCTATTCCGGCGCGGCGCCATCTTTTGAGATCGGCCCTCGGTGTCGGCAACGTCCCGCGCGGATCAGCGAAGCACTTAGGTTCCGAGACACCAGGGCCGGGAAAGTTCACCCGGATTTGCCTCCCTTCGCGCCGGGAATCAAATCACCGGGTCGAGGGTCCACCTTGGGCGACTGTGCAAAACCAAGCACAAAGGAGGCCATGCCGATGAGTATCCCGATCCCTGCGGAAACACCCGATCCGAACATCGATCGCCCGACCTTGCCGCCAATCGTGCCCCCAACAGGGCCGCAACCGGTGCCCGAGGAAGATCCACCGGAAACGACCCCGCCGCCCAAGGAGGAGCCGCCGAGCGATCCGGCGCCGGTCATCGCTTGCGATCACAGCATTACGCCCAAACCATGACAAGCGTAGACAATCGGTTGCCCGTCGCTGCCGTCGCAACCCGTCGCGGGCATCCCTTCGTTGCTGGCGGCGAGCGTGTCCACAACGCTTCAGGGCGTTCCTTCGGGCGGTTCATCGTCGCCTTCCAGCTTGCGCACTATCCAGGGCATCACACTGAAGACCGCCAGCGCCAGCAAAGTGCTGAGCACCGCCGTGGCTTCGCGGCCAACGCCCACCGAGACGCCGATCGCCGCGGTCATCCATAGCCCGGCCGCGGTGGTCAGGCCCTTGACGTGCCCTTCCTCGTCCTGCTTGCCCTTGAGAATGGTGCCCGCGCCGAGAAAGCCGATACCGGCGATCACCCCCTGCACCACCCGGCTCATGGCATCGGCCTGGGAGCCGGACATCTGCGGCACCAGCACGAACAGCGCCGCCCCCAATGCCACCAGCATATGGGTGCGCACCCCGGCGGCCTTGCCCTTGTGCTCGCGCTCGAAACCGAGAATGCCGCCCAGCAGCGCGGCGATCAGCAGGCGTACGGTGATCTGGGTGAGTTGCCGGGCATCGCCGATGTCGGCGAACTCGGCTTGCAGGGTGACCCAGGCTTCATTCCACCAGGCGTTCATGCGCAGGTCCTTTTCCGTTCGGCGTCTTGTTGGCGGGCGGGCGACGCCCCTGGCGAGGCGGCCCTCCTTAATGAGAGGACAGCGACGCCAGGCTAAAGGTGCGATCTGCCGGCGGTCGACCTCGAAGGGCTGCGCATCTGCATCACCGAAGCAGAAGCCAACGCATTGACCGTAGCAGGCGCCACCGACGGCCGGCGCCATCTGCGCGCCAGCGACAGTGATTCGGTGATTTGACTGATCTGCATCACGGTATCCGCCACAGGCTTGTGCCAGACGCTGCTGGCGCCCGATATCGGGCGCTTTGCCGGGTATGGCAAGTTGTCGCAGGGCGGCCCTTCGCGGTCATCTGATCTGCTTTTTATTGCGATACCTGAGTCTGTTATGCAAACAGATCGCTGGGCATAGTTCATTGGCCTGATGGAGGCTGATGAGCGAACGACCATGAGCGAAAGAATCCCCGTCCGATTAGTAGAAACCTTCGAGCCTGCGCGCCCAAAGACGAAGGCCAAATCCAGCGACAACCTGATCCACACCCGCAGCTTCACCGGCTTGTTCCGCACCCTGCGCATGAGCGGCGCGGGGTTCCTGTTCCTGTTGTTCTTCGGCACCGTGTGGCTGAACTGGGGCGGCCGCCAGGCGGTGCTCTGGGACCTGGCGGAAAGCAAGTTCCATATCTTCGGCGCCACCTTCTGGCCGCAGGATTTCATCCTGCTCTCGGCCCTGCTGATCATCTGCGCCTTCGGCCTGTTCGCCATCACCGTGTTCGCCGGCCGCGTCTGGTGTGGCTACACCTGCCCGCAGAGCTCCTGGACCTGGCTGTTCATGTGGTGCGAGAAGATCACCGAGGGTGAACGCAACCAGCGCATCAAGCTGCAAGCCGCGCCCTGGAACCTGAACAAGCTGATCCGCCGTTCGGCCAAGCACACCCTGTGGCTGGCCATCAGCCTGCTCACCGGGCTGACCTTCGTCGGCTACTTCACCCCGATCCGGCCGCTGGCCGAGGAACTGCTGACCCTGCAGATCGGCGGCATCAGCCTGTTCTGGGTGCTGTTCTTCACCGGCGCCACCTACCTCAACGCCGGCTGGCTGCGCGAGGCGGTGTGCATGCACATGTGCCCTTATGCGCGGTTCCAGAGCGTGATGTTCGACAAGGACACCCTGACCATCTCCTACGACCCGGCCCGTGGCGAAATCCGTGGCCCGCGCAAGCGTGGCGTGAAACCCACCGATATCGGCCTCGGCGACTGCATCGACTGCCAGCTGTGCGTGCAGGTCTGCCCGACCGGCATCGACATCCGCGACGGCCTGCAGATGGAATGCATCGGCTGCGCCGCCTGCATCGACGCCTGCGATTCGATCATGGACAAGATGGGCTATGCCCGGGGCCTGATCAGCTACACCTCGGAGCACCAGTTGCAGGGTGGCAAGACCCACCTGCTGCGCCCGCGTCTGATCGGCTACAGCGCGGTGCTGCTGGTGATGATCGGCGCCCTGGCCCTGGCGCTGGTGGAGCGGCCGATGGTGTCGCTGGACGTCAGCAAGGACCGGGGCCTGTTCCGCGAAAACAGCCTGGGCCAGATCGAGAACATCTACAGCCTGAAGATCATCAACAAGACCCAGCAACGCCAGGATTATCGCCTGCAACTGGTGGACGGCGACGGCTTCCAGCTGCAGGGCAAGAGTGAAATCAGCCTGGCCGCGGGCGAGATCGTCGACCTGCCGGTGTCGGTGGCGATGATCGCCGACAAGCCGCAGAGCAGTTCCCAGGAGTTGAGTTTCAAGGTGGTCGACGCCGACCAGCCAGAGATCTACAGCGTGGCCAAGAGCCGGTTTGTTGCGCCCTTGAACCGTTGATCCCTTAGACTGGGCGCCGCTTTGCGGCTATCGCGAGCAAGCTCGCTCCTACCCGGGCCCCCGTAGGAGCGAGCTTGCTCGCGATAAATCCCTCAGCCACCGCAGCCCCCAACCCGAGCCGCCCCATGAAACGCTACGAAAAATTCGCCGACGACATCGCAGAACTGATCCGCTCCGGGGTGCTCGGCCCCGGCCAGCGCGTACCTTCGGTACGTTATGCCAGCCAGACCTATGGGGTCAGCCCGTCCACGGTGTTCCAGGCCTATTACCTGCTGGAACGCCGCGGCCTGATCCGCGCCCGGCCGCGCTCCGGCTACTTCGTCAACACCCATGCGCCCAGCCCGTTCTCGGAGCCGGTGATCAGCAGCCAGGTCAACGAGTCCACCGAAGTCGATGTCAGCGAACTGGTGTTCTCGGTGCTGGACTCGATCAAGGACCCGACCACCGTGCCGTTCGGTTCGGCCTTTCCCAGCCCGACCCTGTTCCCGCTGCAACGCCTGTCGCGCTCCCTGGCCAGCGCCAGCCGCGAGATGGACCCGCGCGTGGTGGTCACCGACATGTCGCCGGGCAACCCGCAGCTGCGCCGGCAGATCGCCCTGCGCTACATGGTCGGCGGGCTGATGCTGCCCATGGAAGAACTGCTGATCACCAACGGCGCCCTGGAAGCCCTGAACCTGTGCCTGCAGGCAGTGACCGAACCCGGCGACCTGGTGGCCATCGAGGCCCCGGCCTTCTACGCCAGCCTGCAAGTGCTGGAGCGCCTGAAACTCAAGGCGGTGGAAATCCCCGTGCACCCGCGGGACGGGATCGATCTCGGGGTGCTGGCGCAGACCCTGGAACGGCATCCGATCAAGGCCTGCTGGTGCATGACCAGCTTCCAGAACCCCATGGGCGCGACCATGCCCGAGGCGAAGAAACAGGAGCTGGTGGAGTTGCTGCGCAGCCATCAGGTGCCGCTGATCGAGGACGACGTCTACGCCGAGCTGTATTACGGCCAGCAGGCGCCGAAACCGGCCAAGGCCTTCGACACCGAGGGCCTGGTGATGCATTGCGGCTCGTTCGCCAAGAGCCTGGCGCCGGGTTATCGCATCGGCTGGGTCGCCGCCGGGCGTTACGCGCAGAAGATCGAACGGCTGAAGCTGATGACCTCGCTGTGCGCCTCGATGCCGGCCCAGGCGGCCATCGCCGACTACCTGCAACACGGCGGCTACGACCGCCACCTGCGCAAGCTGCGCTACGCCCTGGAAGAACAGCAGAGCGCCATGCTCGCCGCCATTGCCCGCTATTTCCCGGCGCAGACCCGGGTCAGCCAGCCGGCCGGCGGCTACTTCCTGTGGCTGGAACTGCCGGCGCAGATGGATTCGTTGAAGCTGTTCCAGATGGCCCTGGCCCAGGGCATCAGCATCGCCCCGGGACCAATCTTCTCGCCGACCCAGCGCTTTCGAAACTGCATCCGCCTCAACTACGGCAGCCCGTGGAACGAAGCGGCGGAAAAGGCCATGGAAACCCTGGGCAGGATCGTGCGGTCGTTCTGAAGCCGGGACGGTGTGGAATCTGTAGCCGCTGCCGAGCCTGCGAGGCTGCGATCGGTCGCGCAGCGACCGCAAATCCTGAACTTGCGATCTGTCTGGATAGACGCGCTGTCCGGCCTTGCGACTGCTGCGCAGTCGATCGCAGCCTCGCAGGCTCGGCAGCGGCTACACGCGCGAAACTCTCAGCGGCCGCCGCCGAGGTCGATAAAGGTCCCGGTGGAATAGGAGGCCTTGTCCGACAGCAGCCAGATGATTGCCTCCGCCACTTCGTCCGGGCGCCCGCCGCGGCCCATGGGAATGGCGGACTCCAGTTTGCTGACGCGGTCGGCATCGCCGCTCAGGGCGTGGAAGTCGGTGTAGATATAGCCCGGGCGCACCCCGTTGACGCGGATGCCTTCGCCGGCGACTTCCTTGGACAGGCCGATGGTGAAGGTGTCCAGCGCCCCCTTGGAGGCCGCGTAGTCGATGTACTCGCCGGGCGAGCCCAGGCGGGCGGCGACCGAGGACACGTTGACGATGCTGCCGCCCTGCCCGCCATGCCTTGGCGACATGCGCAGCACCGCGTGCTTGGCGCAGAGGATCGGTCCGAGCACGTTGGTCTTCATGGTCTTCAGAATGCGGAATTCGGACATTTCGTCGAGCCGCGACTTCTGCCCGACGGTCCCGGCGTTGTTCACCAGCGCGGTGACCCGCCCCAGTTCGGCGTCGACCCGGTGGTACAGGCCAATCACTTCGTCCTCGATGCTGACATCGGCCCGCACGGCAATCGCCTGGGCGCCCAGGCCGCGCACCTGCTCCAGCACCTGGAAGGCCGCCTGTTCGTCGGCCTGGTAGTTGATGCAGATGCGATAGCCCTGTTGCGCGGCCAGCAGCGCGGTGGCCGCGCCAATACCGCGACCACCACCGGTGATGAGGATGACTTTGTCCATGCTGCCAACTCCCTCGCTGATCTTTGAACGCCAGCAATTAAACACCCTGGGGCCAGCGTTGCAAACCTTCTCGGGGCCGTCATCCGTCCCGTGGCTGATCGTCGGTCGGCGTGTCTATCCAGGCAGGTCGCAGGCTTGGAGTTTGCGGTCGCTGCGCGACCGATCGCAGCCTCGCAGGCTCGGCAGCGGCTACAGGAGTCGGCTACAACGCGATCGATGTAGCCGCTGCCGCAGGCTGCGATCGGCCGGTACGGCCGTGGCGCTCTCACGCCAGCAAATCCTTATGGGGCGGCGCTGTCTGGGCAATCGAGCGTCGACCGGCCGCTCCTACAGAAGCCTCTCTAGCCGCTGCCGCAGGCTGCGAACCTGAGAAGCAGGCAGGCTTGCGAGGCCGCTCAGAGGGCCAGCTGTTCGGCCTGATGGATGTTCTGCATGAAGCGCGCGGCCGGCAGCGGATGGCCGAGGAAATAACCTTGCAGCGAATCGCAGCCCAGCTGGGTCAGGAAGCTTTGCTGCACATCGGTTTCCACGCCCTCGGCGACGATGCGCAGGCCCAGGGCCTGGCCCAGGGCGACGATGGCCGAGACGATTGCCGCGTCGTCGCTGTCGTGTTCCAGGTCGCGGACAAAACCGCGGTCGATCTTCAATTCGTTGGCCGGCAGGCGCTTGAGGTACATCAGGCTCGAATAACCGGTGCCGAAGTCGTCGATCGACAGGTCGACGCCCATGTCCGCCAGTTGCTTGAGCACGGTCATGCTGGCATCGGCATCGCTCATGGCCGTGGTCTCGGTGATCTCCAGGGTCAGGCTGTTGGCCGGCAGGTGGTGGCGGCTCAACGCCCTGGCCACGCTGTCGACCAGCCCGGCATGGCAGAACTGCAGCGCCGAAATGTTCACCGCGATCCGCCAGCCTTCGTAGCCTTCGCTGTACCACTCGCGCATCTGCCGGCAGGCCTCGTTGAGCACCCACTCGCCGATGGGGATGATCAGCCCGGTCTTTTCCGCCAGGTCGATGAACTTGTCCGGCAGCAGCAGGCCCAGTTGCGGGTGTTCCCAGCGCAGCAAGGCTTCGGCGCCCACCGGCAAGCCGTTGGCGGCGTCGAACTTGGGCTGGTAATACAGCCTGAACTCGCCGTGCTCGACGGCATGGCGCAGGTCCTGCAACAGTTGCAGTTGCCGGCGCGCGTCGCTGTTCATCGAGGCGTCGAAGAAGCTGTAGCCGTTCTTGCCGGTGCCCTTGGCGTGGTACATCGCCGCATCGGCATTCATCAGCAGTTCCTGGGGCGTCAGACCGTTGCCCGGGTACACCGCGATGCCGACGCTGGCGGAGATCTGCAACTCATGCTCGGCCACCCGGAACACCTGGCCGATCAGCCCCACCTGGCGCGCGGCCAGGCGCAAGGCGTCGTCCGCCTCGTTCAGTTGCACCAGCAGCACGAACTCGTCGCCGCCGATCCGCGCCAGGGTGTCCTGGCTGCGCAGGTCTTCGCGCAGGCGCACCGCCACCTCGCGCAGCAACTGGTCGCCCATGTGATGGCCAAAGGCATCGTTGACCGGCTTGAAGCCGTCCAGGTCGATGAACATCAGGGCAAAACAGCCGCCCTGCTCCGTCACCCGCTGCATCGCCTGGTCGATCCGGTCGGCCAGCAGCGTGCGGTTCGGCAGGCCGGTCAGGGTGTCGTGCAGCGCCAGTTGGGTCAGCTCGCGGTTGGCCACGGTCAGCGATTCGGCCAGTACCGCGGTGCGCGCTTCCAGGCGCGCGTCGAGGACCGAGGTCAGCAAGGCAATGACCAGCACCGCCAGGGTGGTGATCAGCACCAGGTTGTCCAGGCCCTTGCCGCTCAGGCCGTCCACCGCCGCGCCACAGAAACTGCCGTCGGCGAAACGCGCCGCGGCCATGCCGGTGTAGTGCATGCCGACAATGGCGATGCCCATCACCACCGCGGCCCCACAGCGGGCCAGGCGTACATAAGGGGTATTGCGGCGCAGGCGGAAGGCGATCCACAGCGCCGCGGCCGAGGCGCCGACGGCAATCAGCAGCGAGGCGCCGAACAGGCTCGGGTCGTAGTCGATGCCCGGCTGCATGCGCATCGCCGCCATGCCGGTGTAATGCATGGCGCTGATCCCGGCGCCCATGACCAGCGCGCCGAAGGCCAGCTGCCACAGCGGCAGGCTCTGCTGGCTCACCAGCCACAGGGCGAAACCGCAGGACAGCACGGAAATCAGCAGCGACAGCGCGGTGATGCCGGTGTCGTAGCCCAGGTCGATGGGCAGGCTGAAGGCGAGCATGCCGATAAAGTGCATCGACCACACCCCGATGCCCATGGCCAGGGCGCCGCCGGCCATCCACAGCAACGCCGCTCGACCACGCGTGGTGGCGATGCGACCGGTCAGGTCGAGCGCGGTGTAAGAGGCGAGAATCGCCACAAACAGGGAAATCAGAACCAGGGCGGGAGAGTAGGTACCGGTGAGCATGAACGTCTCGTGGCGTGAGCCGGAAGCTTCCATGCCCGGCGGTAAAAAGGCGCAATTGTACTGATTGCGTACAGAAACACACTCACAAAGTAAGCAAAAAGCCATCAGTCGGACGAAAGTAGCCGGCTGATAAAACAAATCGGTGACAGCGACCCGGCTCCTGACAACGCCAGGCTCGCCGCTATCGATGTAGCCGCTGGCGCAGCCTGCGCGCGACCGCGTAGCGGTCGTGGAACCAAACAGCGCATTTATCCAGGCAGGCCGTGGTTTCAGGAGCTGCGGTCGCTACGTCGGAGTGCCGCCCAAACCGTTCGCAGCCTCGCGGACTCGGCAGCGGCTACAAGGGTCAGGCAGCGGTGGTAAACCCGGGCGGATCACGGATTCAGCCTGTTACTCCTTGCTGGCCTGCAGCTGGCCGTCCCAGCCGCCGCCGAGGGCGGCGATCAGTTGCACGCTGGTGACCAGCCGGCTTTGCAGCAGGCTCAGCACGCTGCGTTCGTTGTTCAACGCGGTGGCCTGTACCACCACCACGTCCAGGTAGGCGATCACCCCGGCCTTGTACTGGTTCTCGGTCAGGCGCAGCGACTCGCGCGCCGAATCCAGGGCCTGCTGGCGCACCGCGGCCTCGTCTTCCAGGACCTTGAGCTGCACCAGGTAGTTCTCCACCTCGCGGAAGCCGTCGAGCACGGTCTGGCGGTACTTGGCCACGGTCTGGTCGTAGGCCGCCTCGGTGCGGTCGACTTCCGCCGAGCGCTGGCCACCGTCGAACAGGGTCATGGCCAGTTTCGGCCCCACCGACCAGAAGCGGTTCGGCAGGCTGATCCAGTCGGCGTAGGTACTGCTGCTGTAGCCGCCGGCCAGGCTCAGGGTCAGGTCCGGGTAATAGGCGGCCTTGGCCACGCCGATATTGGCGTTGGCAGCGATCACCGAACGCTCGGCCGAAGCGATGTCCGGGCGCCGCTCCAGCAGTTGCGACGGCAGGCTCAGGGGCACCTGGGGCAAGGCCGGGATGTCCTGGGTCTCGGCCAGGCTGAACTCGGCCGGCGGCAGGCCGATCAACACCGCGATGGCGTTTTCCAGCTGGGCGCGTTGCCAGATCAGGTCGATCAGGTCGGCCTGGGTGGTTTTCAGCTGGGTTTGCGCCTGGGCCACCGCGTCCTTGCCGGAGACGCCGGCGCGGTACTGGTTCTCGGTCATGGTCAGCGAACGCTGGTAAGCCGCCACCGTGGCTTCGAGCAGGCGCTTCTGCTGGTCCATGACCCGCAGTTGCAGGTAGTTCTGCACCAGTTCCGACTGCTGGCTCAGGCGCATCGCCGCGAGGTCGGCGAAGCTGGCTTCGGCGCTGGCTTCGTTGGCTTCCAGGCCGCGACGCAGCTTGCCCCAGACATCGGCCTCCCAGCTCACCCCGAGCTGGGTGTTGTAGGTGTCGCGAATGCCGCTGGAGGAGCTGCTCAGGGCCGAACTGCTGCTGCCGGTGCCCTGGCTGGCGCGGGTTTTGCCGGCGCTCAGGTCGACCGTGGGGAACAGCGAGCCACGGGCGCTGCGCACCAGGGCCTGGGCCTGGCGGTACTGGGCCTCGGACTGCGCCACGGTCTGGTTGGCGCTGTTGAGCTTGTCGATCAGGCCGTTGAGCTGTTGGTCGCCATACAGTTCCCACCAGGCGCCACGGGCCAGGGAATCGCTGGGACTGGCCTGGCGCCAGCCTGCTGCTTCCTTGTATTGCGCAGGCTCGGCGACGGTCGGGCGCTGATAGTCCGGGCCAATGGCGCAGGCGCTGAGCAGCGCCAGGCTCAAGCTCAGGCTCAACAGCCGCGAACCGCGGGCCAGGGCCAGGCGCTGAGGAAGGTTGCGGGGCGAGCAGTCAGTCATAGCGGCGTTTCCAGAGCGGCATCGGTACGGACCCCACGCCAGTGGTTGAATTTATGGCGCAGGCGATCGAGATAGAGGTAGACCACCGGGGTGGTGTAGAGGGTCAGGATCTGGCTGAAGACCAGGCCGCCGATAATGGTCAGGCCCAGGGGCTGGCGCATTTCCGCGCCTTCGGCGCTGCCGAGCAGCAACGGCAAGGCGCCGAGGATCGCCGCCAGGGTGGTCATCAGGATCGGCCGCAGGCGCAGCAGGCAGGCGCTGCGGATCGACTCCAGCGGGCCCAGGCCCTGGTGGCGCTCCAACTGCAGCGCCAGGTCGATCATCAGGATGGCGTTTTTCTTCACCACGCCGATCAGCAGGAACAGCCCCAGCAGCGAGATCAGGCTGAACTGGCTGCCCAGCACATAGATCGACAGCAAGGCGCCGACCCCGGCCGACGGCAGCGTGGACAGGATGGTCAACGGGTGAATGTAGCTTTCATAGAGCACGCCCAGCACCAGGTACACCGCCAGCAGCGCGCCAAGGATCATGAACGGCTGGCTCTTCTGGGTCGCGGCGAAGGCGTCGGCGGTGCCGGCCATCTTGACGATCACGTCTTCGGGCATGCCGACCTTGGCGAGCGCCCGTTCGATGGCCGCCGTTCCCTGCTCCACCGTCACCCCTTCGGCCATGTCGAAGGAAATGCTTTCCGAGGCGAACTGGCCTTCGTGGCTGACCCGGTCGTCTTCCAGGCTGTTCTCGTAATGGGCGATGGTCGACAACGGCACCCGCGCGCCATCGGCGGTGATCACCTGCACCTGGTTGAGGGTGATCGGGTCCTGGGCGTATTTCGGGTTGACCTCCATCACCACCTGGTACTGGTTGAGGCTGTCGTAGATGGTGGAAATCTGCCGCTGGCTGTAGGCGTTGTTGAGCACCGCGGTGACCATGTTCATGTCGATCCCCAGGCGCTTGGCCTGGTCGCGGTCGACCACCAGGGTCACCTGCTGGGCACCCTGCCCCTCGCGGGCGTCGATGGCGGTCAGCTCCGGCAAGGCACGCAGCGCGGTGACCACCTTCGGGTACCACTCGCGCAATGCCCCCAGGTCGCCGCTCTGGATGATGTAGGAATACTGCGAGGTGGTCTGTTCGCGACCGCCGCCGAACTGCAGGTCCTGGTCAGCCATCAGCATCAGCTGGGCGCCGGGCACCTTGGGCATTTCCTTGCGCAGGCGCTCGATGACCTTCTGCGCGGAAATGTTGCGTTCCTTGATCGGCTTGAGGCGCACCAGCATGAAGGCGTTGTTGGTGCCGTTGTTGCCACCGATGAAGCCGGCCACGCTCTCCACCGCCGGGTCCTTGAGCACCTCGCGGCGGAAGATTTCCATCTTCGGCTGCATCACGGTGAACGACAGGCCGTCGTCGCCCCGCACGAAACCGATCAACTGGCCGGTGTCCTGCTGCGGCATGAAGGTCTTGGGCACCACCACGTACAGCGCAATGTTGACGCCGATGGTCACGAACAGGCTGAGCAGGGTCAGGCGTTTGTGGCGCAGCACCCAGTCCAGGCTGCTGGCGTATTTCGCCACCATCCAGTCGTTGCCGCGCTGGCTCCAGCGCTGCAGGCCGTTCTCCTGGCCCGGCACATGGGGCTTGAGCCAGCGGGCGCAAAGCATCGGGGTCAGGGTCAGGGACACCACCAGGGACACGATGATCGCCGCCGCCAGGGTGATGGAAAACTCGCGGAACAGGCTTTCGATGATCCCGCCCATGAACAGGATCGACAGGAACACCGCCACCAGCGAGACGTTCATCGACAACAGGGTGAAGCCGACTTCCTTGGCTCCCAGGTAGGCTGCCTTCATCGGCGCGATGCCTTCGTCGATGTGCCGGGAAATGTTCTCCAGCACCACGATGGCGTCGTCCACCACCAGCCCGGTGGCGAGAATCAGCGCCATCAGCGACAGGTTGTTCAGGGAAAAACCGTACAGGTACATCACCGCGAAGGTGCCCACCAGCGACACCGGCACCGCCAGGGTCGGGATCAGCGAGGCGCGCAGATTGCCGAGGAACAGGTAGACCACCAGGATCACCAGGGCCACGGCGATCAGCAGGGTCATCTCGGCTTCATGCAGGGTGGCCTTGATCACCGGCGAGCGGTCCATCGCCAGGTTGAGCTTGACGCTGGCCGGCAACACCGCCTGCAACGCCGGCAACTGCGCCTTGATCTCGTTGACCGTCTCGATGATGTTGGCCCCGGCCTGGCGGTTGATCACCAGCAGCACCGCCGCGTCGTCGTTGAAGAAGCCACTGTTGTAGCGGTCCTCGACGCCGTCGCTGACCTTGGCCACGTCTTTCAGGCGCAGGGCCGCGCCGTCCTTGTAGTGGATGATCAGCGGCTCGTAGTCCTTGGCCTTCTCCAGCTGGTCGTTGGCCTGCACCTGCCACATCTGCTCGCTGTTCTCCACCGAGCCCTTGGGCCGGCGCACGTTGGCTTCGGCGATGGTCTTGCGCACATCGTCGAGGGCCACGCCGTACTGGTTGAGCAACTGCGGCTCGAGCTCGATGCGCACCGCCGGCAGCGAACTGCCGCCGATCTGCACCTCGCCGACACCGGAGACCTGGGACAGGCTCTGGGACAGGATGGTCGAGGCCAGGTCGTACAGCTGGCCCTTCTCCAGCACATCGGAGGTCAGCGACAGCACCATGATCGGCGCCTGGGACGGGTTGACCTTCTTGTAGGTGGGCATGCTGCGCATGCCGCTGGGCAGCAGGTTGCGCGAGGCGTTGATCGCCGCCTGCACTTCCCGCGCCGCGCCGTTGATGTCGCGGTCCAGGTCGAACTGCAGGATGACCCGGGTCGAACCCTGGCTGGAGCGGCTGCTCATGGTGTTGACCCCGGCGATCGCGCCGAAGGAACGCTCCAGGGGCGTGGCCACGGTGGATGCCATCACCTCGGGGCTGGCCCCCGGCAAGCTGGCCTGGACCACGATCACCGGGAAGTCCATCTGCGGCAGCGGCGACACCGGCAGCAGGCCGAAGCTGACGCCACCCAATAACATAATCGCCAGGCTCAAGAGCATCGTCGCCACAGGACGGCGAATAAAGGGTCCGGACAGGTTCATGGGCGGCAGCTCCAAGCTTCAAGCTGCAAGCTGCAAGAGAAAAGCAGGGATCGCGCAGGCTTTGACTTGCGGCTTGAAGCTTGAAACTTGTAGCTCGCCGTCATACCACCACCTCTTTCGAGTCAGGCTTGCCAAAGCGGCGTCCCAACCGATCGAAATACAGGTAAATAACAGGCGTGGTAAACAGCGTGAGGATCTGGCTCAGCAACAGGCCGCCGACCATCACCAGGCCCAGAGGCTGGCGCAGTTCGGCGCCGGAGCCGGTGGCCAGCATCAGCGGCACGGCGCCGAACAGCGCGGCCAGGGTGGTCATCAGGATCGGTCGGAAACGCAGGAGCGCCGCCTGGTAGATCGCCTGCTCCGGGGCCATGCCCTGGTTGCGTTCGGCGTCGAGGGCGAAGTCGATCATCATGATCGCGTTCTTCTTGACGATGCCGATCAGCAGGATGATGCCGATGATCGCGATCATGCCCAGGTCGTTGCCGCTGAGGATCAGCGCCAGCAAAGCCCCCACCGCCGCCGACGGCAGCGTGGAAAGGATGGTGATCGGGTGGATGTAGCTCTCGTAGAGCACCCCCAGCACGATGTACATGGTCACCACCGCCGCCAGGATCAGCAGCAAGGTGCTCGACAGCGAAGCCTGGAACGCCTGGGCCGCGCCCTGGAACTGGGTCTGCACGCCCACCGGCATGCCGATGTCCCGCTGCACCTGCTCGATGATGTCCACCGCCTGCCCCAGGGCCACGCCGGGCGCCAGGTTGAACGACATCATCACCGCCGGGAACTGGCCGATATGGGCGATGGCCAGTTGCGCCTGGCGCTCCTCGACCCGAGCCAGGCTCGACAGCCGCACCTGGCCGCCGTCGATGGTCTTCACATGGATCTGTTCCAGCGCCTGCGGGCCGATGCTTTCCCCGGCCTGGGCCTGCAACACCACGCGGTATTGGCTGGCCTGGGTGTAGATGGTGGAAATCTGCCGCTGGCCGAAGGCGTCGTACAGCGCGTCGGTGATGTTCGACACCGAGACGCCGATGCGCGAAGCGGCGTCGCGGTCGATCACCAGGTACACCTGCAAACCCTTGTCCTGCAGGTCGCTGGCGACGTCGGTGAGTTCCGGCCGGTGGACCAGGGCATCCACCAGGCGCCCGCTCCACAGGGCCAGCAGGTCGGCATCCGGCGACGACAGGCTGAACTGGTACTGGGTACGGCTGACCCGGTCCTCGATGGTCAGGTCCTGCACCGGCTGCATGAACAGGCGGACGCCCACCAACTGGTCGACCTGGGGCTGGATGCGCGCAATCACTTCGGCGGCGCTGAGGTCGCGTTCGCGGTGCGGCTTGAGGTTGATCAGCAGCCGGCCGCTGTTGAGGGTGGCGTTGTCGCCGTCGACCCCGATATAGGACGACAGGCTTTCCACCGCCGGGTCGGCCAGGATGATTTTCGCCAGGTCCTGCTGGCGCTGGCTCATGGCGGCGAAGGACACCGACTGCGGCGCTTCGGAAATGCCCTGGATCACCCCGGTGTCCTGTACCGGGAAGAAGCCCTTGGGCACCACCATATACAGGAACACGGTCAACGCCAGGGTGCCGACGGCCACCAGCAGGGTCAGCGGCTGGTGCTTGAGTACCCACTGCAACCAGCGGCCGTAGCTGGCGATCAACCAGTCGATCCAGGCACCGCTGGCGCGGTAGAACCGGCCCTGTTCTTCTTCCTTGGGCTCACGCTTGAGCAGGCGCGCGCACATCATCGGCGTCAGGGTCAGGGACACCACCAGGGAAATCAGGATCGCCACCGCCAGGGTGATGGCGAACTCGCGGAACAGCCGCCCGACCACGTCGGCCATGAACAGCAGCGGAATCAGTACGGCGATCAGCGACAGGGTCAGCGACACCAGGGTGAAGCCGATCTGCTTGGCGCCCTTGAGCGCGGCCTGCATCGGGCTGTCGCCCTCTTCGATGAAGCGCGAGATGTTCTCCAGCATCACGATGGCATCGTCGACCACAAAGCCGGTGGCGATGGTCAGGGCCATCAGGGTCAGGTTGTTGACCGAGAAGCCCGCCAGGTACATCACGCCGAAGGTACCGATCAGCGACAACGGCACGGCAATCGACGGGATCACCGTGGCGCTGGCCCGGCGCAGGAACAGGAAGGTCACCATCACCACCAGGGCGATGGCGATCAGCAGTTCGTGCTGCACGTCGGTGACCGAGGCGCGGATGGTCTGGGTGCGGTCGGTGAGCACGGTGACGTCGAGGCCCGCCGGCAGGTTGTCGGTAATGCTCGGCAGCAGCGCCTTGATCCGGTCCACCACCTCGATCACGTTGGCCCCGGGCTGGCGCTGGATATTGAGCAGCACCGCCTGGTTTTCATTGGCCCAGGCCGCCAGGCGTTCATTCTCGGCGCCGCCGACGATCTGCGCGACGTCCTTCAAGCGCAGCGGCGCGCCATTCTTGTAGGCCAGGATCAGCTCGGCGTAATCCTTGGGCGAAGTCAGCTGGTCGTTGGCGTCGAGCATCGACACCCGGGTCGGGCCGTCGAAGTTGCCCTTGGGCTGGTTGACGTTGGAGGCGCCGATCAGGCTGCGCACGTCCGCCAGGTTGAGGCCGTTGGCCGCCAGGGCCTCCGGGTTGACCTTGATCCGCACCGCCTGGCGCTGGCCGCCGGCGATGCTGACCATGCCGACGCCGCTGATCTGCGCGATCTTCTGCGCCATGCGGGTATCGACCAGGTCGTTGAGCTTGGGCAGCAGCATGGTCTTGGAGGTGATGGCCAGGGTCAGCACCGGGGTGTCCGCCGGGTTGACCTTGTTGTACACCGGCGGCGCCGGCAGATCCGTGGGCAGCAGGTTGGTCGCGGCATTGATCGCGGCCTGCACCTGCTGCTCGGCGACATCCATATTGATGTCGAGGTTGAAACGCAGGGTCAGCACCGAGGCGCCGCCGGAACTGGTGGAGGCCATCTGGGTCAGGCCGGGCATCTGGCCGAACTGGCGTTCCAGGGGCGCGGTGACCGCGCTGGTCATCACGTCGGGACTGGCGCCGGGGTACAGGGTCATCACCCGGATGGTCGGGTAATCGACCTGAGGCAACGCCGAGACCGGCAGCAGGCGATAGGCGATCAGGCCGGCCAGGACAATGGCCAGCATGCTCAGGGTGGTGGCTACCGGACGGAGGATGAACAGCCGCGAGAGGTTCATGCGCCGACCTTGCTCGCCGGGGCGTCAGCGGCCGGGGCCGTGGCAGGCGTAGTCGCCGAACTGGCCGGCTTGCCCTGCAGATGCTGGGTCGGGGTGGTTGGCACTTCCTCGGTGGTGTTCACCACCTCCACTTCGCTGCCGTCTTTCAGGCGGTCGGTGCCTTCCAGCACCACGCGATCGCCGGCTTCCAGGCCGGCCTTGATCACGGTGGAGTCGCCGTTGCTGTCGCCGACCTGCAACTGGCGGATCTTGACCTTGTTGTCGCCGTCCAGGGCGTAGACGAAGGTGCCGTTGGTGCCGAACTGGACCGCCGCCGACGGCGCCAGCACCACGTTTTTCAGGGTGTCGGCGAGCACACGCACGTTGACGAACTGGTTGGGGAACAGCACCTGGTCGCGGTTCTCGTAGCGCGCCTTGAACTTCAGGGTGCCGGTGGTGGTGTCGATCTGGTTGTCGAGGCTTTGCAGCACGCCGCTGGCCTGCAGTGTCTGGTCGCCGCGGTCCCAGGCTTCCACCGGCAGCCTGGCGCCGCTGCGATAACGCTCCAGCACCCTGCTCAGGTTGTTCTCCGGCAGGGTAAAGGCAACGCTGATCGGCTGGGTCTGGGTGATGATCGCCAGCGCGGTGGTGTCGTTGGCCGCCACCAGGTTGCCGACGTCCAGCTGGCGCAGGCCGACGCGGCCGGTGATCGGCGCGCGGATCCTGGTGAATTCGAGATTGAGCTTGGCGTCGTTGACCGCCGCCTGGTTGGTCTTGACCGTGCCCTGGTACTGGCCGACCAGCGCCGCGGCGGTGTCCAGGGTCTGCTTGGCGATACTGTCCTGGGCGTACAGGCCGCGATAACGCTCGTAGTCGACCTGGGCGTTCTTCAACTGGGCCTGGTTCTGCAACAGCGTGCCTTCGGCCTGGAGCAAGGCGTTCTGGTAAGGCCGCGGATCGATTTCCGCCAGCAGGTCGCCGGCCTTGACCATCTGCCCTTCCTCGAAGGCCACCTTGACCAGCTCACCGGCCACCCGGCTGCGCACATTGATGGTGTTCAGCGCGGTGACGGTGCCCAGCGCCTTGTAATACAGCGGGAAGTCCCCGCGCGTGGCCGGTGCCACCCGCACCGGGATCGGCCCGCTCGCGCCACCGAACCCTGGCCGCATCGACCCGCTGCGCCCGGTGTGTCCGACGGCGGCCTTTTGCCCGGCGGCATCCTTGTGGGTGGTCGAGGCCGGCCAGAATTTCCAGCACAGGCCGACGATGGCCAACAGGACAAGCAGGCCGAGCAGCCAGCGACGGGAGTTGCGGGAAACGGAGGATTGCATGGAATGATCAACCATTGGGCGCGAGGGGATCTTTTTCAGAAGGCTGAAAGATAAGCACTGGCCGGTGTTTAGCAAAGCGCCTTTACCGGCAATTTACCTTGGGCTTACGTTTGTAAGTGTCTGCTAAGCCACTGAAGCACAAATAAAAACGGCCTGGACAGGGCCAGGCCGTGAATAATTGTAAAACCTGTTACTTCAGAACGGCCAAGGCCGCGTCGTAGTTAGGTTCTTCAGCGATTTCCTTGACCAGCTCGCTGTGCAGCACGGTGTCGTTCTCGTCCAGCACCACCACCGCGCGGGCGGTCAGGCCGGCCAGCGGGCCGTCGGCAATGGCCACGCCGTAGTTTTCGATGAACTCGCGGCCACGCAGGGTCGACAGGTTCTGCACGTTTTCCAGGCCTTCGGCGCCGCAGAAACGGGCCTGGGCGAACGGCAGGTCAGCCGAGATGCACAGCACCACGGTGTTGTTCAGGTCGTTGGCCTGGGCGTTGAACTTGCGCACGGAGGTGGCGCAGGTCGGGGTGTCGACGCTTGGGAAGATGTTCAGCACTTTGCGCTTGCCGGCAAAGCTGCTCAGGGTGATGTCGGCCAGGCCGGCGCCCACCAGGGAGAACGCTGGCGCCTTGGAGCCGGCTTGTGGCAGTTGGCCGTTGACTTGAACCGGGTTGCCTTTAAGGGTGACTTGAGCCATGAACGGAGTCCTTTTAAACGATTGTCATTGAACAGCTGTAAAGAACATCGAGAGGCCGGAAGTTAAACATGAAACGCTCCGGCTACCTATGCCCGGGATACAAATTGTCGCCCTTTTGCGCCCTTGAGTGGATACAGGACGCGAGGCCGCCGCCATCCAGCCCGCAGGCTCGAAGCGACAGTCGTCAACCCGGCCAGCGCGCTGACCTCACGTATAACCAGCGTCCATGTCGCCGGTATGACACCCCCACATCCCGTGCCGAAAGCTGAACTGGCGCCCGGCACTGAGCCGCAGGCTATCGATACCCACACCTTTCACAGGGCTGATGCGCCCGGGAAAGATCTTCGGGAAGTTGGCGCCTTCAAGGCAGAAATCCAGCGCCTGGGCCGGGCTGAGACCGGCGATAAAAGTCGTGCGTCCGACCACAGGCATGCCAGCAAAGCTCCTTGAGAGCATCAATAATATGCAATTAATAACATCACAAATATTATATAACTATATGTTTTTATTGAATTTGTTACTCTTGATAAATCACATTAACTTAACCATTCAAAACACATGGAAATCATCACCATTCACATGAACATCCAGGCAGGCCTTGAAGCTCCGCTGCCATTCGATCCAGGAGCCCGTCACCCTGCTGTGGGCGGAAAAAACCTGCCATGGACAATGCCGTCGGCAGGCCTTGTGCCCTCGCCTCGCCAGCGAAACCTGTGCTTTTGATTGACTGCCGGAGCTGCTCGTTGACGGGGCCAGGCACCCGCCCTGACCCCGACGCAGTGGGCAAAAAAATGCTCGGGAGATACCCCGGCCCCAACTACTTTTTCAGTTTCTTAAAGGACTGGTGCAGGTCTGAGGCCCAGCCGTCGATGACGTTTTTCACGTCCGCAGGCTGCATGACCTGGGTGTCGTTCTGCAGCGGCTTGCCGCTGCCCTTGCGCACCACCTGGGCGATCACCTTGTTGTTGCCGCCGTCGATGAACTGCGCCTCGGTACCCAGGGTGGTCTCCTGGTCGCGGATTCCGCTGGCCGTGCTCACCGCCGCCGCCACCAGGGCGATGGGAATGATTTCGTAGGGTTTCAGGCCTTCGGTCTTGCTGCTCACGGCGGTGATCGCCGCGCGCACCACAATCACGCCTGGCCCCGGTGCGCTGGCCAGCGGCATGGCCTGGCCGATCTCGCGCTTGAGCGCCTCGTCGTAATAGCGGTTGATACCGTACAAGGTATTCTGCGGGATCTTCACCGTCGGCTGCGGCTTGGGATAGAACTGGGTGGGCTCGATATAGACGCTGCGGTACTGCTTCAGGTCCAGCTTGGGATCGACCCAGCGCATCACTTCTACGCCCGACGGCGACTTGGCCTCCTTGAGCTGGCTGTAGTCGCCGAGAAAACCGGAATACTCGTCGGGCTGGGTGACGTTGCTGGAACAGCCCACCAACCCGAGGGTGGCCAGGCACAGCGTGCTCATCATTGATGCGAGCTTCATGGGGTAACTCCTGTCAGAAATCCGGAAGCGCTACTGGTTTGAGGAAATTTAGGTATAGCCAATAGCGGGCATATCAGCACAGCAAAAGCGGATTAATCGCCAAAGCAGGCCAGAGAATTCTTGTCGGATCGGACAGATACAGGTGCGGCGTCAAAGCCGCACCTTGCCCAGGCCCGTTACCAGCCCGTCCGTTACCAAGTCGTTCCGCGCCTTGCCGCCGCCTCGCGCCGAGCGTCGATGCGCATGGCCTTGAGCAGGGAAAAGGTCCCGGCCAGGACGATCACCGCGCCAAACACGAAGTCGATGCCGTACAACTGATAGTCCTGCAGCGGCCCAACCAGGAATACCCGGACCGCCGCCACGCCCAGCAGCGTGGCGAGAAAGTCGATGGTCGGCTCGTCGCGGTACAGCACCATCAGCAGCGGCAGGCACAGCACCAGCAACAACAGCAGCACGATGATCTTGAACGAGCCTTTGCGCTCGATGCTGAAGGCGCACTCGCTGGCACCATAGGCCGGATAGTCGCCGGGCTGGACCAGGCTGTTCTGCTCGGCGATGTAGTCCGCCGGGTTGTACATCCGGGTCGGGGTGAAGGTATTGGACAGGTTCATCTGCGTGGTGATGCGCTTGAACGGCAGGTCGACCTGCTCGTTGCCCTTGAGGATGTACAGCACCGGCTTGTAGCCGTAACGGTAGACCTCGAAGGGAAACCGGCTGGACTCGCCGATCACCCGGATCGGCCGGCTTTCCAGGTCTGCGTAGGCGTTCTTGTGCGGCGAATTGAAGTTGCGGTTCAAGGGCTTGACCTTGACCTCTTCAAAGAACAGCGGCGGCAGGCTGTAGGTGGACTGCAACGGCTCCAGGCGCAATTTCAGCGGATAGCGGCCCAGTTCGTAGCGGTTGTAGGTGCGTTCGGAAACGTTGACCTCTCCCGATACCCTGAACTCGCCCTGGGTGCTGTTGGTGACCCTGAGCAGCAGATAGTCGCGCTTGAAGGAATGCGGCGAATCCGCGGCGGGGCCGCACCAGCCGTAGCTGTCGAGGGGGTCGCCGAGGCGCCCGCTGCGGGCATCCTGGTACACATAGAAATAGCCGACCCACAGGGTCAGGATCAGCAACAACGAAAACAACCCGAGTATCTTTTTAGCAACGCTCACAGCCGCGACTCTCTTCCATGGATGGCCCATGCCAGGCACGCCTGCGACTGATCGCCGGACGCCGATCCCTGGCTCCTTCATAAGGGGTGGGACTCTACCAAAGTGCCATCAGCGACCCAAGGACAAATGCCCCTGGCGGCCAGACAATGGCCGTTGCCTGCCCTGTTCACGGGCGACGGTGAGCATCGATGGAAGCGCCGGCCGGTGCCGGCGCCCCTCTTCAGCGCCTCCGGAACAGCGGCCGCGGCTCGATCGCCGAGCGCCCGTAAAGCACACTCATGCCCGCCAGCCCCTTGAGGGCGTCGTCGGCGCATTTGTCTTCGCGGATGGCAAAGCTGTCAAAACCGCATTGGCGCATATGGCTGAGCTGGTCGCGCAGCACATCGCCCACCGCCCGCAGTTCGCCCATCCAGCCCAGGCGGGTGCGCAGCAGGTAGGCCTGGCTGTAGGCGCGGCCGTCACGGAAGCTGGGAAAATCCAGGGCGATCAGCGGGATCAGCTTGAGCCAGGGCCTGAGGCTTTCCACCTCATCGTCCGGGCCGAGCCAGACCCCGTCCCGCGCCGGCTCGTGCTCGATGCGGCGGATCAGCCAGCGGGCCAGTGGCAAGATCAGCGCCCCCTCGGGCAGCGGGCCGTCCACCTCGCGCACCAGGTTCCAGGGATCGTCCTCGACCCGCCCAGCCTGGCCATCCTGCAAGCGCAACAGATTGTTCATGGTTTTAGTCTCTCGCTCACGGCTGTGCTTTCTGTTGCCCGGTCGCAGTGCTGGCTCATGGCTGCGCCTCCAGCACTTTCGGATAGACCCGCTCCTTGAACGGCTCCAGGCCGATGCGTTGCACGGTATCGACGAACAGCTCCTCGCTTTCCCGGTAACGCACGAAGGTGGCGATGATGCGTTCGATCACCCCGGGCACTTCCTCGGCGCTGAACGACGGGCCTATGACCTTGCCCAGCGCGCTGTGCTTGCCCTGGGCGCCGCCGAGGGTGATCTGGTACCACTCGCTGCCGTTCTTATCGACGCCGAGGATGCCGATATTGCCGATGTGGTGATGGCCGCAGGCGTTCATGCAGCCGGAGATGTTCAGGCTGATGTCACCCAGGTCGTGCAGGTAATCCAGATCATCGAAACGCGCCTGGATCGCCTGGGCGATGGGGATCGACTTGGCGTTGGCCAGGGCGCAGAAGTCGCCGCCGGGACAGGCGATGATGTCGGTCAGCAAGCCGACGTTGGCGCAGCCCAGGCCCTGCTCGCCCGCTAGCCGCCACAGTTCATGCAGCGCGGCCTTGGGCACGTCCGGCAGGACGATGTTCTGTTCGTGGGCGATACGGATCTCGCCAAAGCCGAAGGCCTCGGACCACTCGGCCACCGCCTCCATCTGCGCCGCCGTCACGTCTCCGGGCGGCGAGGTGCTGCCGGGTTTGGTCGACAGCACCACGCTGGCGTAGCCCGGCACCTTGTGCGGCTTGACGTTGTGCGCCACCCAGCGCTCGAAAGCCGGTTCCTCGGCCAGGCGGCTGCCGTAGTCGAGATCGGTGGCTGGCTGGCGCTCGTAGAGCGGCGGGATAAAGGCACTGGCGACCCGCTGGTATTCGGCCTCGGTCAACTGCGCCGGGCCGTCCTTGAGGTGCTGCCACTCTTCCTCCACTTCCTTGGCGAAGGCCTCGATGCCCAGGGCCTTGACCAGGATCTTGATCCGCGCCTTGTACTTGTTGTCGCGCCGGCCGTGGCGGTTATAGACCCGCAACACCGCCTCGACATAGGACAGCAGGTGCTGCCACGGCAGGCCGTCGCGGATCTGCTGGCTGAGGATCGGCGTGCGCCCCAGGCCGCCGCCGACCATCACCCGCAGCAGCATCTGCCCGCGCCAGTCGCGGTACAGGTACAGGCCGATGTCATGCATCATGATCGCCGCCCGGTCCTCGCGGGCCGAGCAGATGGCGATCTTGAACTTGCGCGGCAGGAACAGGAATTCCGGGTTGATGGTCGACCACTGGCGCAGGATCTCCGCCAGGGGCCGCGGGTCCATCAGCTCGTCGGCGGCCACCCCGGCGAAGGCTTCGGTGGTGATGTTGCGCACGCAGTTGCCGGAGGTCTGGATTGCGTGCATCTCGACACCGGCCAGGCGTTCGAGGATGTCCGGCACCTGGGCCAGCTCGATCCAGTTGAACTGCATGTTCTGCCGGGTGGTGAAGTGGCCGTAGCCGCGATCGTAGTCGCGGGCGATGCTGGCCAGGGTGCGCATCTGCCGCGCACTGAGGGTGCCGTAAGGGATGGCCACCCGCAGCATGTAGGCGTGTTTCTGCATGTACAGGCCGTTCTGCAGGCGCAACGGCAGGAACTCTTCTTCGCTCAGCTCGCCAGCCATGAAGCGTTCGACCTGATCGCGAAACTGCGCCACCCGTTCAAAGACCAGGGCCCGGTCGTACTCGTCATAGTGATACATGTCACGGCCTCATCAGTGCTGACCCCAATCCCGCCCCTGAAGCCACTGCAATCCTGTAGCCGCTGCCGAGCAACGCGAGGCTGCGATCGAGCGCGTAGCGCTCGCAATCCGGACGATGCGGTCTGGCTGACAGAACACATGTGTCGGTCTTTGCGGCTGCTTTGCAGCCGATCGCAGCCTCGCTGCGCTCGGCAGCGGCTACAGGGCCACGGGGTTATGGCATTCCAGGGGTGATCCGGGGGTTTTGGTGTGGCGGTGACTATGCCCTTACGGCTCAGAGCGTTACAGATTCAGGTAAAAACTAAAAAACCGTATCAGCCGGCCCCGGACCTGCACCGGTAGGCGGGCAAATCTGATCCGTATTAATGGTTTTTTTCTGAGCCTGTTTTGTTTCGCCGCTGCTTTCTACAGTGCATGGCATGCCAGGCCGGGTGGCCTGGCAAGCCTTTGCAACCGTGGAAGCATTGACCATGAGCACAGCAACAATGGAACCGGCCTACAACTACAAGGTGGTGCGCCAATTCGTCATCGCCACCGTGGCCTGGGGCGTGATCGGCATGGCCATGGGGGTGTGGATCGCCTCCCAGCTGGTATGGCCACAAATGAACCTCGACCTGCCCTGGACCAGCTTCGGCCGCCTGCGCCCGCTGCACACCAGCCTGGTGATCTTCGGCTTCGCCGGCAGCGCCCAGTTCGCCGCCAGTTACTACGCGGTGCAGCGCACCTGCCAGGTGCGGCTGTATTCCGACAAGCTCGCCGCCTTCACCTTCTGGGGCTGGCAGTCGGTGATCCTGATCATGCTGGTCACCCTGCCGCTGGGCTACACCACCACCAAGGAATACGCGGAAATCGAATTCTCCGGCGCGGTGTGGATGGCCGTGGTCTGGGTGGTCTACGGCATCGTGTTCTTCACCACCGTGGTGCAGCGCAAGACCAAGCACATCTACGTCGGCAACTGGTTCTTCGGCGCCTTTATCCTGGTGATCGCCATGCTGCACGTGGTCAATCACCTGTCGATCCCGGTGGACTGGTTCAAGTCCTACCCGGTGTACTCCGGCGCCACCGACGCCATGGTCCAGTGGTGGTACGGCCACAACGCCGTGGGCTTCTTCCTCACCACCGGTTTCCTGGGGATGATGTATTACTTCGTGCCCAAGCAGGTCGGGCGCCCGGTGTATTCCTATCGCCTGTCCATCGTGCACTTCTGGGCGCTGATCACCCTGTACATCTGGGCCGGCCCGCACCACCTGCACTACACCGCCCTGCCGGACTGGGCGCAATCGCTGGGCATGGCCATGTCGCTGATCCTCCTGGCACCGAGCTGGGGCGGCATGATCAACGGCATGATGACCCTCTCGGGCGCCTGGCATAAATTGCGCACCGACCCGATCCTGCGCTTCCTGGTGCTGTCCCTGGCCTTCTACGGCATGTCGACCTTCGAGGGGCCGATGATGGCGATCAAGACGGTCAACGCCCTGTCCCACTACACCGACTGGACCATCGGCCACGTCCACGCCGGCGCCCTGGGCTGGGTGGCGATGATCACCTTCGGCGCCATCTACCACATGGTGCCCAAGGTCTTCGGCCGTGAGCAGATGCACAGCATCCCGCTGATCAACCTGCACTTCTGGCTCGCCACCATCGGCACCGTGCTCTACATCGCCTCGATGTGGGTCAACGGCATCACCCAGGGCCTGATGTGGCGCGCGGTCAACGACGACGGCACCCTCACCTATTCCTTCGTCGAAGCCCTGCAGGCCAGCCACCCGGGCTTTATCGTGCGCTTCGCCGGGGGCGTGTTCTTCCTCAGCGGCATGCTGCTGATGGCCTACAACACCTGGCGCACCGTGCGCGTGGCCGACCCGCGCCTGGCCCTCAGCGACGCCCAGATCGCCTGATCGCCCAAGAGCACGACGCGAGCCACACCCGGCCCGCGTCGTTCATCCCTCTCCTGCAGCACAGCGAGCCCTCCGATGATCGAATTCGCCCTTGACCTGCTCGGCGTGACCTTCCTTTACCTCAGCATCGGCTACTGCCTGCGTCATCAATCGGCCAAGAGCCTCGACGACGCCAGCCTGATCCCCTTCGCCGACGACCCGGACGTGGCGCGCCGGGTGGAACTGGCCACCGGCAAGAAGATCGACGCCGTGGCGCCGGAACCGACCGAAGCCCGGCCGGGCTGGGGCAATGTGGAGATCTGACCCCGCCTCGCAGCCTGACCGCCGCTGTAACTGCAACGGAGCCCGATTGGCCAACGGCGGGTGTTTCGCTTAGTCTTCGCCGCTGAACAAACACGGACGTTTCTAGAATGAGCGGAAAACCGGCCGCGCGGGTAACCGACCCGACTTCCTGCCCGATGCCGGGCCACGGCACCAACCCCATCGTCAGCGGCTCCCCCGATGTTCTTTTCGACGGCCTGGCCGCGGCCCGGCACAACGACCAGAGCGCCTGCGGTGCGGCGATCGTCGGTGGGGTGTCGGCAACCGTCTTCATCAATGGCCGCAATGCCGCGGTACAGAGCAGTACCGGTGACCACGGCAGCATTATCGTCGGCGGTTCGGGCAGTGTGATCATTGGCGATACCGTTACAGCGGCGCCCGTCAGCGCGGTGTCGGCGACGCCGAACACAGCTGCCGTCGTGGCCGCCCTGCTGCCTCCCGCGCCTTCTGCCCCGCAGGCCGCAGCGCTGACTGGCGCGCCAGCTGTAGCAGCGCTGGCCCCGACCATCCCGGCCGCCGTCAGCAATCCGCTGGTGGCAGCAGCAAAAATTCTCGACGACTTTCAGGCAGCACCGATAAAGGAGCGGGTCTTCAACGATCCGGCTCACCCCATGGGCACCCCACGAGACCCGTTCGAGAAGAGCAAGATTCACGAGCAGATCGAGGCTCGTCTGGCCAAGGCGCAGGGTGGCAGCCTGAAACGCTTTCATCCGATCAGCGCCTACCCCGACCAGAAAGAGACCAGCCTCTGCGGTCCGGCCACCTTCTTCTATGCCTTGTTGATGGATCGCCCCGACCTGTACGCAAAAGCCATCACCGAGCTCTGGGAAACCGGTGAAACGACCATCGGGCAGTTGCACATCAAGCCGAGCCACGGCGCCTGCAATCCAAAAAACTTCAGTCACGGTGCAGAAGGTGACCGCATCTGGGCTATCGACTGGATCACCCTGGCCAGCTTGCGTGACAGTGAAAACATATTGTTCGCCTATGACGAACCGGATGACATGTTCTCTGGGATCACCCTGCCCGCGGGGCTCAGAAAATGGTTCAAGCAAGCAGGAGCCGAGATCCTTTTCGACAACACCCAGTTCTCGTCCCATATAAACCAGAATCAGTTGAGCGAACTGTTCCAGTACATTCGCCCCGGTACTCATGTCGCGACCCTTATCGGCGCGGGGATGCTGGCAGCCAATGCAGGGCAAATGAAAAACCACTGGGTTACCTGGGAGCAACCGGCAAAAACCTTATCCGGCCCCATCACCCCGGCCACTGCACCGAGTGACACCATCAGTTCCTCGAAGATCTTTTCCTGGGGTGAGTTGTTGCATCAGATCCCAGCGGGATCGACCCTGCAGACCATTCTCAAATACATATACGGCGGCCTTGTGTTCAGCAAGATCCCTTGAACGGCCCCCAGGAAACTCCCATGAAGCGCGCACTGATTTCCGCTATTGCTCTTTCACTCATGCTCAGCGGTTGTGGGCTGGGATTTGTTCCCGGCTGCTATACCCGTCCGGATCTCACAATGCAGCCAGAGACACTGCCCAGTGCCGTCGCCGGCCAGCCGTTCAGCGTCAAGCTGGAGGTGGTGGGCGCCGATACGCCGCTGACCGGTTTTTATATCCACCCCGACTACCCGTTGCCCGAGGGGTTGGAGCTGAGTTACCAGAAAAGAACCCATTACGTGCTGATCACTGGCAAACCGCTGACGCCGGGCACCTATACCATCAACGCGTATGCCAGTAGCTACGGGACTCAATGCCCAGGGCAGAAAGCGCAGAGGATCTATCAACTCAAGGTGCTGCCAGCTCCGCAGCCCTGATCCCTGACCTCACCCACGCTCCCGGGGAATCAGCACCTGCAGCTGCGACGCCAGGAAGTTGCCGTCGAAGGTAAAGACGTCGGGTTCCTTCAGGCCATTGGCCTTGCGCCATTGCCAGCTGCCGTCGGGCAGGCCCACCAGGGACACGCTGCCGTAACGCGCGGCGGTCAGGCCCATCACCGCCAGGGAAATCTGCCCGGCGGCGCCCATCACATCGGGCACGAACTCCACCGGTTTGCCGGCGATGACGATGGTCAGCTTCTCGGTCTTGAAGGTCGAGGTTTCCACCGGGACGCTGGGGCTGAAGGCCACGTAGGGTTCGCGAGTCAAGGCCAGCAGGTCCGGCATCAGCACTGGCGCCAGCCACTGCTGGATATGGTCGAACAGCTCAGTGATACGGTTCGTCCAGACCACCGACTGGCTTTCGAACAGCTGTTTCTTGTGGGCTTCGCTTTCGGCGTAGTGGCGAAGCATCTCGCCCAGTTGCTGTACGTCGTCCATGTTCATGCCTCTTCGAGGAACCGCGATTGCGGAACTCGATCATGGCAGATGCACGCCCGCGTCGTATGACTAAAAGCCGAACCCTGGCGGCACGGCTGCCGAACGGTGAACGCGCGCTCGCCCTCAGCCCCGCCCGCAGCGGAGGGCGCGGTACTGGCTGGGGGTCAGGCCGAGGATCTTGCGAAACGCGCTGCCCATATGGGACTGGTGGGCGAAGCCGGTTTCCAGGGCGATGGCGGCGAGCGACAGGTCGCTGTGCTCGATCAGCCGGCGCGCCGCCTGGACCCGCACTTCGACCATCCAGGCATGGGGCGTCATGCCGATGGCGCGGGTGAAGTCGCGCAGGAACCGCAGTTCGTTGCGCCCGCTGCAGGCCGCCAGTTCAGAGAGTGACAGGGGCTCGGCGAACTGCTGGTCGATCAGCGTCAGCACCCGGCTGAACTCGGTGCGCCTGACAGCTTTGGTCGGTGGTTTGTCGAGGACGGCCAGGCCGGCGAACTGCAAGGCGCATTGTTCCAGGGCCAACTGATCTTGGTTGGGGTCCAGCAACAGCCGCCGCGCCTGCCGTCCCAGCGCCAGGGCCCTCGCATGTCCTGGCAGCTGCAGACGCCGCGAACCGCTGGCGATATCCAGGCCCTGTGGTTCGGCCAGCCAGCGCAGCAGCAGGTATTCACCGCCGTGGGGCGACTCGGAAAACACCTCGACCCCGGCCGGGGTCAAGGCCAGGGTCCCCGGCCAGCTGTCGAAATCCTCGCGCCGGTCGCTGCCGATGGCATGCACGCCCCGCTGGCGTTCCAGGCTCACGCCGAGGCTTTGCCACTGCAACGGATCGCGCGCACTGTAGGCCGCGCGCGGCAGCAATTGCAGGTCGAGCGTGCCGCCCAGCAGCTCGCGGCGCGGCAGCTCGTAGCCCTGGGCCTTGTCGCTCAGCACGCCGGGCATATGAAATTTCTTGATAGATCGCGGGGCTGTGCCACGGGACACTCTCGGCATTCAGGTTGGTCAGCAACAGGAGCTGTGTATGCGCACCATCGGCCTTATCGGCGGCATGAGCTGGGAGTCCAGCGCCGAGTATTACCGCCTTATCAACCAGCAGGTACGGGACCGTCTCGGCCCGCTGCGTTCGGCGCGGCTGCTAATGTACAGCGTCGACTTCGGGCCTGTCGAACAGGCCCAGCACGCCGGGCGCTGGGACCTCGCGGCAGAGATCCTGGTGGATGCGGCGCGCCGCCTGGAGGCCGGTGGCGCCGAGTGCGTGGTGCTCTGTACCAACACCATGCACAAGGTCGCCGAGCAGATTCAGGCCGTGCTGTCGGTGCCCTTCCTGCACATCGCCGACCCGACCGCCGAAGCCGCGCTCGAGGCTGGAACCCTCAGCGTGGGCCTGCTGGGCACGGCCTTCACCATGGAACAGGATTTTCTCAAGCAGCGCCTGGTCGATCGCGGCCTCAAGGTGCTGGTGCCAGACGCCGTGGACCGCCAGGCCGTGCACCGGATCATCTACGACGAGCTGTGCGTGGGCGTCATCAGCGAGACCTCGCGCCAGCGCTACCAGCAAGTGATCCAGGCCCTGATGGAGCGCGGCGCCCAGGCCATCATCCTCGGCTGCACCGAGATTGGCCTGCTGCTCAAACCGGAACACAGCCCCCTGCCGCTGCTGGACACCACCGAGCTGCATGCGCGGGCGGCGGTGGCGTTTGCACTGGAAGGAGAGTGGTAGTGCATCCAGCTCGGGCCTGACTTCCCCCTATTGACCGCCGCTAGCCTGTAGCCGCTGCCGAGCTTCAGCGAGGCTGCGATAGGTCCGAAGGACCTCAGCGATCTGAAGTCCGCCGCGCCCGTTCCGGGCGATCGCAGCCTCGCTGGCGCTCGGCAGCGGCTACAGGGGCGAATCAGGCCTGGGGCGTGCGGCGCAGGCGCGCCATGCTCAGGACGTCAACGTACTGGCCGTCGCGCACCGCGTAGTCGCGCAGCAGACCTTCGCGCTCGAAACCGAACTTGCGGTACAGGCCCAGGGCGGCTTCGTTGTCGGCGAACACCGTCAGTTCTACCCGATGCAGGTTCATCCAGTTGTCCGCCACGTCCAGCACCGCCGCCAACAAGCGGCTGCCGACGCCCTGGCCCTGCCATTCCACCGCCACGCCCATGCCGACGCCGCCGCAATGGGCGCGGCGGATGCGCGAGTACTGCTCGATGCTGCAACTGCCGATCACCGCGCCCTGGTGCAGCGCCACCAGCGATACCAGCCGTTCGTTGTTCGGCGCCAGGCGATTACGCCAGACCTCGGAAGGTTGAAACGGCATTTGCAGGGTCTGACAGGCGACCGCAGGGTCGTTGTACAGCGCGGTGATGCCCTGCACATGGGCTTCGCTGAAACGTTCGATGACGATGGTGGGGGTCTCGGCGGGCATAAAGTCTTCCTTGGTTTATGCAGTAGGGCCGTCGAGTGTAGAGCGCCAGTGGCACGGGTGGCGAGAGGGAGCATGTTGCAGGCGCCTTCTCCGGTACAACCGCCCTCCTGCAGGAGCCAGCTTGCTGGCGATTAGGCCAGTAGGTCTTGCGCCGTCCTTGAGATTGTTTCGCGAGCAAGCTTCGCTCCTACAGAAGCAGGGCGAAGCAGCAGCGTGCCGGCGGCTATTCAAACCATTCGCTGCGCTCATTGAAGGTGTGCAGGATCAGCTCCACCAGCATCCGCACCTCGGCGTCGTGCTCCACTTCGGCATTCACCGCCATCCATACCTGACGCGGCATGGCCTCGTCGAACAGCCCGGGCAGTGCTGTCAGGCCGCGGTCGAAGCGGCTCATGTAATGGGGCAGCAGGCCGATGCAGGCGCTGCAACGGATCATCTCCAGCATCAGCGCGTAGGAATGCACCTGCACCACCCCCGCCAGGCGCTGCTCCACCAACTGGTTCCACGGTCGCAGCGGCTCGACCTGACGATCCTGCTGCCACTGCACCAGCATGTAGTCGGCCAGGTCGTCGAGGCTGTCGGGGCGCGCGGCGACCCGCGAGTAACGCTTGGCGATATGCGGCAGGTAGTCCAGGCGCACCAGCGGCTGCGGCGGACTGGTGACGAAACTCGGCCCCGGTGCCGGCGAATCCACCCCGCCCAGCCACACCACCACGTCGGCGCTGAGGGCCCGCAGCGACAGCTCGCTGTCGATGGAGATGATCTCCAGGCGCACGCTGGCGTTGCGCCGCAACAGGGAAATCAGGTCGCGGCCGAGGATGTCATGCAGGATCGACTCGGCCACCGCCAGGCGCAGCAGCGGCTGTTCGAGCACCGGCAGCGTGCGTTCGTGAGCCAGGGCGATCAGTTGCGCCTTGAGTTGCTGGCCTTCGCGGCTGAGGCTCAGGGCGCTGCCCTGGAAGCTGAACAAGGAGCGACGCAACTGTGCCTCCAGGTGCGCCAGCTGTTTGCGCAGCAGCGTCGACTTGATGTTCAGGCTGCGCGCCGCCTGCATGAAGCAGCCGCAACGGGCGGTGACCAGGAAATACTGGGCCAGCTCCGGCTCGATTCCGGCGGCCAGGGCCAGCCAGGCTTCCCGGGGTTCGGCCGGAGCGATGTAGGGTGTGATGCCCGAGATCGGGGCGGGTTCCAGAAAGGACATGGGTGACTCCCTGTCGTGTGGGTGATGGCATCCATTGCACGTTGTTCATAGCGGGTCGGACGGCGTTGCCGTCCATCGCGAGCAAGCTTCGCTCCTACAGGGGGATTGCGTTGCTTGTGTAGGAGCAGCCGGTCGACGCTCGATTGCTCGCGATAGCGATATCGGCCACACCGCCCTACTTACAGTTTCTCCTCCAGCACCTTGTTCAACTGCGCGCCGTCGATACTCAGGGTCGCAGTGTCGAGCATGCCTTCCAGGTAGGCCTTGGCGATCTGCTCCTGGCGCTGCGCTCGCAGGGCCTGGGTCAGGCGTTCGCGCAACTCGTCCAGGGTCGCGGTGCGGGCCGGTTGCTGCTCAGTCAGCTTGAGCACATGAAAACCTGCCGCGCTCTGCACCGCATCGGACACCGCGCCGACCTTCAGGCGCGCCACCGCGCCGCGGACCTCGGGCAGCAACTGCTGCAACGGCTGCAACCCGGAGTCGCCGCCGCGCCGGGCGCTGTCGGGTTCCTGGGAATACTGGCTGGCCAGGGCGGCGAAGTCGCCGGGGGCGGCCTGGGCCTTCTTGCTCAGTTCCTGGGCCTGCTTGCGCGTTGCTTCCAGCGCCTGCGGGTCACTCACCGCGAGGAAGATCTGGCTGACCCGGTACAAGGCCGGGGTCTGCCACTGCGCCTTGCCCGCGTCGTAGGCCTGCTGCAACTCGGCCTCGCTCGGGTAACCGGCCGGCACCTGGCTGACCGAACGCAGGTAGTCACGAAAGACGATCTGCTCGGTGGCCACCCGGGTCTGCAAGGCCACGTCCGGACGCTGGCGCCAGCCCTGGGCATCGGCCTGTTCGAGCACAGCCTTTTCCGCCAGGCGGGTGCGAATCCAGCTTTCCAGGGCCGGACGATTGCCCCGCAGCTGCTCGCGGGACGGCTCGGGCAACGCCGCGAACAGCGCCTTGAGTTCTTCCGGTGCCACCCGCTGGTTACCCAGACGCGCCACCGCCGGGCCGTCGTCGACCGGGCTGGCGGCCATCAGCCTGGGCTGTTGCGCCGCCACCGGGTCGCTGCCCGGGCGCACGCCCAGCCACACCGCCAGCGCCACCAGGGCCAGGGCTCCGACACCGACCATCAGGCTTGGCTTCTTCACTGCGCAGGCACCTCGGCGGCCTCGGGCGTTGTTTCAGGCGCTGCTTCGGGCGCATCGGCCTGGGCCTGCAGGCGCGCGGCGTGCTGGCTGTAGTCGCGCAGGTAGACGATAAACTCCTGTAACAGCCGGTCCCAGAGTTCCAGCTGGCTGCGCAGGTGATCGTGGCTGACCCCGGCCACCACCACGTCCATTTCCATCACCAGGAACTCGCCCTGCACCGAGAGCCGGGCAAAGCGCCGCGAGGCGTTCCACAGCTCGGCCAGGCCTGCCGGCAACTCGCCCTGGACCCGCAGCGCACAGCTGAAGGTGAAGTCCACATAGCGGCCCGGTTCAGCACCCACCGCGTTGCCGAAGCGCACGGCATAGCCGATGCCCTGGCTGGCGCTGAGCAGTTGCACGATGCCGTTCTGGTCGGTCTGGTTGACCCGGTAGCCGGCGCCTTGCAGCAGTTCGGTAAGGCTCTGCGGGGTGACGCTGGCGATCAGTTGGGTTGGTTCAGTCATGCTCGATTCTTCCCTGATATTCAGTGGGTGCTCGCAGCCTGGGGGGCATCGAACTGGGTCTTGTACAGGTCGTCGCCAAAGCCCTGGGCCAGTTCCTCGAACTTGACCCGGGCGCCGCCGGCGAAGGGCTGGCGGATTTTCATCACCTCGGCCACGTCGATCTTTTCGTAGGCCGCGAGAATCTGTTTGGCCACGCCATACATCTGCTGATTCTTGACCGAACATTGCTGCACTTGTGTGTCACGTTCGCTCAATTGCGCCTGGAGCCGGGCCCGCTCGGCCTCTTTGGCCCGGGCCATGACCAGCAACTCGTCATAGGCCTTCTTGAACTTGCCGATCTGCTCGCTGCTGGCGGCCATCTGCGCCTGGGCCTGGCTGTGCAGGTTCTGCTGCTGGCCGGCCAGTTGCTCGGCGACGCCGCGGGCCTTGGCCAGGTCGGCGGTCAGTTGCTTGATCTGCGCCTGCGCCTGCCTGGCCTGGTTCTCGGCGGCGACGCGGGCGGCGCTGGCCTGGGCCTGTTCGCTCTGCAGGGCCTGCAACTGCTGGGTGGTGCTGCGCAACTGGGTGCGCAGGCGCTCCTCCATGCCTTCGGCGCTGGCCCCGCTGGCCAGCAGCACGCCCAGCGTCAACAACAGGCCGCGCCTCAACAACAGGCAGCGCCCTGCCCTGGCTCGCGCGTTCATCGCCGTACCTCTCATAGCCGTACATTTCATCGCCGTGCTTTTCATCGCAAGACTGGTCATGACAATGCCCCTTGCGCCCTAGAAGCGCGTGTTGATTTCAAGCTGCAAGACATCGATGTCGAACGGCGCGCCGTACACCGCCTCGGAGCTCAGCCAGCGGCCGGTGGCGAAGACGTTCTTGGCCAGGCCGTAGTTGCCGCCGAGGAAGTAACCCTTGGCGTTGGTGCCGCCGAGGTGGAACGAGGAATCGTTGAAGCCGTCAGGCAGCGCATCGGGCTGGATGTACTTGTAGCCGGCGAACAGGTTCCAGTCGCCCTGCTTGGCCAGCTCCAGGCTGTTGCCCAGGGTGAACTGCACCATCCAGGCGTTGGCGCCGCTTTCCAGCTCGCCGTTGCTGTCCAGGTTGTTGACGATCTGGCCTGCGGAGCGCTTGCGCATCTCGCCTTCGTCGTAGCCCAGGTTGTGGACGTAGTTGGCCTGGCTGCGCAGCTTGAAGTTCTCCGGCAGGTCGGCGTCCCACACCAGGTTCAGGTCCAGCAGGTTGAACTCCGAGGCCAGGCCGACGAACTGCGGCTGCGCGGTGGCGGCCGGGTTGAGCGGATTGGGCGTGATGTCGCGCAGCAGGAACACGCTGTTGCCCTTCTGCATGAAGGCCACGCGGCTGCCGTCGCTGTCGCAGCCCGGCGCCCCGGCCCAGGGTTCGCAGGCACTGGAGCGCTGGCCCTCGATGTCGTCGAAGCGGTAGTAGGCCAATGCGCCCTTGAGCCGGTGGTTGCTGTTGATCGCCCAGTTGGCGCCGATCTGCGCGCCGTACAGCCATTTGTTGTCGCTCTCTTCCTTGTCGAAGCCGTTGCTGGTGGAGGTGTCGTTGGTGTACTCCACCGGGAACGCGCCGACCGTACCGAACAGGCCCCAGTCACGATTGAACTTGTGGTTGAAGATCGCCGCCACGCCGTCGAAATTCAGGTCGTTGGAATACAGCAGGTCGGTGGAGAAGAACGGGTTGGCGATCCGCCCGCCGGTCAGGGTCAGCTCGTCGGTGGCCTTCCAGGTCAGGTAGCCCTGGTCGAGCCAGATGTCCTTCTTGCCGAACCCGCCGCCCAGGGTCTGGGTGGTGGACACCGGGTTGTTGTCCGAGCCGGTGCCGATGCGGATGCCGGCGGTCCAGTCCTCGGCGACCTGCGCCTTCATGCCCAGCCGGGCGCGCAGGCGGAACAGGTTCTCGCGGTCCTCGCGGGTGTTGAGCAAGGGCGGCAGGTTGGAGCTGCTGTTGGGGTTGACGTCGTACGGGCCCTTGTCGTTGAGCTTGGCGAAGTCGACGATCTCGTTGCTGTTGCTGCCCGAGTAGTAGCGCGACTCGTCGCGCAGGCGAATGTCGCCGTCGAAGCTGATGCGCGATACCCAGTCCGGGAAGGTGTTGGGCTGGGCCCAGTTTTCCTGCTTGGCGGTGGCCATGACCTCGGCCTTGACCTGGTCGCGGATCTGGTCGCGGACGATCGCCGGCACGTATTGCACCCGCACATCCCCCGGCGTCGCCGCCGGCCCTGCCGCCACCGCGGTGTTGGCCTGGCGCGCCTGCTGCGCTTCGCGCTCGGCCTGGGCGATCAGGCCGTCGGCCTGCTCCTGTTTCAGCACGCCCTGCTGCACCAGCAAACGGATCAGATTGATCGTGGCGTTTTCCGAGGGCGCAGCAGGCGCGGCCGCTACCGGTCCCACCAGGGTCGCGATGACCATGCCGATCGCCAGGGACAATCGATTCACGTTGGAAATCATTTGCACACAGCTCCTTTTGGCAAAACTTGCATCAGTCGTTCGGTTAACCCGGGCGCCGCCCCTGCAGGGACAGGCGTACAGGCAAGGTCAGGGAGGCCGGCGGCCGTTCCGTCAGGTGCGGTGCGCCGCGCAAGGCGGCCAGCACCAGGGTGTCGATTTGCGGGTTGCCGCTGGACTTGACCAGCTCGACCCGGGTGATCTCGCCGACGGCGCTCAGCCAGACGTCGGTTTGCAGCGAAAAGGCCTGGTTGCGCAGGTCCGGGTTTTCCCGCAGCACGCGCTGGAAGGTGAAGGCCAGGAACTGGCTGTAGGTGCCGTTGCCCAGGCGCCCACCGCCGGAACCGGCCATGCCGCCACCCTTGCCGGCGCCGATGTTGAAGGCGTCGCTGCCGGCCTGGGCATCGCCATCCATCTGCATCGGGTTAGCCAGATCGTCCACCGGCGACGGCGGCGCCTCTTCCTCGGGCTTGACCTGTTCCGGCTCCGGGGTCGGTTCCGGTTCGGGCACCTTCTCCTCGACCGGCGGCTCCGGCTCCTTGGGTTTTTCCGGCGGCGGTGGCGGTGGTGGCGGCAACGGGATGATGGTCGGCACCTTGGGCGCCTCGCGGCGCACCCCGCTCATGTCGTTGGCCCACTGCCAGAGCAGCCAGGCAGCGCCGGCCCCCAGCAGCAGGCCCACGCCCCACTTGAGCAGGCGCGGCGCCGTGCGGTTCTTCACGGGCGGCAGCTGGATCGGTTGTTGTGCGGTCATGGCTCAGCCCTGGCTCGGTTTGCCGGTGACCAGCCCGACCTGGGACAGCTCCAGCCGGCGCAGCAGGTCCAGGACCTCGATGACCTTCTGGTACTGCACCGTGGCGTCGCCGCGCACGATCACCGGGAAGTCCGGGTTCAGGGCCTTTTCCATGCGCAGGCGTTCTTCCAGCTCGGGCAAGGTCACCGGGTAGGCGTCGAGGAACACCTGGCCGCCGTCGTTGACCGAGATCGCCTTGGTCTTGGCCTCGGACAGCGACACCGAGGCGCTGGCCTTGGGCAGGTTGATCTGGATCCCGGAGACCTGGGCGGTGGCGGTGAGGATGAACATCACCAGCACCACCATCAGCACGTCCACCAGGGGCGTGATGTTGATGCTGTCCACTGCCGCGTCGTCATCGTCGTCGTGGGAGGCGTTCACAGAAGCCATGACGTTTCTCCTCAGGCCAGCACGCTGGCGTTGGCGTTATGCCCACGCGCGGGCGCGGCTTCACTTGACTGGCCGGCGCCATGCAGCTCGGCCAGGCGGGTGATGAACTCGTCGACGAACACCCGCATGTCGGCGCTGACTTCCTTGTTGCGGGTAATCAGCCGGTTGTAGCCAAACAGCGCCGGGATCGCGACGAACAGGCCCATGGCGGTAGCCAGCAGGGCCGCGGCCATGCCCGGGGCGATGGCGTTGATGTTCACGTCGCCGGCCATGGCCGTGCCGAGGAACACCACCATGATCCCCAGCACCGTGCCCAGCAGGCCGATGTAGGGCCCGCCGGCGATGGCGTTGGACAGGGTCGAGAGCTTGGAACTGAGCTGCTGGTTCTCGCGGGTGCGCACGCCGTCCATGGAGCAGCGGATGGCTTCGATGGTCGCCGCCGAGACCGACGAGGTGTCGGCGCCCTGCTCGCGACGGGTGCGGATCTCCTGGACCGCCACCTGGTACAGGCGCCACAGCGAGGAATGCTCCAGGCGCTGGGCCAGTTCGCGGTCGTCGGCGAACATTTCCAGGCGAGTGCCGACCCGGGCGAACTGCTCGCGGAACAGCTGGTTGGCGCTACTGACGCGGCCGACCATGCGGTTCTTGCGGATCATGATGATCCACGACTGGAACATCATCAGCACCAGCACCGCGATGATCACCCAGGCATCCACCGGCACCGCCTTGAGCAAGAAGCCCAGGCTGCCGAAACCGAAGCCCGACTGTTCTTCATCGACGCCGTACACCACCAGCTTCGACTCGGCGCCCTGGGCCGCGGCATCGGCCAACAGCAGGCCGGCGGGACGGGCCACCTTGGACAGGCGCAGCTCGTCGATGGCGCCGTTGAACGGCAGGAACGCACTGGCCTCGGTAGCGGCCTCGGCCCCCGCTACCGGCGGCAGGTCGGCGCCGATGGCCAGCGGCGAATTGAACGCCGGCAGCGCCACCGCCAGGCGGGCGCTTTCGCGGCCATTGACCCACAGCGCCAGCTGGCTGCCCTGAGCGGTCAGGGCCAGGTGCTGCCACTGCCCGGGGTTGAGCGGCTGGGTCGACACCGCGCGCTGGCCGTCGACCTCGACAAAAGGCACCCCCTGGTTGACCCCGATCAGCAGGCTGCTCGCCCCTTCACGCCGGGCCAGCAACAGTTGCTCGCCGCTGGCCTGGTCCAGGCGCAGCCAGGCGCTAAAGGTAAAGGCGCCCTCGGCGCTGTGTTGCAGCGACGGGCTGGCCGGCAGCAGCAGCGGCTGGCCGTTGAACTGCAAGGCCCGGCCGATGACCCCGTCGATGCTCGCACCGGTGGCGTTCTGCGCGTGGTTGCCGTAGGCCGTGGTGTCCTTGGCCGGGGTGCCGTTGGCGCCGTCGAAGTGATAGAGGGCGATGTAGTTCGGATCGAAGGTCAGCTGGCCGTTGGCGCTGGCCGGGGCCTTCTGGTTGCCGTAGTACATCCAGATGTCCTGGCGCTGGCCGCCCTCCACGTTCGGCACATCGACCCAGACCAGGGCCATGCCCATCAGCGGGTCGAAGCTTTCGATCTGGTGGTTGAACACAGTCTTGTCATCGGCGCTGACGAAGCGCAGGTCGGAGCCGTCTTCCTTGACCCCGTCGAAGCTGAAGTTGCCGGTGTGCAGGCGCACCAGCAGCGCGGTGCGGCCCAGGGCCTGGTTGATGGCCGCGCCTTGCGGCGTGGTGTCGATGGAGATCTGCTTGCGGTAGTGCCAGTCGTCCTGCCACCACGCCTGGGCCGTCGCCGGGAGCACGAAGCCCAGGCAGATCAACAGGGAAATCAGTAAGCGCTGCATGAAAGTTACTCCGTGAAAGATCAAAACGTCGCCTGCACACTGAAGTGCACGCGCGAGTCCTGTTTCTGGGTGTTCGGTCCATCAAGCAGCGGGTAACCCCAGTCCAGGCTGCCGGAAAGCCATTTGCTCAAGCTGGCGCGGGTGCCCAGGCCGACGCTGGCCAGGCTGTAGTCGGCCTCCTGGTCGGGAAGCTCGTCGCGCAGGTACATCCGGGCCCCTTCGGCGAAGGCGTAAAAGCGCCATTCGTTGACATAACCGCCCAGGTACTTGGCCAGGGACGGCGTGCGTAGTTCCTGGGAAAACAGGTAGCCGTCGTCGCTGGTGCGCTCGGCCGCCAGGTAGCCGCGCACCGAGGTGGCGCCGCCGGCGGAGAACTGCTCGTTGGAGACCAGCGGCCCCGAGGCCAGCTGGAACGCGGCCTTGGATGCGCTCTGCCAGTCGTTGGCGAAGGTGTAGGTGTAATTCAGATCGCCCTTGAGCACGGCGAAGCTGGGGTTGGCGCGGTAGCGCTTGTAGTCGAAGTCCTCGTCCGAGCTGCTGTAGCCGAACAGGCTGCGGGTGCCGGCCACCAGGCTCAGGCCGAGGCCCAGCTGGGAGGTCTCGGTGTAGCGGAAGCCGTTGTAGGCGAAGGTGAACGGCGCGTACTTGAGCGGCACCTTGTCGCTTTCGCCGCCCATGCTCAGTTCCTCCTCGAAGTCCTTGAAATCCACCCCGGCGGAGAACGAGTTGGCCCAACTGCCGCTGGCCGGCAGGCTGTAGATCAGCGACAGGCCATAGGAATGGCCCTTGCCCAGCACGTTGCTGCCGCCGATGGTGGCGACGTTGCTGTCGGACTGGTAGCCGGCGAACTGCAGGCTCCAGCGCTCATTGAGCGGCGCGGTGTAGGAACCGGACCAGACCTTGGCGTTGTCCTGGTCCTCGGGTGCGGTGAAGTAAGTCAGGGAAATGCTGTGGCCCAGCTGCCAGAGGTTGTTGTAGCCCAGGCTGGTGACCGCCCGCAGGTGCTTGGTGTCGGCGCTGTAGTCGTTGTTCAGGCCGACGCTGGCCTGCCAGGGGTTCTGGTCTTCCACCTGCAAATCGACGTCCATGGTGCCGGGGCGCTGGCCTTCGCGGACCAGCGGCATGACCTGGCGCCCGGGGGTCTTGTTCAGGCTCGCCAACTGGCCCTGGACCTTGGCGAAATCCGGCACCTCGCCTTCCTGCAGCGCCGACACTTCGTCGCGGATTTCCACCGGCGAATAATGCTTGGCCCCCACCACCCGCACCCGCCCGACCTTGGTCTCGCTGACCTGCAGGTAGACGATGCCATCCTCGACCTTCTGCTCCGGCAGCTCGACGAACACCGACTGGTAACCGTGGGCCTGGTAGACCTTCTGCAGGGCGTCGCGGGCGCCCTCGATATCGCTCAGGGCTTTCTGCGGGCCGAGGAAGGGATACACCGCTTCTTCGATGGCCCGGGCATCGAGCACGGTGTTGCCGCGCACGAAGTACTCATTCACATCCACCAACCGCGCGGCCGCGGCCTCGCCTTGCGCCGCACTACCTTGCACCGGTTCGCCTTCCACCGGGCCGCCCTCCTCGGCCAACAACGGCTGGCTCAGCGCAACCAGCGCCAGCCAGCCGCACACCGGCAGCCAGCGCCTGGTCGGCCCCGGCCGCCCCCTATCGAACAGATGCTCCACACCGCCCCCTAGATTTCCAAGAATGTCGAACCGCGTCGAAACCGCCGTCGCCGTCTGTACGGCGTTTGGCCGCCTCAATTGCTCAAGGTCGATGTCGTGGCGTGCTTGGCCAGCCAGCTGTGCAGCAGCGCGAAGTTCAACGAGAACTCGGGCATTTGCAGCAAGGCGCCACAGAACACTTCACCGATGATTTTCTGGATCAGCAGCACCGCCCGTGCGTCGTTCAGCAGCGTGGCGATATCGCGGCTCAGCACGCCAAGGCTCCAGACCTTCTGGTTCAGGTCCAGGCCGACGAACCAGCGAAACAGCAGGTTGTAATTGAGTTGCTCGTACAACTGCTGCTCGCCGGGCACCGAATACAGCAGCTGCAACAGCAGGATGTGCATCACCGTGCGCGGGGCGATCAGCATGCCGGGCTCGGCATCCAGGCCCTGGAGAATGTCGCGGTGCTGGTCAAGCAAGGCGTCGATCTGCGGGCGCAGCAACACCAGCGAATGGCCCGGCGGGATGTAGCTCGACACCTCCTTCAAGGCGCCCTGCCAGTCATCCTGGGAAACGATCCAGACCCACGGTGCACCGTAGCGATAGACCGATACCGGCTTCTTGCGCGCGGCTTCGACGATCTTCGACAGCCGCTGGTCCAGCTCCTGCATGCCCACTTTCGCGTAGCGTTCCATAGTCCCCATAACCTCACTCCCGGCGTCCCGCCTCGGCTCAGAACAGTGGCCAGAAGGCCCCTCAAGCGCGTCACATATCCATGACGGGACTGGCTAAGTGCTACCGAACTTTTGTCACAAAAGCTTCATTCACCAGAGGGTGGGGTTTGTTCGCGATGACAATGCTGAGAGCACCAGGTACTCGAATCGGATAGGGGATATCCAAGAAAGACGGGGGCCCCGTGAGGCCGGCCCAGATAGCACCGACCCGCCAGCAGACGAGCCGAAAAAGGCTGGAGCCTCGCGTTCATCGGGGCTCAGAGAACCTGTAGGAGCGGCCGGTCGACGCTCGATTGCCCGCGATGGCGTCGGCGCTATCGCCGGTAAGCTGGATGGACGACAAAAGACTCCCAGCCCACCGCCATCGCCGCTATAAAAACTGCCCGTCTGGCAGGTCCAGATCGATGACCCCGCTGGCAAAACCCGACGCCGCCGCCCTGGCCTTCGCGGAAAACAGCCGCAACAGCACGACTTTACCCAGCGTATCGCTGCGCAACGCCCCGTCGTGCCGGTTGCCGATCAGGACCACATCCGGCGCAATCGTCCAACCACCGGCCCGGGCATAGAAACGCGCCAAGGGTGGATCACAGGTGAAGACGCCAATATCGAGATGGCTGTGCTCCATGCAGCGGGTGGCCGCGGCGACTGTCCTCAACCCCAGGCCTTGCCCCTGATAGTCGGGATCGGTCATGACACAGCTGAGCCCGCCAATGTCGAAGGTGTCGCCAGCATGCTCGATGGTCTTCATGGCAACGGCGGCATAGCTGACCACCCTGTCGTGCGTGCAGATATAGAACGAGAATGCGTCGAACACAGGATCGTGCAGCGGTGCGACCTGCGCTTCTTCAGGCGCATCCGGCTCGGGATAGACGCGCTGCTGCAACAAGGTAAATGCTCGCTGCACGGCCGAAGAGGCCCGGTTGTAGGCAATAGCGTCGACAGCCCCCGGTTGCGAGGGTTTGAGGTCTGTCATGGGATTGTCCTTGTCTGAAGTGAATGTCGCTGCTTGTTATTTTCGTGTTGACTCAAATACTTGTTCAGCGCTGGCTTTTGCTACGTAATCAACTCCATCACTGCATATTCTATGAAGAACTTTGTCAGCAGCCCTCCCAGAATATAATGCGAGGCGATCAATTTTTTCTTGAGTGGTTCAGGAAAACTATCGACCTCATCAGCATCTAGCAGCCCCCTTTTAATAAAGTAACCGGAGTGTGCCAGAAAGCCTGCTATGCCCCCAATCACCGCCATCTTTCCCCAGGTTCCGAAATACAGAAACCCCCTTTGTTGATTGACGATGGGGCTGTTCTTGAAGTGCTCAAGTGCCTCATTCAAATGGTTGCGAATCCAATAGAGGTGCACACCAATCATAATGAAGGCCCCGAGAATAGTTCCCGCCATAAAAAAGCCAAGTACGATATGTGCAGTCGTTATTTCGTTCATTTTTCTGTTCCATAAAGCAGTTCTCCAAGAAACTTCCCGCCGCCGTCCCCCGCCTTTCCGGCTGCATAGGTACCTCCGCCGATCAGTACCAGGCCACATGCAAGCCCCCCGATACCACCGGTGGACGCTGCAACCGCAGCACAGATAGTTGCCGCGCCGGAGTTTATAAAGGGAGTAGCGATTGCCCCGATAGCTACCCCGCCTGTAAAACTCCCCGTCTCGGTAAACTTCACCTTCTCACACGCCTCCTTGCTTCCCGCCAAACAAACATCCTGCACCTTCACATAAGAGGCCCCACCACCAAGAGCCGTCCCAATCCAACCACCCCACTTTAGAATCCTGGACGCCCGGGAAACACCCTCAATATGCGTGGCGTACCCCGGTATCTGCCCCACTGCGCCCGCCTGAGTCCAGCGATGCACCAGGCTGCGACTGGAAATTCCCAGGGCACTCTTAAGGCTGGGGTGGTCAGGAAAGGCAATGCTCATTTTTGTAATGGACAGCAGGCTAGCGTCCAACTGCACGAACAGCTTTTTTCTTTCACTGAAGAACTCGACGCTGCGCAAATGCCCATCCCGCAGAAAGAACTTCTGATGAAGCGCTTCGATATCCAGCAGTGTCCTTTTCAAACCATCCATGTGGTTACCCGCGGCCGCCGTGCCGACGTTCAGTGTCGTCGAACCATAGGACAGTATCGATTCAACCTGCGCCCGATACTTGAGCATAAAGGCCGCTTCTTCATCGCTCATGGACGCCAAGGCCGCACTGACCTTCTCCGCCGCTTCCATCAGCAAGGCTTCTTCACGGGTGCATTGATAGTTGTCGGGATGACTGAGCACAACAAGTTGCCCAGGTTTGGCAGGACTCGATAGCTGAGGATTGAGCCGGCGGAATTTCTCCAGCACAGCCTCATCGGCCTGACCGAACAGCACCGTCTCCAGCGCAGCGCGGGTCATCGGCGTTTGCACGATATGAAACCCCGGTTCCACCAGATGTTGTGTGTCCTGCACGGACAGCGGCGGAGAAACGATATTGCCGTGAGCAACGCTCAGGCCGCGTACCTGATCCCGCGGCACCGCATCGGCAAACTCATTCTGCGGATACCCCTTATGAATAGCATCGGCCCAGCGCTGGGTATTGATCACCGCGGGCCCGACGTAATCGCTGTCGAGCGGGATAGCGGGCTGATTCCCGGAGCAGACTGTCCGCTGAGTAGCGATCAGGCGGTTGGCCCCGGTCGGGCAGCCACACTGCACAAGGCCACCCTCCACCGCCGTGGCTTGGTGGTTATCCGCCCAGGTGTGATGGCCTTCGGCGATAAAACCCACCGTCTGGCACACCGGGCACCAGACCGGGTCGGCAATGCGGGCGACCCGTTGATCCACAACAAAGGTGGTGGCTGATCCGGCAATGACTTTGCCGCCGGTTGT
>NZ_JAQZAA010000072.1:0-7500 GCF_028640875.1 Pseudomonas sp. SBT1-2 | reverse complement strand
ACTGGTGCACCCTGTAGCGATACGGGGCCATAGCTCAGCTGGGAGAGCGCCTGCCTTGCACGCAGGAGGTCAGCGGTTCGATCCCGCTTGGCTCCACCATTACAGATTGGTGTCCATCGTTTAAAGCTTAGAAATGAGCATTCCGCTGATTGGCGATGAATGTTGATTTCTGATCTTTATCAGAATCGTTCTTTAAAAATTTGGGTATGTGATAGAAAGATAGACTGGATAGCACTTTCACTGGTGTTTATTCAGGCTAAGGTAAAATTTGTGAGTTTAATCGCGAATTTTCGGCGAATGTCGTCTTCACAGTATAACCAGATTGCTTGGGGTTATATGGTCAAGTGAAGAAGCGCATACGGTGGATGCCTTGGCAGTCAGAGGCGATGAAAGACGTGGTAGCCTGCGAAAAGCTTCGGGGAGTCGGCAAACAGACTTTGATCCGGAGATGTCTGAATGGGGGAACCCAGCCATCATAAGATGGTTATCTTGTACTGAATACATAGGTGCAAGAGGCGAACCAGGGGAACTGAAACATCTAAGTACCCTGAGGAAAAGAAATCAACCGAGATTCCCTTAGTAGTGGCGAGCGAACGGGGACTAGCCCTTAAGTGGCTTTGAGATTAGCGGAACGCTCTGGAAAGTGCGGCCATAGTGGGTGATAGCCCTGTACGCGAAAGTCTCTTAGTCATGAAATCGAGTAGGACGGAGCACGAGAAACTTTGTCTGAATATGGGGGGACCATCCTCCAAGGCTAAATACTACTGACTGACCGATAGTGAACTAGTACCGTGAGGGAAAGGCGAAAAGAACCCCGGAGAGGGGAGTGAAATAGATCCTGAAACCGTATGCGTACAAGCAGTGGGAGCAGACTTTGTTCTGTGACTGCGTACCTTTTGTATAATGGGTCAGCGACTTATATTCAGTGGCGAGCTTAACCGAATAGGGGAGGCGTAGCGAAAGCGAGTCTTAATAGGGCGTTTAGTCGCTGGGTATAGACCCGAAACCGGGCGATCTATCCATGGGCAGGTTGAAGGTTAGGTAACACTGACTGGAGGACCGAACCGACTACCGTTGAAAAGTTAGCGGATGACCTGTGGATCGGAGTGAAAGGCTAATCAAGCTCGGAGATAGCTGGTTCTCCTCGAAAGCTATTTAGGTAGCGCCTCATGTATCACTGTAGGGGGTAGAGCACTGTTTCGGCTAGGGGGTCATCCCGACTTACCAAACCGATGCAAACTCCGAATACCTACAAGTGCCGAGCATGGGAGACACACGGCGGGTGCTAACGTCCGTCGTGAAAAGGGAAACAACCCAGACCGTCAGCTAAGGTCCCAAAGTTATGGTTAAGTGGGAAACGATGTGGGAAGGCTTAGACAGCTAGGAGGTTGGCTTAGAAGCAGCCACCCTTTAAAGAAAGCGTAATAGCTCACTAGTCGAGTCGGCCTGCGCGGAAGATGTAACGGGGCTCAAACCATACACCGAAGCTACGGGTATCACGTAAGTGATGCGGTAGAGGAGCGTTCTGTAAGCCTGTGAAGGTGAGTTGAGAAGCTTGCTGGAGGTATCAGAAGTGCGAATGCTGACATGAGTAACGACAATGGGTGTGAAAAACACCCACGCCGAAAGACCAAGGTTTCCTGCGCAACGTTAATCGACGCAGGGTTAGTCGGTCCCTAAGGCGAGGCTGAAAAGCGTAGTCGATGGAAAACAGGTTAATATTCCTGTACTTCTAGTTATTGCGATGGAGGGACGGAGAAGGCTAGGCCAGCTTGGCGTTGGTTGTCCAAGTTTAAGGTGGTAGGCTGGAATCTTAGGTAAATCCGGGGTTCTAAGGCCGAGAGCTGATGACGAGTTACCTTTCAGGTGACGAAGTGGTTGATGCCATGCTTCCAAGAAAAGCTTCTAAGCTTCAGATAACTAGGAACCGTACCCCAAACCGACACAGGTGGTTGGGTAGAGAATACCAAGGCGCTTGAGAGAACTCGGGTGAAGGAACTAGGCAAAATGGCACCGTAACTTCGGGAGAAGGTGCGCCGGTGAGGGTGAAGGACTTGCTCCGTAAGCCCATGCCGGTCGAAGATACCAGGCCGCTGCGACTGTTTATTAAAAACACAGCACTCTGCAAACACGAAAGTGGACGTATAGGGTGTGACGCCTGCCCGGTGCCGGAAGGTTAATTGATGGGGTTAGCTAACGCGAAGCTCTTGATCGAAGCCCCGGTAAACGGCGGCCGTAACTATAACGGTCCTAAGGTAGCGAAATTCCTTGTCGGGTAAGTTCCGACCTGCACGAATGGCGTAACGATGGCGGCGCTGTCTCCACCCGAGACTCAGTGAAATTGAAATCGCTGTGAAGATGCAGTGTATCCGCGGCTAGACGGAAAGACCCCGTGAACCTTTACTATAGCTTTGCACTGGACTTTGAATTTGCTTGTGTAGGATAGGTGGGAGGCTTTGAAGCGTGGACGCCAGTTCGCGTGGAGCCATCCTTGAAATACCACCCTGGCAACTTTGAGGTTCTAACTCAGGTCCGTTATCCGGATCGAGGACAGTGTATGGTGGGTAGTTTGACTGGGGCGGTCTCCTCCTAAAGAGTAACGGAGGAGTACGAAGGTGCGCTCAGACCGGTCGGAAATCGGTCGTAGAGTATAAAGGCAAAAGCGCGCTTGACTGCGAGACAGACACGTCGAGCAGGTACGAAAGTAGGTCTTAGTGATCCGGTGGTTCTGTATGGAAGGGCCATCGCTCAACGGATAAAAGGTACTCCGGGGATAACAGGCTGATACCGCCCAAGAGTTCATATCGACGGCGGTGTTTGGCACCTCGATGTCGGCTCATCACATCCTGGGGCTGAAGCCGGTCCCAAGGGTATGGCTGTTCGCCATTTAAAGTGGTACGCGAGCTGGGTTTAGAACGTCGTGAGACAGTTCGGTCCCTATCTGCCGTGGACGTTTGAGATTTGAGAGGGGCTGCTCCTAGTACGAGAGGACCGGAGTGGACGAACCTCTGGTGTTCCGGTTGTCACGCCAGTGGCATTGCCGGGTAGCTATGTTCGGAAAAGATAACCGCTGAAAGCATCTAAGCGGGAAACTTGCCTCAAGATGAGATCTCACTGGAACCTTGAGTTCCCTGAAGGGCCGTCGAAGACTACGACGTTGATAGGTTGGGTGTGTAAGCGCTGTGAGGCGTTGAGCTAACCAATACTAATTGCCCGTGAGGCTTGACCATATAACACCCAAGCAATTTGCTTAAGAGCGAGTTGCGGTGTGTGAAGACGAAACGAACCGAAAGTTTGCACTACTCACAAAAGCACCACAAAGCTATTACATACCCAATTTGCTGAAGCGTCGAAAGACGAGTCGGCACACCGAATTTCTTGACGACCATAGAGCATTGGAACCACCTGATCCCATCCCGAACTCAGAAGTGAAACGATGCATCGCCGATGGTAGTGTGGGGTTTCCCCATGTGAGAGTAGGTCATCGTCAAGATTAAATTCCGAAACCCCAATTGCGAAAGCAGTTGGGGTTTTGTTTTTGTGCGCAGAAAAAACATTCTGAATTGCAGGCGCTAGCTGCCTGATTGTGCCTGTCACGCTTTCTATGCAACAGCCTTAGGCATGGCTATCATGCCTGCCTCATTGTGAGGCGAGATCTGCATGCTGACATTGTTGGAGCTTCTGAAGGACGGGCGGTTTCACTCGGGCCAGGCCCTTGGTGCTGCCTTGGGTATTAGCCGTAGTGCCGTGTGGAAGCAGTTGCAGCAGTTGGAGGCTGATCTGGGGCTTTCTATCCATAAAGTCCGCGGTCGCGGTTATCAGCTGGCGGCTCCGCTGATGCTCCTGAGCCCGGCAGATATTTACGAGCAGTCAAAGGATTGCCCTTGGGCTGTGTTGGCTTTCGATTCCATCGACTCTACAAATGCTGAAGCTCTGAGGGCTGTCGAGCGCGGCGTGCCTGCGCCGTTCCTGGTGCTCGCTGAGCGTCAGACGGCGGGGCGTGGTCGGAGAGGTCGCAAATGGGTGAGCCCTTTTGCAGAAAATGTTTATTACAGTCTCGTGCTGCGTATCGATGGTGGAATGCGTCAGCTTGAAGGGCTCAGCTTGGTGGTCGGGCTGGCAGTCATGCAGACCTTGCGTGAGTTTGGAGTTGCTGGTGCGGGTCTGAAGTGGCCAAACGATGTTTTGGTTGGGCGCAAAAAAATCGCTGGAATCCTGCTGGAGTTGGTTGGGGATCCTGCCGATGTTTGTCATGTGGTTCTGGGTGTGGGTATCAACGTCAACATGCAGAAAACTGACGAGGTTGATCAGCAGTGGACTTCTATGCGGCTTGAGTCCGGTAAGCAGGTTGATCGCAACCAGTTGGTTGCTCGGCTGAGTATGATGCTGAGGGCTTACCTGGAGCGTCACCAAGCCCAGGGCTTTTCCTCTATTCAAGAGGAGTGGGAGCAGAATCACTTGTGGCAAGGTAATGCGGTGTCTCTGATTGCTGGGGTCAATAAAATAGACGGTGTTGTTATGGGCATCGATCAGCAAGGGGCATTGCGATTGGAAGTAGATGGGGTTGAGAGGGTCTACAGCGGTGGTGAGCTCAGCTTGAGGTTGCGCGATGATTCTTGAGCTTGACTGTGGAAACAGCTTCATTAAGTGGCGTGTTCTGAATAATGTCGCGCTTGGGGTATTTGCTGAGGGTGTGGTTGGTTCCGATGACGCCTTGGTCGGGCATCTGCGTGCGCTAAACGGCTTGGTCTTGACCCGCTGCCGTTTGGTCAGCGTTCGCACGGTCGAAGAGACGAACAGGCTTACTTCTATGTTGGTACAGGCTTTTGGTGTATCGGTGGTCTGTGCTGCGCCTGCGAAAGAAATGGCAGGCGTACGAAATGGCTATGAGGAGTTTGAACGACTTGGTCTGGACCGCTGGCTTGCCATGCTGGGGGGCTTTCGCCTGGCAGCTGGTGCTTGTCTGGTGCTCGATTTTGGGACCGCTGTTACTGCGGACTTCATTGCGGCGGATGGGGAGCACCTGGGGGGCTTTATCTGCCCGGGGATGCCATTGATGCGTAATCAGTTGAGAACTCACACTCGTCGGATTCGGTACGACGATTTGTCTGCCGAGCGCGCCTTGGAGAGCCTGTTGCCGGGGCGTACGACGGTTGAAGCGGTAGAGCGCGGCTGCTCATTGATGTTGAGAGGGTTTGTGCTGACTCAGCTGGAGCTGGCGCGCGACTATTGGGGGGAAGATTTCGTGGTGTTCCTCACTGGTGGTGATGCTGAGCTGGTTTCTGGTGTCGTGCCGCAGGGGCGAGTGGTCCCTGATCTGGTTTTTGTCGGATTGGCTATGGCGTGCCCATTGTCCTGAGGTTTTTATGCGCTGGTTGTTCCTGCTGCTCCTGGTTCTCAATGTGTTCTATTACGTCTGGCATCAGCAGGAGGCGCCTTTGCGTGCGAAGGAGGTAACGCCTCTGACGCTTTATAAGGGGGCTCAGCAGGATATTCGCTTGCTGAGTGAGTCGTCTGGCTCGCTCTCCAGGCGTGACAAGGGAGGCGAGGCTCAAGGCGATTGCCTCTATATAGGTGGTTTTGCTCGTCGTGATCAGGCTCAAACGCTTGAGCAGCGCCTGTCGGTATTGGGTGTGGAGGTTCGGTTGAAGTCTTTGGCTCTGCCTGATGCTTCTGGTTATTGGTTGCGTGTGCCCCCTGAAAGCAAGCATTTGCTGGATGATTCGTTGCTGCAGAATCTTGCTAAAGAATTCAATGAGTTAAAACATAAAATAATGTCATGCGAAGGCATTGCAACTGCCGAATAGTTTGCATAGAATGGCGCCCGCTCCGCAGTGAAGACCTCTAGAGGTAGGCGCAGCGAAGCAAGGTCAACGCAGCTAACCTCAGGTTTTTAATGAGAAAATGCTTGACAGAAGGGTGGCATAGTATAAAATGCTGCCTCGCTTAGGAGGGGTTCCCGAGCGGCCAAAGGGATCAGACTGTAAATCTGACGTCTACGACTTCGAAGGTTCGAATCCTTCCCCCTCCACCAGATTTAAGCGTGAGCTGCAAGCTCCGCGGGTATAGTTTAGTGGTAGAACCTCAGCCTTCCAAGCTGATGATGCGGGTTCGATTCCCGCTACCCGCTCCAAGTTTGCAGGTTGTGCAAAGTGTTTCGCTCTTGTAGCTCAGTTGGTAGAGCACACCCTTGGTAAGGGTGAGGTCAGCGGTTCAAATCCGCTCAAGAGCTCCATATAACAAGGCAGATATGAAAATATCTGCCTTTGTTTTAATGGCTTGTGTGACTTGCTCAATTCTTCTCCTAGGGGTGATTTCGATGGCTAAGGAAAAGTTCGAACGTAATAAGCCGCACGTCAACGTTGGTACCATTGGTCACGTTGACCACGGTAAAACCACTCTGACTGCTGCTCTGACTCGCGTCTGCTCCGAGGTTTTCGGTTCGGCTCGTGTTGACTTCGACAAGATCGACAGCGCCCCAGAAGAAAAAGCTCGTGGTATCACCATCAACACCGCGCACGTAGAGTACGACTCGAACATTCGTCACTACGCGCACGTTGACTGCCCAGGTCACGCCGACTACGTCAAAAACATGATCACTGGTGCTGCCCAGATGGACGGCGCGATCCTGGTTTGCTCGGCTGCCGATGGTCCGATGCCGCAAACTCGTGAGCACATCCTGCTGTCCCGTCAGGTAGGCGTTCCGTACATCGTTGTCTTCCTGAACAAGGCTGACATGGTTGACGACGCTGAGCTGCTGGAACTGGTTGAGATGGAAGTGCGCGATCTGCTGAGCACTTACGACTTCCCAGGTGATGACACTCCAATCATCATCGGTTCGGCTCTGATGGCTCTGAACGGCCAAGACGACAACGAAATGGGCACTACCGCTGTTAAGAAGCTGGTAGAAACTCTGGATACCTACATCCCAGAGCCAGAGCGTGCTATCGACAAGCCGTTCCTGATGCCTATCGAAGACGTGTTCTCGATCTCCGGTCGTGGCACCGTGGTAACTGGCCGTGTTGAGCGTGGTATCGTTCGCATCCAGGAAGAAGTTGAGATCGTTGGTCTGCGCGAAACTCAGAAAACCACCTGCACCGGCGTTGAAATGTTCCGCAAGCTGCTCGACGAAGGTCGTGCTGGCGAGAACTGCGGCGTTCTGCTGCGTGGCACCAAGCGTGACGACGTTGAGCGTGGCCAGGTTCTGGTTAAGCCAGGTACCGTTAAGCCGCACACCAAGTTCACTGCTGAAGTGTACGTTCTGAGCAAAGAAGAAGGCGGCCGTCATACTCCGTTCTTCAAAGGCTACCGTCCACAGTTCTACTTCCGTACTACTGACGTGACTGGTAACTGCGAGCTGCCAGAAGGCGTTGAAATGGTAATGCCAGGTGACAACATCCAGATGACTGTCACTCTGATCAAAACCATCGCGATGGAAGATGGTCTGCGTTTCGCTATCCGTGAAGGCGGTCGTACCGTCGGCGCTGGCGTCGTAGCCAA
>NZ_JAQZAA010000071.1:0-17499 GCF_028640875.1 Pseudomonas sp. SBT1-2 | reverse complement strand
TTGGCTACGACGCCAGCGCCGACGGTACGACCGCCTTCACGGATAGCGAAACGCAGACCATCTTCCATCGCGATGGTTTTGATCAGAGTGACAGTCATCTGGATGTTGTCACCTGGCATTACCATTTCAACGCCTTCTGGCAGCTCGCAGTTACCAGTCACGTCAGTAGTACGGAAGTAGAACTGTGGACGGTAGCCTTTGAAGAACGGAGTATGACGGCCGCCTTCTTCTTTGCTCAGAACGTACACTTCAGCAGTGAACTTGGTGTGCGGCTTAACGGTACCTGGCTTAACCAGAACCTGGCCACGCTCAACGTCGTCACGCTTGGTGCCACGCAGCAGAACGCCGCAGTTCTCGCCAGCACGACCTTCGTCGAGCAGCTTGCGGAACATTTCAACGCCGGTGCAGGTGGTTTTCTGAGTTTCGCGCAGACCAACGATCTCAACTTCTTCCTGGATGCGAACGATACCACGCTCAACACGGCCAGTTACCACGGTGCCACGACCGGAGATCGAGAACACGTCTTCGATAGGCATCAGGAACGGCTTGTCGATAGCACGCTCTGGCTCTGGGATGTAGGTATCCAGAGTTTCTACCAGCTTCTTAACAGCGGTAGTGCCCATTTCGTTGTCGTCTTGGCCGTTCAGAGCCATCAGAGCCGAACCGATGATGATTGGAGTGTCATCACCTGGGAAGTCGTAAGTGCTCAGCAGATCGCGCACTTCCATCTCAACCAGTTCCAGCAGCTCAGCGTCGTCAACCATGTCAGCCTTGTTCAGGAAGACAACGATGTACGGAACGCCTACCTGACGGGACAGCAGGATGTGCTCACGAGTTTGCGGCATCGGACCATCGGCAGCCGAGCAAACCAGGATCGCGCCGTCCATCTGGGCAGCACCAGTGATCATGTTTTTGACGTAGTCGGCGTGACCCGGGCAGTCAACGTGCGCGTAGTGACGAATGTTCGAGTCGTACTCTACGTGCGCAGTGTTGATGGTGATACCACGAGCTTTTTCTTCTGGGGCGCTGTCGATCTTGTCGAAGTCAACGCGAGCCGAACCGAAAACCTCGGAGCAAACACGAGTCAGAGCAGCAGTCAGAGTGGTTTTACCGTGGTCAACGTGACCGATGGTGCCAACGTTGACGTGCGGTTTGTTACGTTCAAATTTTTCTTTAGCCACGACAGTGAACCTCTTGCCTAAAGGGCTGGATTAGCCTTGTTTTTTAACGAGCGCTTCGACGATATTCGACGGAGCTTCGGCGTACTTGGAGAACTCCATGGAGTAGCTCGCGCGACCCTGGGACATGGAACGAACGTCGGTCGCATAACCGAACATTTCACCCAGCGGCACTTCAGCACGGATAACCTTGCCAGAGACCGAGTCTTCCATACCCTGGATCAGACCACGACGACGGTTCAGGTCACCCATCACGTCACCCATGTAGTCCTCAGGGGTTACTACTTCAACCTTCATGATCGGCTCAAGAACTACGCCCTTGCCCTTCTCACGCAGCTGCTTGGTCGCCATGGAGGCCGCTACCTTAAACGCCATCTCGTTAGAGTCGACGTCGTGGTAAGAACCATCAAACACGGTAGCCTTCAGGCCGATCAGCGGATAGCCGGCGACAACGCCGTTCTTCATCTGCTCTTCGATACCCTTCTGGATTGCCGGGATGTATTCCTTCGGAACCACACCACCAACGACCTCGTTGGCAAACACCAGACCTTCAGTGATATTGCCTTTTTCGTCGACGTCTGCCGGAGCAAAACGGATCCAGCAATGACCGAACTGGCCACGACCGCCGGATTGACGAACGAACTTACCTTCAACTTCACAGCCGACGGTGATCTTCTCGCGATAGGAAACCTGCGGCTTACCGATGTTGGCTTCTACGTTGAATTCACGACGCATACGGTCAACAAGGATATCCAGGTGCAGCTCACCCATACCCGAAATGATGGTCTGACCGGTTTCTTCGTCAGTCTTGACGCGGAACGACGGGTCCTCCTGAGCCAGTTTGCCCAGAGCAATACCCATCTTCTCCTGGTCAGCCTTGGTTTTCGGCTCTACAGCAACCGAAATCACCGGCTCAGGGAAGTCCATACGCTCAAGAATGATCGGCTTGTCGATATCGCAAAGCGTGTCACCAGTGGTGACGTCTTTCATACCGATCAGAGCAGCGATGTCGCCTGCACGTACTTCTTTGATCTCTTCGCGCTGGTTCGCGTGCATTTGCACCATACGACCAACACGCTCCTTCTTGCCCTTGACCGAATTGATCACGGAGTCGCCGGAGCTCAGGAAACCCGAGTAAACGCGAACGAAGGTCAGAGTACCCACGAACGGGTCGGTGGCAATCTTGAACGCCAGAGCCGAGAACGGCTCGTTGTCGTCAGCGTGACGCTCGTCAACGATTTCGTTGTCGTCGGTGCTGTCCGGATGAACGCCCTTGATCGCAGGGATCTCGGTCGGAGCCGGCAGGAAGTCGATGACAGCGTCGAGAACCAGCGGAACACCCTTGTTCTTGAACGAGGAACCGCAGACAGCCGGAACGATCTCGCTGGCCAGGGTGCGCGCACGCAGGCCTGCCTTGATCTCTTCGACGGTCAGCTCACCTTCTTCAAGGTACTTGTTCATCAGCTCTTCGTTAGCTTCGGCAGCAGCCTCAACCATGTTGGAGCGCCACTCGTTAGCCAGGTCCAGCATATCGGCAGGAATTTCTTCCTCGCGATAGGTAGTACCCTTGTCGTCGTCGTTCCAGTAGATAGCCTTCATCTTGATCAGATCGATCTGACCTTCGAAGTTATCTTCTGCACCGATAGCCAGCTGAACTGGAACCGGAGTGTGACCCAGACGGTTTTTGATCTGAGCAACAACGCGCAGGAAGTTGGCACCAGCACGGTCCATCTTGTTCACGTAAACAACACGTGGAACGCCGTATTTGTTGGCTTGACGCCATACGGTTTCGGACTGAGGCTCAACACCGGAAGTACCGCAGAACACAACGACCGCGCCGTCGAGTACGCGCAGCGAACGCTCTACTTCAATGGTGAAGTCTACGTGGCCTGGGGTATCGATAACGTTTACACGATAGTTATCGTATTGGCCGCGCGAACCTTTCCAGAAGGTAGTTACAGCAGCGGAGGTAATGGTGATACCACGCTCCTGCTCCTGCACCATCCAGTCGGTGGTAGCAGCGCCGTCATGCACCTCACCCATCTTGTGGCTGAGACCTGTGTAGAACAGGATCCGCTCGGTAGTGGTAGTCTTGCCCGCGTCAACGTGGGCACAGATACCGATGTTACGGTAGCGGTTGATTGCTGTAGTACGAGCCATAAAGCCCTCGCAAAATGAATGATGCCGATATTAGAAGCGGTAGTGCGAGAAAGCCTTGTTGGCTTCAGCCATACGGTGTACGTCTTCACGCTTCTTAACTGCAGCACCTTTGCCTTCGGCAGCGTCCAGCAGTTCGCCAGCCAAGCGCAGAGCCATAGACTTCTCGCCGCGCTTACGGGCGAAGTCTACCAACCAGCGCATTGCCAGAGCGTTACGACGGGACGGACGAACTTCGACCGGAACCTGGTAAGTAGCACCGCCAACACGGCGCGACTTCACTTCGACCAGCGGAGCGATGGCGTCGAGAGCTTTCTCGAAGATTTCCAGGGGATCGCTGTTCTTGCGTTCTTTAACTTTTTCCAGCGCGCCATAAACGATACGCTCGGCAACGGCTTTCTTGCCGCTTTCCATTACGTGGTTCATGAACTTGGCGAGGATCTGGCTTCCGTATTTCGGATCGTCCAGAATCTCACGTTTGGCTGCTACGCGACGTCTTGGCATGATAAGCCCTCAAACGGTCTTCAGGTTAGCTCGGGACAGTTGATCCAAAGGACTCGTGCCCGACCTTACTCTTATCGACTCAATAAAATAATTAACTGCAAAACGGCCGATTACTTCGGACGCTTGGTACCGTACTTCGAACGACCTTGGTTACGACCTTTAACGCCGGAGGTATCCAGGGAGCCGCGAACGGTGTGATAACGAACACCTGGCAAGTCTTTTACACGACCGCCGCGGATCAGTACCACGCTGTGCTCTTGCAGGTTGTGGCCTTCACCACCGATGTACGAGGAAACCTCGAAACCGTTGGTCAGACGCACACGGCATACTTTACGCAGTGCCGAGTTAGGTTTTTTCGGCGTAGTGGTATACACGCGAGTGCACACGCCACGACGTTGCGGGCAGTTCTGCAGCGCAGGTACGTCGGATTTCTCGACGATACGCTTACGCGGCTGACGTACCAGCTGGTTGATAGTTGCCATCTACTAGCTCCACTGTTGTCTTTCGACATAAACAAAATGGCAGGGCGCAAGCCCCACCAAATTTAGGGGTACAAGAGTCTAAAGAGGATCTTGTCCCCAGTCAAGGCAAGGCCCCGGCCTCCCCGATCAGCGAACTCCGACAAAATCGTCTTGATTCGTGAGCGGAAAAGCCAGGGCCCTATCTCAATCTACTGCAGACCTCAGTTACCGCTGGAGTTCAGCGCTTCGGTCAGGGCAGCTTCAACTTCACTTGCGCTTACGCGCAGCGGCTTGTCGGCATCACGACGACGCTTACGCTCGCTGTGATACGCCAGGCCGGTACCAGCCGGGATCAGGCGACCCACGACGACGTTTTCTTTCAGGCCGCGCAGGTAATCGCGCTTGCCGGTTACCGCCGCTTCGGTCAGTACGCGAGTGGTCTCTTGGAAAGAGGCCGCCGAGATGAACGATTCGGTCGACAGCGACGCCTTGGTGATACCCAGCAGAACGCGGGTGAACTTGGCGACAAACTTGTCTTCGGTGTTCAGACGCTCGTTCTCTACCAGTACGTGAGTCAGTTCCATCTGGTCGCCCTTGATGAAACTGGAATCGCCGGATTCAGCGATCTCAACCTTACGCAGCATCTGACGCAGGATGGTCTCGATGTGCTTGTCGTTGATCTTCACGCCTTGCAGACGGTAAACGTCCTGGATCTCGTTCACGATGTACTTGGCCAGCGCACTCACACCCAGCAGACGCAGGATGTCGTGTGGATCGCTTGGACCGTCGGAGATAACTTCGCCGCGGTTTACCTGTTCGCCTTCGAAGACGTTCAGGTGGCGCCACTTCGGAATCAGCTCTTCGTACGGATCGCTACCGTCGTTCGGGGTAATGACCAGACGGCGCTTGCCTTTGGTCTCTTTACCGAACGCGATGGTGCCGCTGACTTCAGCCAGGATCGAGGCCTCTTTCGGACGACGAGCTTCGAACAGGTCGGCAACACGCGGCAGACCACCGGTGATGTCACGAGTCTTCGAAGTTTCTTGCGGAATACGCGCGATAACGTCACCGATCGCGATCCGCGCACCGTCCGCAACACCGACCAGGGCGTTGGCTGGCAGGAAGTACTGGGCCGGTACGTCGGTACCTGGCAACAGCAGATCTTTGCCATCGTCACCCACCATCTTCACTGCAGGACGGATGTCCTTACCTGCAGCCGGACGGTCTTTGGCATCGAGAACTTCAATGTTGGTCATACCGGTCAATTCGTCAGTCTGACGCTTGATCGTGATGCCTTCTTCCATGCCCACGTAGGTCACGGTACCTTTCATTTCGGTAACGATTGGGTGGGTGTGCGGATCCCACTTGGCCACGATAGAGCCAGCGTCGACCTTGTCACCCTCTTTAACCGAAATCACAGCACCGTACGGCAGCTTGTAACGCTCGCGCTCACGACCGAAGTCGTCAGCAATCGCCAGCTCACCGGAACGGGACACAGCAACCAGATGACCATCCACTCGCTCAACGTGCTTCAGGTTGTGCAGACGGACGGTACCGCCATTCTTCACCTGAACGCTGTCGGCCGCGGAGGTCCGGCTTGCCGCACCACCGATGTGGAACGTACGCATCGTCAGCTGGGTACCCGGCTCACCGATGGACTGAGCAGCGATAACGCCGACAGCTTCACCGATGTTCACCTGGTGACCACGAGCCAGGTCGCGGCCGTAGCACTTGGCGCAAATGCCGTAGCGGGTTTCGCAACTGATCGGCGAACGCACGATCACTTCGTCGATGCTGTTCAGCTCGATGAACTCAACCCACTTCTCGTCGACCAGAGTGCCGGCAGGAACGATGACGTCCTCGGTACCTGGCTTGAATACGTCACGGGCAATAACACGACCCAACACGCGCTCACCCAACGGCTCTACAACGTCGCCGCCTTCAATGTGCGGAGTCATTACCAGGCCGTGTTCGGTGCCACAGTCGATCTCGGTTACAACCAGATCCTGCGCCACGTCCACCAGACGACGAGTCAGGTAACCGGAGTTCGCAGTTTTCAACGCGGTATCCGCCAGACCTTTACGAGCACCGTGAGTCGAGATGAAGTACTGGAGTACGCTCAGACCTTCACGGAAGTTCGCAGTAATCGGCGTTTCGATAATGGAACCGTCCGGCTTGGCCATCAGACCACGCATACCGGCCAGCTGACGAATCTGTGCTGCGGAACCCCGCGCACCCGAGTCGGCCATCATGTACATCGAGTTGAAAGATTCTTGCTCGACTTCGTCGCCGTGACGGTCGATGACCTTCTCTTTCGAGAGGTTGGCCATCATCGCCTTGGAGACTTCGTCGTTCGCTTTCGACCAGAGGTCGATCACTTTGTTGTACTTCTCGCCCTGGGTCACCAGGCCGGAGGCGTACTGGCTCTCGATCTCTTTCACTTCGTCGGTGGCAGCACCGATGATGCGGGCTTTTTCATCCGGGATAACGAAGTCGTTAACACCGATAGAAACGCCGGAAATGGTCGAGTAAGCAAAACCGGTGTACATCAACTGGTCAGCGAAGATCACGGTCTCTTTCAGACCAACCACGCGGTAGCACTGGTTGATCAGCTTGGAGATCGCCTTCTTCTTCATCGGCAGGTTGACGACGTCGTACGACAGACCTTTTGGCACAACCTGGAACAACAGCGCACGGCCGACAGTGGTGTCGACGATACGGGTGTTGGTCACGCTGCCGCCATCACGATCGTTGACGGTTTCGGTGATCCGCACCTTGACCTTGGCATGCAGTGCGGCTTCGCCGGCACGGAACACACGGTCAACTTCCTGCAGATCCGCGAACACACGACCTTCGCCCTTGGCGTTGATCGCTTCACGAGTCATGTAGTACAGACCCAATACAACGTCCTGCGACGGAACGATGATTGGCTCACCGTTGGCTGGCGACAGGATGTTGTTGGTCGACATCATCAACGCACGCGCTTCCAACTGGGCTTCCAGTGTCAGCGGTACGTGCACGGCCATTTGGTCGCCGTCGAAGTCGGCGTTGTACGCAGCACAGACCAGAGGGTGCAGCTGGATAGCCTTACCTTCGATCAGTACCGGTTCAAACGCCTGGATACCCAGACGGTGAAGGGTCGGTGCACGGTTGAGGAGCACTGGGTGTTCGCGAATCACTTCGGCGAGAACGTCCCAAACCTCTGGCAGCTCGCGCTCGACCATCTTCTTCGCGGCTTTGATGGTGGTGGCCAGGCCACGCATTTCCAACTTGCCGAAAATGAACGGTTTGAACAGCTCGAGAGCCATTTTCTTAGGCAGACCGCACTGGTGCAGACGCAGGGTCGGGCCTACGGTAATTACCGAACGACCGGAGTAGTCAACACGCTTACCGAGCAAGTTCTGACGGAAACGACCTTGCTTACCCTTGATCATGTCAGCCAGGGATTTCAGAGGACGCTTGTTGGAACCGGTGATAGCGCGGCCACGACGACCGTTGTCGAGCAGTGCGTCGACGGCTTCCTGCAACATACGCTTTTCGTTGCGCACGATGATGTCCGGAGCGGACAGATCGAGCAGGCGCTTCAAGCGGTTGTTACGGTTGATCACTCGACGATACAGATCGTTGAGGTCGGAAGTCGCGAAACGACCACCATCCAGCGGGACCAGTGGACGCAGATCTGGCGGCAGAACCGGCAGAACGGTCAGCACCATCCACTCTGGCAGGTTGCCGGAACCCTGGAAGGCTTCCATCAACTTCAGACGCTTGGACAGTTTCTTGATCTTGGTTTCCGAGTTGGTTTGCGGAATCTCTTCGCGCAGACGGCCAATCTCGTGCTCCAGGTCGATAGCGTGCAACAGCTCGCGGACAGCCTCGGCACCCATGCGGGCGTCGAAGTCGTCACCGAACTCTTCCAGTGCTTCGAAGTACTGCTCGTCGTTGAGCAACTGACCTTTTTCCAGAGTGGTCATGCCCGGGTCGATAACGACATAGCTCTCGAAGTAGAGAACACGCTCGATATCACGCAGGGTCATGTCCATCAGCAGGCCGATACGGGACGGCAGCGATTTCAGGAACCAGATGTGGGCAACTGGCGAAGCCAGTTCGATGTGCGCCATGCGCTCACGGCGAACCTTGGCCAGTGCAACTTCAACGCCGCACTTTTCGCAGATCACGCCACGATGCTTCAAGCGCTTGTACTTACCGCACAGGCACTCGTAATCCTTTACCGGGCCAAAGATCTTGGCGCAGAACAGGCCGTCACGCTCAGGCTTGAACGTACGGTAGTTGATGGTTTCCGGCTTTTTAACTTCACCGAACGACCACGAACGGATCATCTCAGGCGAGGCCAATCCGATACGGATGGCGTCGAACTCTTCGACTTGACCCTGGTTTTTCAGCAAATTCAGTAGGTCTTTCAAGGCCTTTCCTCCTGGCGGAGCAGAGAGCGGGCAATCCTGCCCCGCTCTCGATTCGCGTCACGTGTTATTCGGTTTCCAGATCGATATCGATGCCGAGGGAACGAATTTCTTTGATCAACACGTTGAAGGACTCGGGCATGCCCGGCTCCATACGGTGATCGCCGTCCACGATGTTTTTGTACATCTTGGTCCGGCCGTTCACATCGTCCGACTTCACTGTGAGCATTTCTTGCAGAGTGTATGCAGCACCGTATGCTTCCAGTGCCCAGACCTCCATCTCCCCGAAACGCTGACCACCGAACTGCGCCTTACCACCCAGCGGCTGCTGGGTAACCAGGCTGTACGAACCGGTAGAACGAGCGTGCATCTTGTCGTCTACCAAGTGGTTCAGCTTCAGCATGTACATGTAGCCAACAGTAACCGGGCGCTCGAACTTGTTGCCGGTACGGCCGTCGGTCAGTTGCATCTGGCCGCTTTCTGGCAGGTCCGCCAGTTTCAGCATGGCCTTGATTTCGCTTTCCTTGGCACCGTCGAACACCGGAGTGGCCATCGGCACGCCGCCGCGTAGGTTTTTCGCCAGATCCAGGATTTCCTGATCGGAGAAGCTATCCAGATCTTCGTTACGACCACCGATCTGGTTGTAGATCTCGTCCAGGAACTTACGCAATTCCGCGACCTTGCGCTGCTCTTCGACCATGCGGTTGATCTTCTCGCCCAGACCTTTGGCCGCGAGGCCCAGGTGAGTTTCGAGAATCTGACCAACGTTCATACGCGAAGGTACGCCCAACGGGTTGAGGACGACGTCGACCGGGGTGCCGTTGGCATCGTGCGGCATGTCTTCAACCGGCATGATCACCGAGACCACACCCTTGTTACCGTGACGACCGGCCATCTTGTCGCCCGGCTGGATGCGACGACGGATTGCCAGGTAAACCTTGACGATTTTCAGCACGCCTGGAGCCAGGTCATCGCCCTGCTGCAGCTTGCGCTTCTTGTCTTCGAACTTGTCGTCCAGCAGACGGCGGCGATCAACGATGTAGGCCTGGGCCTTCTCGAGCTGCTCGTTCAGAGCATCTTCAGCCATGCGCAGTTTGAACCACTGGCCATGCTCAAGACCGTCGAGTACTTCGTCGGTGATTTCCTGACCTTTCTTCAGGCCGGCGCCGCCTTCGGCTTTGTGGCCGACCAGAGCGGAACGCAGACGTTCGAAAGTGGCGCCTTCGACGATACGGAACTCTTCGTTCAGATCCTTGCGGATCTCGTCGAGCTGGCTCTTCTCGATCGACAGGGCACGAGCGTCACGCTCTACACCGTCACGAGTGAAGACCTGTACGTCGATGACAGTACCCTTGGTACCGGTAGGTACGCGCAGGGAGGTGTCTTTAACGTCGCTGGCTTTTTCACCGAAAATTGCACGCAGCAGTTTTTCTTCCGGAGTCAGCTGGGTCTCGCCTTTCGGAGTGACCTTACCGACCAGGATGTCGCCTGCGCCTACTTCAGCACCGACATAAACGATACCGGCTTCGTCCAGCTTGTTCAGTGCAGCTTCACCCACGTTCGGGATGTCCGCAGTGATTTCCTCTGGGCCAAGCTTGGTGTCACGGGCCACACAGGTCAGTTCCTGGATGTGGATCGTGGTGAAGCGGTCTTCCTGGACCACACGCTCGGACAGGCAGATGGAGTCTTCGAAGTTGAAGCCGTTCCATGCCATGAACGCGATGCGCATGTTCTGACCCAGAGCCAGTTCACCCATGTCGGTGGACGGACCGTCGGCCATGATGTCGCTGCGCTGAACCCGATCACCCTTGCTCACCAGCGGACGCTGGTTGATGCAGGTGTTCTGGTTGGAGCGGGTGTATTTGGTCAGGTTGTAGATGTCGACACCGGCTTCGCCTGGCTCAACTTCGTCATCTGCAACACGAACCACGATACGGCTGGCATCAACCGAGTCGATCACGCCGCCACGACGAGCCACGACGCAGACGCCGGAGTCACGGGCAACGTTACGCTCCATGCCGGTACCTACCAGCGGCTTGTCGGCACGCAGGGTTGGTACAGCCTGACGCTGCATGTTCGACCCCATCAACGCACGGTTGGCGTCGTCGTGCTCGAGGAACGGAATCAGCGACGCCGCAACCGAAACTACCTGCTTCGGCGAAACGTCCATCAAGGTGACGTCTTCTGGCGCCTTGACGGTGAATTCGTTCAGGTGACGAACAGCTACCAGCTCGTCGATCAGCTGACCTTTGTCGTTCATGGTCGCCGAAGCCTGGGCGATCACGTGATCGGCCTCTTCGATAGCGGACAGGAACACGATTTCGTCGGTCACCAGACCTTCTTTCACCACACGGTACGGGCTCTCGAGGAAACCGTACTGGTTGGTGCGAGCATAGGCGGCCAGGGAGTTAATCAGACCGATGTTCGGACCTTCCGGCGTCTCGATCGGGCATACACGACCATAGTGAGTCGGGTGTACGTCACGAACTTCGAAGCCTGCACGCTCACGAGTCAGGCCGCCTGGGCCGAGTGCAGAGACACGGCGCTTGTGGGTGATCTCGGACAGCGGGTTGTTCTGGTCCATGAACTGGGACAGCTGGCTGGAACCGAAGAACTCCTTCACCGCCGCCGCCACTGGCTTGGCGTTGATCAGGTCTTGCGGCATCAGGCCTTCGCTTTCAGCCATCGACAGACGCTCTTTGACCGCGCGCTCTACACGCACCAGGCCAACGCGGAACTGGTTCTCGGCCATCTCGCCTACGCAGCGAACACGACGGTTGCCCAGGTGGTCGATGTCATCGACGATGCCTTTGCCGTTACGGATGTCGACCAGAGTCTTCAGAACCGCAACGATGTCTTCCTTGCACAACACGCCGGAACCTTCGATCTCGGTACGACCGATACGACGGTTGAACTTCATCCGGCCGACCGCAGACAGGTCATAACGCTCAGGGCTGAAGAACAGGTTGTTGAACAGGGTCTCGGCCGCATCCTTGGTTGGAGGCTCGCCAGGACGCATCATGCGATAGATCTCGACCAACGCTTCCAGTTGGTTGGTGGTGGAGTCGATCTTCAGAGTGTCGGAAACGAACGGACCGCAATCGATATCGTTGGTGTACAGCGTTTCGATGCGCACAACCTGAGCCTTGGCGATCTTCGCCAGGATCTCGGTGTTCAGCTCGGTGTTGCACTCTGCCAGGATTTCGCCGGTGGCCGGATGCACGATGACCTTGGCGGTAGTACGACCCAGGACGTAGTCCAGAGGCACTTCCAGCTCTTTGATCCCGGCTTTTTCCAGCTGGTTGATGTGGCGAGCAGTAATACGACGACCCTGCTCGACAATAACCTTGCCTTTGTCATCCTGAATATCGAGGACCGCAATTTCACCACGCAGGCGCTGAGGCACCAACTCCAGGCTCAGGCTTTCGCCACGCACGTGGAATACGTTGGTGGTGTAGAAAGCGTCCAGCACTTCTTCAGTGGTGTAGCCCAACGCACGCAGCAGTACCGATGCAGGCAGCTTGCGACGACGGTCGATACGCACGAATACGCAGTCTTTCGGGTCGAACTCGAAGTCCAACCAGGAACCGCGGTAAGGAATGATACGTGCGGAGTACAGCAGCTTACCGGAGCTGTGCGTCTTGCCACGGTCGTGGTCGAAGAATACGCCAGGGGAACGGTGCAGCTGGGAAACGATTACACGCTCGGTACCGTTGATTACGAAGGTACCGTTCTCAGTCATCAGGGGGATTTCACCCATGTAGACTTCTTGCTCTTTGATGTCCTTGATCGCTTTGTTCGACGATTCTTTGTCGAAAATGATCAGACGAACTTTTACCCGCAAAGGTACGGCGTAAGTTACACCGCGCAGCACGCATTCTTTGACATCAAATGCCGGTTCGCCCAGGCGATAACCGACATACTCCAACGCAGCATTGCCGGAGTAGCTGATGATCGGGAAAACGGATTTGAAGGCCGCATGCAGGCCCACGTCGCGGAACTGATCTTTAGTCGCTCCCGCTTGCAAGAATTCACGATACGAATCCAGCTGGATGGCCAGGAGGTACGGCACATCCATGACGTCCGGCAACTTGCTAAAGTCCTTGCGGATACGTTTTTTCTCAGTATATGAGTAAGCCATCAGCGTTCCCCAGCTTGGTCACCTGCTTATTTGGCCCCTCCCGACGGGAGCAGCCAGAAAATCGTGCAAACCCTTTGGTTTGCGCCACCGCACAGGGTGGTTACAGCACGTTAGAAGCACCGACCCAGTCGGCTGCCAATAACGGAAAAAGGCCGGTGGCAAGAGCCACCAGCCATCAGCCTCAGCTTAACGCTTGGGCTGGAGACACAAAGTCGATGCTTACTTCAGCTCGACTTTAGCGCCTGCTTCTTCCAGAGCTGCTTTGGCTTTGTCAGCGGCTTCTTTAGCAACGCCTTCCAGAACCATGGCAGGAGCGCCGTCAACTACAGCCTTGGCTTCTTTCAGGCCCAGACCGGTCAGTTCACGTACAGCCTTGATCACGTTAACTTTCTTCTCGCCAGCTTCGGTCAGCATGACGTTGAATTCAGTTTGTTCTTCAACAACAGCGGCAGCAGCAGCTGGGCCAGCAGCGGCAACAGCAGCGGTAACGCCGAAGGTTTCTTCCATTGCTTTGATCAGCTCAACAACTTCCAGAACGGTTTTCTGGCCGATTGCTTCGATGATTTGCTCGTTAGTCAGAGACATGACTATAAATTCCTGTATTGGGGTGACAGCCTACGCAGCCATCAAATTAAACATATGATTTTGAAAGGGCTTGCAGTGCCTTAGGCAGCAGCAGCTTCTTTCTGGTCGCGAATGGCCGCCAGAGTACGAGCCAGCTTGCTGGTAGCGCCTTGGATCACGCTCATCAGCTTCGCAATAGCTTCGTCGCGAGTTGGCAGCGAAGCCAACACGTCGATCTCGTTTGCTGCGAGGTACTTGCCCTCGAACGCAGCTGCCTTGATCTCGAACTTTTCCTGACCCTTTGCGAACTCTTTGAAAATACGAGCAGCAGCGCCCGGATGTTCCTTGGAGAATGCAATCAGGGTAGGGCCGACGAACGCGTCGTTGAGCACGTCATATTGAGTGCCTTCAACAGCGCGCTTGAGCAGGGTGTTACGTACGACACGTACATACACGCCAGCTTCGCGGGCCTCTTTACGGAGTCCGGTCATAGCGCCTACTGTCACACCACGGGCATCAGCCACGACAGCGGACAGAGCGCCTTTGGCAGCCTCGTTGACTTCAGCGACGATGGCCTTCTTGTCTTCGAGTTTAATTGCCACGGGTTCAACTCCTGCTTGTTACCGTTTCATCCAACCGAGGCCGGATGTCGTTTTGGTGTCTGATTCGGTAAGGAACCGGGAGCACCATCTGCGTAGGCTTGTGGTTTAAGACTTGCGTCGCCTACGGTCTTGGATAGCCCCCGCCAGGCAGGGACCCCAATCTTTCAATTGACGCAATCTCTTGCGTCAACCTGTGTCTTATACGTCCAGCGAACCCTGGTCGATGACCAGACCTGGGCCCATAGTGGTGCTCAGGGTAACGCGCTTGACGTAGATACCTTTCGAAGAAGCTGGCTTGATACGCTTCAGATCAGCGATCAGGGCTTCAACGTTTTCCTTCAGCTTGATGGCGTCGAAGCCAACCTTGCCAACGGAGGTGTGGATAATGCCGTTTTTGTCGGTGCGATAACGAACCTGACCAGCCTTGGCGTTTTTAACAGCGCCTGCTACGTCTGGAGTTACGGTACCAACCTTAGGGTTAGGCATCAGACCACGTGGGCCGAGGATCTGACCCAGTTGACCTACAACGCGCATTGCATCCGGGGAAGCAATAACCACGTCATAGTTCAGGTCCCCGCCTTTCATTTCGGCAGCCAGGTCGTCCATACCTACGCGATCAGCGCCGGCAGCCAGGGCAGCTTCAGCAGCTGGACCTTGGGTGAACACAGCTACACGTACAGTCTTGCCAGTGCCATGTGGCAGCACGGTAGCGCTGCGAACAACCTGGTCAGATTTACGTGGGTCAACGCCCAGGTTTACAGCGACGTCGACAGACTCGCTGAACTTGACGGTCGACAGCTCGGTCAGGAGAGCAGCTGCGTCTACGAAGCTGTAGGCCTTGCCCGCTTCAATCTTGCCCGCGATAGCCTTTTGGCGCTTGGTCAGCTTAGCCATTACACACCCTCCACGTTAAGGCCCATGCTACGAGCAGAACCGGCGATAGTACGCACGGCTGCATCCATATCAGCTGCAGTCAGATCCGCGTTTTTGGTTTTCGCGATTTCTTCCAGCTGAGCACGGGTAACGGTGCCAACCTTAACGGTGTTCGGACGAGCGGAGCCGCTGGTCAGGCCAGCAGCTTTCTTCAGCAGAACCGAAGCTGGGGTGCTCTTAGTTTCGAAAGTGAAGCTACGGTCACTGTAAACAGTGATGATCACAGGAGTCGGCAGACCTGGCTCAAGACCCTGGGTACGGGCGTTGAAGGCCTTGCAGAATTCCATGATGTTCACGCCGTGCTGACCCAGAGCTGGACCGACGGGTGGACTTGGGTTGGCCTGTGCGGCCTTCACTTGCAGCTTGATGTAAGCAGTAATCTTCTTAGCCATGAGGCACTCCAATTACGGGTTCAAACGCCTAGAAAGGCTCCCCGGTTACTTGCGCGTTTATCCCAGTGACGACAAAACCCCACAGCCTTGGGCTGCGGGGTATGGGATTCTCGTTCAGTTATGCCTTTTCGACCTGACTGAACTCTAGCTCTACCGGAGTAGAGCGACCGAAAATGAGCACAGCCACTTGGATCCGGCTCTTTTCGTAGTTAACTTCTTCGACAGTGCCGTTAAAGTCAGCGAACGGACCATCGGTAACACGAACAACCTCACCCGGCTCGAACAGAGTCTTCGGCTTAGGCTTGTCGCTACCATCAGCGACACGACGCAGAATCGCTTCTGCCTCTTTGTCCGTGATTGGTGCAGGCTTGTCGGCTGTACCACCAATGAAGCCCATCACCCGAGGAGTATCCTTGACCAAGTGCCAAGTACCCTCGTTCATATCCATCTGAACCAGCACATAACCAGGGAAGAACTTGCGCTCACTTTTGCGTTTCTGGCCATTACGCATTTCAACCACTTCTTCAGTGGGAACCAGAATTTCGCCAAAGCCATCTTCCATGCCAGCCAGCTTTACGCGCTCGATCAACGAACGCATTACATGCTTCTCATAACCCGAGTAAGCATGCACAACGTACCAACGCTTAGCCACGGGACACCCTTAGCCAACAATCAAGGAAACGAGCCAGCCGAGCAGGGAATCAAGCCCCCACAACAGCAACGCCATAACCAGAACAACAGCCACTACGATCAACGTGGTCTGCGTGGTTTCTTGGCGAGTTGGCCATACGACTTTACGAATCTCGGTGCGAGCTTCCTTAACCAGTACAAAGAAAGACTTGCCCTTGGCCGTCTGCAAGCCTACAAAGGCAGCTACAGCAGCAATGGCAAGCAAAGCGAGCACACGGTACAGGATCGGCGAAGCAGAGTAATACTGATTACCGACAACGCCAAGGACCACCAAAGCAACTACTACAAGCCACTTGAGCAGATCGAAGCGAGAGCCTTGAGCTTCAGCTTTAGGAGTCATCTATGAAGATCCTGTGAAAAGAAAGCCAGACACACCGAGTGAATCTGGCAGGTCAGGAGGGAATCGAACCCCCAACCTACGGTTTTGGAGACCGTCGCTCTGCCAATTGAGCTACTGACCTAAAAACAAATCAGGCCGACCATTATGCCGGCCCGATGGAGATATATCAAGAACTTACTCGATGACCTTGGCTACGACGCCAGCGCCGACGGTACGACCGCCTTCACGGATAGCGAAACGCAGACCATCTTCCATCGCGATGGTTTTGATCAGAGTGACAGTCATCTGGATGTTGTCACCTGGCATTACCATTTCAACGCCTTCTGGCAGCTCGCAGTTACCAGTCACGTCAGTAGTACGGAAGTAGAACTGTGGACGGTAGCCTTTGAAGAACGGAGTATGACGGCCGCCTTCTTCTTTGCTCAGAACGTACACTTCAGCAGTGAACTTGGTGTGCGGCTTAACGGTACCTGGCTTAACCAGAACCTGGCCACGCTCAACGTCGTCACGCTTGGTGCCACGCAGCAGAACGCCGCAGTTCTCGCCAGCACGACCTTCGTCGAGCAGCTTGCGGAACATTTCAACGCCGGTGCAGGTGGTTTTCTGAGTTTCGCGCAGACCAACGATCTCAACTTCTTCCTGGATGCGAACGATACCACGCTCAACACGGCCAGTTACCACGGTGCCACGACCGGAGATCGAGAACACGTCTTCGATAGGCATCAGGAACGGCTTGTCGATAGCACGCTCTGGCTCTGGGATGTAGGTATCCAGAGTTTCTACCAGCTTCTTAACAGCGGTAGTGCCCATTTCGTTGTCGTCTTGGCCGTTCAGAGCCATCAGAGCCGAACCGATGATGATTGGAGTGTCATCACCTGGGAAGTCGTAAGTGCTCAGCAGATCGCGCACTTCCATCTCAACCAGTTCCAGCAGCTCAGCGTCGTCAACCATGTCAGCCTTGTTCAGGAAGACAACGATGTACGGAACGCCTACCTGACGGGACAGCAGGATGTGCTCACGAGTTTGCGGCATCGGACCATCGGCAGCCGAGCAAACCAGGATCGCGCCGTCCATCTGGGCAGCACCAGTGATCATGTTTTTGACGTAGTCGGCGTGACC